>NZ_JBWPWE010000026.1:0-1383 GCF_056590475.1 Anaerococcus sp. C0059F3
GGAGCGGATGACGAGATTCGAACTCGCGACCCTCGCCTTGGCAAGGCGATGCTCTACCACTGAGCCACATCCGCATATGGAGCTGATGATAGGAATTGAACCCACAACCTACTGATTACAAGTCAGTTGCTCTACCAATTGAGCTACATCAGCCCATCAAAAAGTGTTGGCGGGATTAGACTATCCAATCACTATATTGTAATAAGCTCTAAATCTTATAATTACTATATTATTGGCGACCTGGATGAGATTCGAACCCAGTCCCTTGCAGGGTTTCAAATCGTTAGATTTGAAATCTTCGAGACGAACAAAGTGAGTCCGAAGAACTCTCCGCCGTAACGGCGGACTTAGAACGAAGCCACATCTAAGGTTTATTATTATATTGGCGACCTGGATGGGATTCGAACCCACGACCTCCGCCGTGACAGGGCGGCATTCTAACCAGCTGAACTACCAGGCCATAAGGCACGCCTCTCCGGCGCGTAGAGGAGCCCCCACGGAGTGGCGTTAGAATAAACGTCAACTCATACGGTACAATCCCCTAAATAGTCATTATTGTAATAATATTGGTGGAAGTAACAGGGCTCGAACCTGTGACCCCCTGCTTGTAAGGCAGATGCTCTCCCAACTGAGCTATACTTCCATGTGGTGACCCCACCGGGATTCGAACCCGGGATACCACCGTGAAAGGGTGGTGTCTTAACCGCTTGACCATGGGGCCTTGATTTTAAAATCTTTAAAAATTTAATTTCACCTTAAAAATTAATACCATAGGCTATATAAGTCTATGGTCAATCTGGTGACTCCACCGGGATTCGAACCCGGGAAACCAGCGTGAGAGGCTGGTGTCTTAACCGCTTGACCATGGAGCCATATAGCTCCTAGGTCAAATAAGCTAAGAGCTTATAAAAAAATGGTAGCGAAGAAGAGACTTGAACTCTTGACACTCCGGGTATGAACCGAATGCTCTAGCCAACTGAGCTACTTCGCCATATTAAAAAATATTATAATTTTGGTTGCGGGAGCAGGATTTGAACCTACGACCTCCGGGTTATGAGCCCGACGAGCTACCAGACTGCTCTATCCCGCGCTAAAAGCTTTTTTGGCGCTCAGGGTGGGACTCGAACCCACAACCTACCGGTTAACAGCCGGGTGCTCCACCATTGAGCTACCTAAGCATAAAGCTAGATAGAATAATTCTAGGAAAACCTAGAATTTATCATAAATCTTAATTTAATTATTATTTCTAACTTTTTTCAAACCTAATCGTAAAAACGATTAGGCTAGAAATAGTTATTTGGCAACTTCCTACTCTACCACACGGTTGCCCGAGCAGTACCATCGGCGTTATAAGGCTTAACTTCTGTGTTCGGTATGGGAACA
>NZ_JBWPWE010000027.1:0-1278 GCF_056590475.1 Anaerococcus sp. C0059F3
GAGCATAATCTAACAGGTGAAAGTCCTAAGTGTGCCCGGTAGTGGGAAACACATAGCCAAAGGCAAGGGTGTCCATCGTGAGCTGGAATCTGAAGGAAGCCCTAGGCAAACTCTTGGTCTGACGAATAGAAATCATATAAGGCAGTTACGTAGGATAAGCTTGCACAACAAAGTAAAGTCCAAAAACTACACGGAATACGTAAATGTAGATGTGGCAGATAGATGAGAGGAAAGAACATGCCCTTACCCGAGGAGGTCTCACTAACGAAACAGTAGTAACAACGAATAGTGAGAAGTCAGCAGAAGTCATAGTACTAGTTAAAACTAGGAAGGACCGAACTACAGGAGGTATAAATTTATGAAAGAAACTAATCATGGCAAAGACTGTAGAAAATCAACCAGACTAATCAAAGATAACTCGGAAAGTGAAAATAAATTAGCTGGACACAGTCATGATAAGATTAACTCAAAAGAAAATACCAAAAATGAACTAATTGAGAAAATACTCCATCGAGACAACCTAAATGAAGCCTTTAAAAGAGTAAAATCCAACAAAGGTACAGCAGGAATAGATGGAATAACAACAGAAGAACTCCTAGAACATCTAAAAGAAAACAAAGATAAAATACTAGGACAAATAAGAGCGAGGAAATACAAGCCCAAAGCAGTAAAAAGAGTACAAATACCAAAATCAAATGGTAAGAAACGAAATCTAGGAATACCCACAACAACAGATAGGGTAATACAACAAGCAATAGCACAAATACTAAGCCCAATATATGAAAATAAATTCTCAGAAAACAGCTATGGATTTAGACCAAATAGAAATGCACATGATGCCCTAAAAAGGATAAAAGAAATAGCAGAAGAAGGATACACTTGGGTAGTAGACTTAGACCTAGAAAAATACTTCGACACAGTAAACCAATCCAAACTCATACAAATCCTATCAGAAGAAATAAAAGATGGAGATGTAATATCCTTAATACACAAATATCTAAAATCAGGAATAATGATAGATGAAATAAA
This sequence comes from Anaerococcus sp. C0059F3, assembly GCF_056590475.1. NCBI lineage: Bacteria > Bacillati > Bacillota > Tissierellia > Tissierellales > Peptoniphilaceae > Anaerococcus > Anaerococcus sp. C0059F3. The sequence goes on from NZ_JBWPWE010000027.1 coordinate 1,030, forward strand.
AGTAAAATCAGACAAAGGAGTCCCACAAGGCGGTCCCCTAAGTCCATTACTCGCAAACATCTACCTAAATGAAGCTGACCAAGAACTTGAAAAATGGGGATACAAATTTGTAAGATATGCAGACGACATGCTAATATTTGCAAGAAATAGAAAAGCAGCCGAAAGATACTACAAAAGAGTCAAAAAGCTGTTAGAAGGAAAATTAAAGCTTAAAGTCAATGAGGAAAAGACCTCAATAAGAAAATTAAG
>NZ_JBWPWE010000028.1:0-1261 GCF_056590475.1 Anaerococcus sp. C0059F3
TACAATATTTCCTAGTTAAGCTTTTCTTACCTTTTTCTTTAGTTCTTTATGCGATAGATTTAAATTCTCTATCAATCCGAAGCTTCGGTACTGGATTTTAGCCCCGTTCATTTTCGGCGCAAACCCACTTGACCAGTGAGCTATTACGCATTCTTTAAATGCATGGCTGCTTCTAAGCCAACGTCCTGGTTGTCTTAGTAGATTCACATCCTTTTCCACTTAATCCAGATTTGGGGACCTTAGCTGTCGGTCTGGGCTGTTTCCCTTTCGACTTAGAAGCTTATCCCTCTAAGTCTGACTCCTTGACCTGATTTTTTGGCATTCGGAGTTTGATAGGTTTCGGTACGGTTAACCGCCCTAGACCATTCAGTGCTCTACCTCCTAAAATCTTTAGTCAAAGGCTAGCCCTAAAGCTATTTCGAGGAGAACCAGCTATATCCGAGTTCGTTTGGCTTTTCACCCCTATCCACAACTCATCCGATACGTTTTAAACCGTACCCGGTTCGAGCCTCCAGTGAATTTTACTTCACCTTCACTCTGGTCATGGATAGATCACCCGGTTTCGGGTCTATTCTAATCGACTTTGGCCCTATTAAGACTCGCTTTCGCTTTGACTTCGTATCTTAAATACTTAATCTTGCCGCTTAGAATAACTCGCTGGCCCATTCTACAAAAGGTACGACATCACACTTTAGTGCTCTGTCTGCTTGTAGGCGCTAGGTTTCAGGTTCTGTTTCACTCCCCTTTCGGGGTTCTTTTCACCTTTCCCTCACGGTACTTGTTCACTATCGGTCACATGTTAGTATTTAGCCTTAGGGGATGGGCCCCCTATCTTCACAACGGATTCCTCGTGTCCGGTGCTACTTTCACTCTGTCCATATTTAACTGTCGCGTACAAGACTGTCACTTTCTTTGGTTCATCTTCCCAAATGATTCTGCTAATTAAATATGATCCTTATTGAGTTGGGCTGTTTTCTTTTCGCTCGCCGCTACTAAGAAAATCGAGTTTTCTTTCTTTTCCTCCTGCTACTTAGATGTTTCAGTTCACAGGGTCTTACTTCACTAAGCTATGTATTCACTTAGTGATGACTATGTCTTCCATAGCCGGGTTTCCCCATTCGGAGACCTAGGGGTCATGGCTTTTTGTGAGCTTACCCTAGTTTTCGTTCACTTACGTCCTTCTTCGTCTTCATGTGCCAAGGCATCCACCTTGCGCCCTTTCTTTCTTGACTGGAAATATTGTTTGCTATTTAGTTTTTAT
>NZ_JBWPWE010000004.1:0-176604 GCF_056590475.1 Anaerococcus sp. C0059F3
TAGGAAAGAACAAAGAAATACCAGAGCTAGTTTAGTTCTAACTCTGGTATTAGGTCCAACTTTGTGGGGTCACTTTAGTGATTGGGGTTTTTATCTGATGGGCTATATCTTCTAAATATTCTATTTGCTTTTCGCTATTTTTGCTGGTGGTTTCCTTGGCTTCTACAATTTCAATAAATAGCTTGTAAATTTTATCTTCCAAAATCGAAAAATCATCTTGTTTCATAGGGATTTTATAATTTTGATTTTTCATATTTTCTATCAAATCGGTAAGCTCGTTAATTCTCTTTTTCTTTCTTTTTTCTAAAAAATAATGAAGTAAAAAAAGACTTATTATCCAAAATACATATACCATCTAGTCCATCCTATAACCTATTCCTCTTACAGTTGATATAACTTCCCTATCAAGCTTTTCTCTAATTCTTTTAATAGTTGATGTGAGAGTGTTATCATTTACAAACTTATCCCTATCCTCCCAAAACATTTCAAGAAGTTGGCTCCTTGTATAAACTCTGTGGGGATTTTTAATAAAGAAAAGTAAAATTTCATACTCAAGTGGAGTTAATTCAATATTTTCCCCTTTAAAATAAACTTTTGACTCGTTTAAATCTATTTTTATATCTTTATAAGAAATACTTTTATCTTGTGATATAGGCAGAGTCCTTAAAACTGCATCAATCCTCGCCCTTAATATAGCAAGTGAAAATGGTTTTGTTAGGTAATCGTCCGCCCCTTGATCCAAGGCTGCAATTATAAAATCTTCTTCATTTTTTACCGTTGTTACAATAACCCTGATGTCCTTTTCTTTTAATTTCTCTATCAGATGTTGACCATCTTTATCTGGTAGATTTATATCAAGTAGCGCTACATCAATATCAACATTCATCTTGTAATTTGCTTCATAAAAAGACTTTGCAAGCTCAACCTCATAGCCATTTTTTATTAAATATCTTTTCATTTGCAAGCCAATATCTTCATTATCCTCTATAATTAAAATTCTTTTCATTTGCTTCCTCGTTTTAAAATAGTATTTACAATATACCCTTATTAATTTTTAAAGAAAAACACCTATTGTTTATAGGTGTCTTACTAAAATTTATGGTAGAAACATGCTGAATCCTCTAGATCCCAGGCTCCTTCTTTTGTATAAAAATTATAAGCAGGTGAATTTTTCAAAGTTGTAAAAAATGCTCCACTTATAGCTTTTTTCTTTAATTGATTAATAGTTGTATTATACAGTTTATCCCCTAAACCTAATCTCCTATATTTTTCAGAAATGAAAAACTCATCAATATAATAGGTAGTTTCAGTGGCATATTTCCTAGAATATCCCAGTATTGCACCTATAATATCATTTCCATCTTCGATAAGATATCCAGTAAAGTTTGGAAAATTCAAAATATCAGTTAAGGATTCTAAGGCTGTTTCTTCTGTCCATTTATCATTCCATGGTGGAGCATTATAAACTTCTACCATCAACCTTGATAATTTAGATAAATCTACTTTTAAAATTTTCCTAATTTCCAAATTAAAACCTCCCTTATTTTCTATATTTTTTTAATTAATTTTTAATCGTCCATGAATTTTTTCAATTTTTCAGCATATTCTCTTGGACGTTCATGCAAAAATTGACCATGACCAAAGCCTTTAAATACTTCTACTGTCATTTGTGGTAAATATTTTTCCAAATTCTTTTGGCTTTTTGCTGGAATCGGTTCTTCGCTACCCCTCCAAAATAAAAGAGGTTTAGAATATTTTTTTAAATTCTCAGAAAATTTGTAATGGTAAATATATTTGCAAACATTTTTAATAGTTCTATTGCTGATTTTTGGATACATCATTTCGATAATACTTGTATTATCTTTGCCCATGACCTTATCTAATATATTCTTAGGAATTTTTATTCCTTTTTTTATCATATTTGTTCCTATGATAAAGGTCCAAGTATAAATAATACCCATCAACCCTAGTTCGGCAGTTATCGGCGCATCTAGCAGTGCATTTTTAACCTTAATATTTCCTCTTGAAATTAGGTCTACTGCAAGACTCCCTCCCATAGAAAATCCACAAAGTCCGTAAAGCTCCCCATTTAACTTATTTAATATGTAAGATTCTATATCTTCAATTGTTTTTTCCATTGAGATCATATCATTTATGCAAGAATTACAATGCCCATCAAGCTCACAAAAAATCACATAATAATCAGTAAGATAAGGCAAAAGTGGTTTAAAACATAAGTCAGCTGTAGATGCGAGACCGTGGATAAATAAGATAGATTTGTTAAATTTTTCTCCATAACAAGTAAAATTCATGATTTTTCCTTAGAATAAAGTTAGGATATATCCATCTAGTAAAGCTATCAGAAAGTACATAAAAAAAGCTCTTTCAAATGCTTCTATGTGTTTCTTTGGATTTTGGTACAGTGCTTTTTCTGGTATTTTTGATAGCCTAATTCTTTTTGTATTTCTCCACCACAATAGATCTATAAATACAAGGTCGAAAACATTCAATCCTTGTCCTAAAATTAATAGAGCTATAAAGTTTTGGACAAAACTTTCCTGACGAATTTTTAGTCCTAATATCAAAAATAAAATAGAAAATACTATAAAATTTGCAACAAATGTCGATGTTTTACTAGCTTCTTTAAATTTCCCTTGGTAGTCACCTATCCTTTTTATTTTTGCCTGCACTTCATCAGGGTAGGACATATAGTTTTTTAAATTTTTCTCATCGGTGCCTGTTCCCAAAAAACACAAACCGAAAAATATTAGGCATAAAATAAATAAGAAAATAAAAATCATAAATTGTATTCCCACTCTCTCTTTGATTTCCCTTTAGATCTTTATAAATCTTTTAAATTCAAGACTTCAATAATTCTATTATTTCATCTTGAGCTTCTCTTCCTTCTCTAAAAAACCTCACTAAAGGGTAACAATGGCACATGCCCTCACCAACAATAATCTCATATGGGGCTTTATATTTTTCCATTGCTTTTTTAAATTCTTCAGCGAAGGCAAAGAGACATTCATTGCCACCATAATAGAAATAAGTTTTTGGAAAATCAGTGAAATCTCCCTTTGTTCCATCTAACATATATTCTGGCAAATCTGCATCTCCCATCAAGATTTCTCTGGCGGTTTTAAAATATGTTGGCTCTATCATGATGTCTTTTTGGTTTAGTTCTTTTAATTTATCCCATATCTCTTTGTTTTCATCTTGGCTTGCATCAGGAATTCCTCCTGGAGAGACTGATATTATTTTGCCAGGCATTGGAAGAGGTTTTCCCAAAGCATTATTGTGAAGAAATATTCCAAGAGAAAGACAAGCCCCTGAAGAAAAACCCAATGCACTTATATTATAAGCTTGGTAAGTTTCTGTCATTAATCTATAGGTTTCAAAACAAACTTCATAGGTCTTACTCACATTAACATCTTCTGAACATAGAGGATAAAACAAAAACCAGACGTCTTTATTAGTTTTTTCCATTATCCTTTCGGCTAAAGAAAAATCTATTTTATTCGGTTGTGTAATCATTCCCCCACCAAAAAGGTAAAGAACAGCTCCATTAGCCGGACTTTTATTTTTTTGATAAGTTATGAGCATAGATCCCATCACATCCCTATCAAATAGAAAATAATTTCTCCTCATAGCTCTCTTTTTTGCCTTCTCAAGCTCAAAAACTACTTTTGCATTTTCGCCTTTTGCATATTCTAGCATCTCTTCTTTATTTTTTAAAAACATTTTTTTGACACCAAGAAGTCTTACAATGTCAGCTGCTATTTTATAAGTTAGGCTCATTTTCTACCTCTTTTTCATATAGTAACAGTTCTTTTCTGATACTAATTATTACTTTCATTATACCTTGATTTTTTATTAAATTTACTAAAAAACTGGCTTAGAAATTTTATCTCATAAGCCAGTTATAAAGACTTTATTTTATTTTTCAAGTAAAGCAATTGCTTCTAAATGTCTTGAATTTGGAAATTGATCGTAGATTTCGTAGTCCTTTATCTCAAATCCCCTATCTATAAAAGTTTTTAAATTTTCCATCTGTGTTTTTGGATTGCAGGAGATGTAGACAAATTTTTTGCAGTCGATATTTAGAATTTTTTCTAAAGATGCAGGACTTATTCCTGCTCTTGGTGGATCTAATACCACCACGTCGTATTTGTTTCCTACTTTTTCTATCTCTTCTAAGACATCGCCACAGAGGAAATTTACATTATCTAGACCATTTATCCTTGCATTTTCTCTTGCTTTTTCTACTGCTTCTTCGACAATCTCTATACCAGTTGCAGTCTTTGCTACACTCGCCATTAGCTGGGTGATAGTACCTGTTCCTGAATATAGGTCGAGGACATCCATTGTTTTATCTATTTCAGCTAGATCAAAGGCTTTTTGGTAGAGTTTTTCTGCTGTAAATACATTTGGCTGGAAGAAAGAAAATGGGGATATCCTAAATTCTAAGCCCATCATTTCTTCTGTGATATATTCTTTGCCGTAAATTAATTTTATCTTTTCAGGAATAACTGCATCTGCAACCGAATCATTTAAGACATGATATACTGAGAAAATTTTACCATCAAGGTCTAAATCTAAAAGCATGTGCAAGAATAATCTTAATCTTGTTTCATCAAAAATGTCATCACTTGTGGTTACCAATATTACCATAATTTGGTCAGTGTGCATGGCTTTTCTAATAACAAGGTGCCTTAAAAGACCTTCTTTTGCCATCTTGTGATAAAAGTCAGTTCCTTTTTCTCTAAAATATTCCTGGACTTTTGATCTTATGGTATTAAAATCAGAATCTACAATATTGCAATTCTTACAATCCACTATTTCGTAAAATCTTCTCTTTCTATGAAGTCCTAAAACAAGCGGGCCACCCTTAACTGAGTCACCAAAAGTATATTCCATCTTATTCCTAAAACCTTTTGTGATAGGTGACCTATTTATTGATATGTCATTGTTATATTCAATTCCATGTTCATCAAATAAATCTTTTATCATTCCATGCTTAAGCATAAGTTCCGTTTCATAAGCAAGTTTTTGATAAGCACAACCACCGCAAATTTCAGCTTGTGGGCAATATTCTCTAGCATTTTCAAGCTTTGATCCTTCAAGGAGCTCTATGTATTTCCCTTTAATCCTATCCTTGTTTTTCTTTCCAGCTTTTACTCTTACGGTTTGGCCTAAAAGACCACCTTTAAATTCTACTTTTCTTCCATTTTCGTCAAAACCTATTGAAATATTTGGATATTTCATTTGGGTTATTTTTATATCTTTAGTCTGTCTCTTCTTCATCTATACTCCAAAATTTATTTATAATTCTTTCAAAATCATCTTTATCATTTGCTATCACTTGATTTGTCCAATGTTTTGGGAAAAGCTCCATATATTTTTGCCATGAATACCTATCATCCAAAAGATAAATTATTCCCCTATCTTCTTCTCCTCTTATAACCCTTCCAGCTGCTTGAAAGACCTTATTTAAGCCTGGATAAGTGTAGGAATAATCAAAGCCATTGAAACCTTCTTTGTCAAAGTGATATTTAATCAAATCTCTTTCTTTTGAGACTCCAGGCATGCCTACAGATATTATCATCGATCCAATTAGCCTATCGCCAATTAAGTCTACTCCTTCAGAGAAAATTCCACCAAGAACTAAAAATCCAATTTTAGCCGAATCATAGGTAAATTCATTTAAAAAATCTCCCCTAGCTTCTGCTGTCATTACTCTTTCCTGGATTAGAATTTCTTCATCAAAATTATCCTTATAGTACTCTGCCACATCCTCCAAATATGAGTAAGATGGGAAAAATATAAAATAATTACCTTTTTTACTTGCGACAAAATCCCTAATTGATTCTGCAACCAGTGCCAGGTTCCTATTCCTATCCCTATATCTTGTAGATATAGATTTTTTAAAAATCAAAAGATGACTAGGATTAAAAGGCATATCTAGTCTTAGTTTTAAGGAATCTTCTCCAGCAAGCGCCTTTACAAAATAACCCATTGGCGAAAGGGTTGCAGAGAAAAATATCGATGACCTTGCAAGTTTATATTTATTTTTAAGCACTTCTCTAGGATCGGCACACTTTATCTCAAAACTTCTCTCAAAACTTCCTGGGTCATAAGAAATGACATTATAAAAGCCTTCTGCAAAGTAATCCGAAATTTTTAGATACTTATTTATTTCAAAATAGAGATCTAGAACCTTGTCATAAGCTCCATGGTCAGTTTTTTCTACAAGAAATTTTTCCATTGCCTTTGATAAAGCAAGCAAATCCTTGTCCAATACATCTATGTAATCATTTGTAAAATAATAGGAATTTTTCTTTGCAATTTGGCCTAATTTATTAAAATCATCTACAATCTGGCCCAATTTTTTTCTTAACTTTCTATCTTTTTTCTCATCTAAAAGTTCGATTAAACCTGTAAAAGTAGTATCTTTGAAGGAATAGGAATACATATCCCTTGTTCTTTCTAATAGGTTGTGGGCTTCGTCTATCAAAAATACATAGGAATCTATGACTTCCTCAAAAAACCTCTTCAAAAAAACATTTGGATCAAAAACATAATTATAATCGCAAATTACAAAATCAGCATAGAGGCTAATATCGAGTTCAAATTCTAATGGGCAAACCATATATTTTTTTGCATACTCGATAATTATATCATAGTCTATGGTATTTTCATTCTCTAGTATATCTTTTAAGGCATCATTTACCCTATCGAAATGGCCCTTGGCATAAGGACAATCAACAGGATTACAAGAAACCTCGTCATTTAAACAAATTTTTTCCTTACTTGTAATATGTAGGGCTTTTATGAAAAGTCCCTTATCTTCAAGAAGATTTAGACTTTTTAAGGCTTCTTTTGCTATGGTATTTTTGCTTGTTAGGTAAAATACCTTGTCTGTTAAACTTTCAGGCATGGATTTTATACTTGGGAAAATCGCTGAAATAGTCTTTCCTATCCCTGTTGGTGCATCTACAAAAAGATTTTTTTCTTCTAAAATTGCCGTGTATACAGCCACAGCCATCTTCCTCTGGCCTTTCCTGTAAGATGGGTAAGGAAAATCCAATTTTTTTATGGACAAATCTCTTTTTTCTTTATTAGTAGCCAAAATTTTTGAAAATATTATGTATTCATCTAGGAGCTTAAAATAAAAATCTTTGAGTTCATCAAAGCTAAAGGACTTTTCAAATATCTTAGACCTATAATCATCAACCGATACGTAAGTTAGGGAAATAAGCATCGTATCTTGTGAATTGTCAAGAGCATAAAAGTAAGCATAACAAAGAGCCTGGGCCCAATGGAGTTTATTATCATCTGTAAGATCATCAAGGCTTCTAGAAGTTGACTTAATCTCATCTATAAGATAGGTTCCATCTTTTTTGCCAAGACCATCTGCCCTACCTTCAACCTCAAAAACTACGTCCTTATAGGTCGTAATATTTTTAAGTTTATATTCTTTTTTATAAGTCTTATCGTACTTAGCTTGAATTTTTTGGTGAGCCCTAATACCTTCAATCATCATGGTATTGTCCCTAAATCTGTTATCTATATCGCCAGATCTCATAACGAATTCAATTAAGTTTCGAACAGATGTCCTTATTTTCATAACTTCTCCTAGTATTACTATACTCCTTTGGGTATTAATTAAGAAAGGAGGACTTATGAACCAAACAATCAAAAACCAATTAAAACACAGGACTATTAGAGAATTTACAGGTGAAAAGATAGACGACGATACAATTAAAACCCTACTAGATGTTGTAAATATGTCGGCATCTTCAAACGGCATGCAAAATATGTCTATAATTAGGATTACGGATCCAAAAATCAAAGAAAAATTAGCAGAAAATGGCAACCAAGCCTACATGGCAAGGGCGACCGAACTTTGGATTTTTATCGTAGACCTAAAAAGAAATTACGAAATAGCTAGAGAATTAGGCCTTGAAAATGACAATATCATAAGCTTTGATAAATTTATTCAAGGTTTTACAGACGCAATTATTGCTGCACAGAATTTGACAATTGCTGTTGAGTCTTTAGGCCTTGGAGCTAATTATTTTGGTAATATCCACAATGATACAAAGAAGGTAATAGAATTACTAGGGATGCCAAAATTAACCTACCCAGCAGTTGGCGTTGGTTTTGGAGTTCCAAACCAAGATCCTCAAATAAAGCCAAGATTAGATATAAATTTAAAAAACTTTGAAAATTCCTATAAGACCTATGATTCTTATCTAGAAATGATAAAGGCTTATGATGAAGAAATGGCAACCTACTATGATTTGAGAGATTCTGGTAGAAAAAGTGAATCTTTTTCAAGTCAAATTCCTAAAAAACAAGGATCCATTATCAAAAATAGAAATAAAATGTTTGAAACCTTAGTTGACCAAGGTTTTGTCTTAAATCCAGACTAAAATTTTGAAATTTCCCCCAATTAGCTTATAATGAATCTATCAGAGTAGGTAAAGAGCGATTAGTGCTGGAAAATGGGTTGTTGTTTCCAGACGAAACTTCCGATTCTTTATCGCAACCGCTGACCTCTGATAGAAAGGGGAAAAAATGAATAAAAAAATTAGTGTTGATTCACTCGTGAAGGCGGCTATGTTGACGGCTTTATCAATTATCTTTTCAAGATTTTTTGGTATTTTCATCACACCAACAATTAAGTTTTCTTTTGGCCACTTGCCATTGATGCTTGCAGGCATGCTATTAGGTCCAATACCTGGAGCACTTGCTGGACTTGCAGCCGACTTAATAGGTGTTGCTATAAATGCTGGAGGCACACCACACTTTGGATTTACCTTAGTATCTGTCCTAACAGGTCTTATACCTGGACTTATAACAGAATACTCAAAGGATAAAAACATTTCTATGAAGGTTCAAGTTGGACTTATGGTATTTTTTGTGTTTTACATCTGTCATATGTTCTTAAATACATTGTGGTTAAGCCAATTATTTAACAATCCTTACAAGGTAATGTTAGCTTCACGTTTTGTAAAAGTATTAGTAGATGGAATAATAAATTATTTCCTTTTATATTTTATTGCTACAAAATTACTAGATAAATTAAAATAGGAAAAAGGCGGTAGATTTACCGCCTTTTTCCTTATTTATTTTCTTTTATAAAATCATTTATATATCTAACTACTTCTTCCTTAAAAGAATCATCTCCAGCATATCCTACAACCAAGTGGCCATGCTCTTTCACTTTTCCAACAACCATGAGATTTCTATAGAGTTTATTCTCACCCGTTCCCTGATATCTCATATCTGTGATTATCCCTATAATCATCCTTGGAAAATCTATTCCATGGTCTATTTCAAATTCTCGCATAACTCCATGGGCCATGATTTCTGCAGAAACCCCATCATCAATTGTCAATCCGTCAAGATTTGCAATTAATACATTAGATTCTTTAAGATGAGCAGTATCTGCCTGCGATATTTTAATATCAGTTATAATCGCATCATTATTTTTCTTATCGTTTATATCTGCATTTCTTTGTGGAACATAAAGTTCGAGATCAGTATTTTTTTCTATATACTGGGCTAAATCTTCTGTCCACCTAAACATAGCATCATTAAAAAAATGACTTGCTAAATATCCTTTCAATATTTACTCCTTAAAATTTTCTGCCAGCGCCGCCTCCGCCTGAAGATCCTCCACCACCGGAAAATCCTCCGCCGAAGCCTCCTCCTGATGAACCGCCACCAAAGCTTGAAGATCCCCAAGAGTCTGAAGAGCTAGACCAAGATGACCAACCTGGACCAAATCTTGGATAGGTGTATCGTCTTCTTCTGAAGCCTCCACCACCTCCACCTCGATAATTATTCTTATTTATAATATTTGATATTATTATAAAAATAATAATCATAAAGAGAATGGTCTTAAGTGATATGCCTCCATCATTAGAATTTGCAAGCTCGTCTTGATAGCCAGTATAGTCCTTTTCAAGTTCTATATCGTATTCAGCACAAATCTCACCTACAACAGCATTAAAACCTTCATTAAGGGCCTCAGAATAATTACCATCTCTTAGATCGTCAAGCATGAAAGAATCAATTATCCTACCAATTTTACCGTCATTGAGCCTGCCTTCTATGCCGTAACCAGTGATGATATTTATTTGATTTTGCCCTTCTTGGTCACTCATTAGTAAGAGAATTAAAACTCCATTATCTTTTTTTTGATCTCCTATTTTCCAAGAGTTGAATATTTCCGTACCATAGTAATTTCCTTCAAGCCCTTCTGGATTATCCAGGGTCATGACTATTACCTGGCTTCCTGTCTTATCTTCAAGTTGTCTGTTGGTTTTATTTATATTTTCCTTGGTCGATTCGTCTAAGAGATTTTCTTCATCCAGGTAATAATTGTCCGTTGGTTTCGGGATGCTAGCATAAGTTTTACTTTGAAAAAGGCAGAAAAATATTAAAAATATTAGCCAAAGCCTTTTTAATTTTGCCTCTCTCATGACATCTCCTTTTATTTCCTAGTTATTTTTAAACTAAGCCTAATTACCAAAGTCTACCTTTGGTGCATCTTGAGCACTCGCATCAGCCTTAAAGTATTCAGCCGCATCATAACCTGTAAATTTTGCTATTAGGTTTGTTGGAAACTTCTTTATATCAGTGTTATATGCCTGAACAGCTTCGTTATAATTTTTTCTTTCTGTTGAAATCCTATTTTCGCTACCAGCTAATTCATCCATTAATTGAACAAATTGAGTATCAGCTTTTAATTCTGGGTAGGCTTCGACAACTACATTAATATCTCCAATTGCTCTTGTTAGCTCTTCGTTAGCCTCAGCAAGTTCTTTTGGATTTTTAGCATTTTGGACACCTGCTCTTGCATTTGTAACTTGAGTTAAAGTTTCTGATTCGTGGTCAGTGTAGCCCTTAACTGTGTTTACAAGGTTTGGTATCAAGTCTGCCCTTCTTTGGACTACGTTTTGTACTTGAGCGTAAGCCTGGTTTACATTTTCACGACTGCCTGCAAGTCTATTATAGGTTGGCACAATCATAATAAGGGCAATTACAATGATGGCTATTATTGCAATTAGTATCCCCGCAGCACCTGATCTTTTCTTTTGGTTTGTCATTTATTCCTCCTAAATTGTCTTTTTCTATTTATACCCATTTAGGATAATAACTCTATTATTTTCTAATGATTTCTTTACGTCAATTATTCTCTGATTAGAAGAGCCCCTGAATTTTAGCTTTAAATCCTTGAGTTCTTCTATAAATTCTCCGTCAACAAGGACGTCAATTTCTTCTAAAATCTCGCGAGCTTTGGCCATATTAACCAAATCTTCATAGATAAAACCAGTATAAACCCAGATTGACTTTGTTACCTCTTTTTTTATATTCCTTAAAGCATCTAAAAGACCCAGGGGATTTTCAAATGGCTCCCCACCAAGAACAGTTAGGCCTTCAACTTGGTTGAGTTTTAGATATGAAATAACTTCTTTTTCAGCTTGCTCATCCCATTTTTTCCCATGGTTAAAGTCCATATAGTCGGTATTAAAACAATTCGGGCAATTTCTATCACAACCTGTAAGGAAAAAAGTGGTCCTGATACCAGGACCATTTGCAACATCGTATTTTCTTATTTGCCCGTAATTCATATATGAAGGACTCTCGCCTTTATTTCTTTAGTTCTACCTTCATTCCAGAAATTTTCTCCAAGATAACCGCAAGTTCTCCTAACAACTGTAAGTGTTGCCCTATCGTGGTTACCACAATTTGGACAATACCATTGGTTGTCATCGTCTAAAAGAATTTCCCCATCGTAACCACAATTGCCGCAATAATCGCTCTTTGTGTTAAATTCAGCATATTGGATGTGATCATAGATATATTCTATCATTGTTAGGACTGCGTCTATATTGTTAGTCATATTTGGAATTTCTGCATAGGAAATACAACCGCCTGTAGATAATTTTTGGAATTCAGATTCAAAGTCAAATTTATCAAATACAGAAATATTTTCCCTAACATCTACATGGAAGGAATTTGTGTAATATCCCTTATCTGTGACGTCTTTTATATCTCCAAATCTCTCTTTGTCAATTGATGCAAACCTGTGAGTTAAGCTTTCTGCAGGTGTGCCATAAACCGCAAAGGCAATACCATATTGATCTGACCACTCTTTTTTCTTGTCATTTAACATTTCCATGATCTTCATGGCAAAATCGTGGCCTCTCTTTGTTGTATGGCTTTCCCCAATAGTTAGCTTTGTGGCTTCATATATTCCAATATAGCCAATTGTAACTGTAGCATAACCATTTTCTAGAAGTGGTTTGATTGATTGGTGTTTTTTAAGTCTAGCAATCGCTCCGTGTTGGAAGTGGATTGGTGAAGAATCGCTTGTTACCTTAGAAAGGTGGTCATATCTTAAAAGTCCAACTCTTTTTACAAGGTCAAGTCTTTTTTCTAATATTTCAAAGAATAAATCTTCATCACCATGGGCTAAAATTCCAATTTGTGGGAGGTTTATTGTACAAACTCCCATATTAAACCTACCATCAAACTTGTAGTCTCCGAATTTGTCCTTGTAAGGAGGAAGGAAGGCCCTGCAACCCATTGGAGAGAAAACATTGCCTTCGTAGTTTTCACGCATCTTCTTTGCTGAAATATAATCAGGATACATTCTCTTTGCAGTACATTCTGCAGCAAGTCTTGTTAGGTCGAAATACTTGGAATCTGGATTTATGTTATTTTCATCAAGTACGTAAATTAGCTTAGGAAAAGCTGGTGTAACATATACGCCTTGGTCATTTTTAATACCTTGGATTCTTTGTTTTAAAATTTCTTTTATAATTTCAACTGTTTGGCCAAGATATGGGTCGTTTTCATCTGTATGCATGAAAAGTGTCACAAAAGGTGATTGACCGTTTGAAGTCATAAGGGTATTGATTTGATACTGAATGGTTTGAATGCCACTTTCTAGATCTCTTTGAGTTAGGGCATCTGCCATTTCTTTTGCCTTGTCAGTGTCACCTAAGATTTCTTTTGATAATTTAAAATTCTTATCGAAAGATTTTTCCAAATAAGGGCTTAAACAAGAAATATTGATTGATTGGCCACCATATTGGTTTGAAGCTATTTGAGCTATGATTTGAGTCATAACATTACAAGCAACCTGAAAAGACTTTGGTGTTTCAATCATTTTTTCGTTTACAACTGTTCCATTATCCAGCATATCTTTCATATCTACCAAGCAACAATTAAAAATTGGTTGAATTAGATAATCGAGGTCGTGAATATGTATAGCTCCTGAATCATGAGCTTCTACAAGGTCTGCTGGAATTAGTTTTCTTTTTGCTATGTCTTTTGCTACTTCGCCAGCTATTAGGTCTCTTTGGGTTGAAGCAATGATTGGATTTTTATTTGAGTTTTCATCCATTACATCTATATTGGTTTGATTTAAAAGTCCGATTATTTCATCGTCAGATGTATTTTGCTCACGTTTATAAGCCTGAACTGACTTATAAGACTCATAGGCCTTGGCTGTAGCAGGATTTTTCCTGTCTATTAGTTTGTAGTAGACTAAGTCTTCGATTTCATAAATTGAGATTTCTCTTTTATTTTTAGATCTCTCTTCAATCTCACCAGCTATTTCTGCCGCCTGGCCTTCCACATAAATACCGCTTGGGGAATGCATGGCTTTTTCAATAGCGATGGTTATTTTATCTTTATTAAAATCGACTTTAGTCCCATCTCTTTTAATTACCTGTAACATTTTTACCTCCGAAATTTTACACTTATATCATACCATATTTTATTTTTAAAGTAAAATAAATAGTACTATATATTGTGGTCATAAGTATAAAAATACTACATATAGTATAAAACCCCAGAAAATAGCCAAAGTAAAAACGGAGCAACTTACTAAATTACTCCGTTATTATTTCTACTTGGCACAACTATCTTATTTGATTTTAAATTCTAGTTTATTATCAACTAAGTCAAGAGTAGCTGTATCTCTATCGGAAACTTTTCCTTCGATTATTAGCTTACCAAGTTTTGTTTCTACATTTCTTTGTAGGTATCTCTTAACAGGTCTAGCACCGTATTCTACATCGTAAGAATTAGCTAGAATATACTCTTTAGCTGCTGGTGTTATTTCAAGTTTGATATCCCTATCAGCAAGTCTCTTTCTAATATTATCAATTTGTAGGTCGATAATTTCGTAAACCTGATCGCTTGTTAGTGGTGTGAACATAACTATATCATCTATTCTGTTTAAGAATTCAGGCTTAAATGATCTTCTTAAAACTTCATCAACTTTCTTTTGATTTTCTTCCTTAATAGTGCCATCTTTATTTAGACCGTCTATTAAATATTCTGAACCTATATTTGAAGTCATGATGATTATTGTATTCTTAAAATCAACTGTCCTGCCTTGGCTATCTGTCAATCTTCCGTCATCTAATACTTGAAGAAGGATATTAAATACGTCAGGGTGAGCCTTTTCAATTTCATCAAAAAGGATTACAGAATATGGTTTTCTACGAACAGCTTCAGTTAATTGACCACCTTCTTCGTAGCCTACATAGCCTGGAGCGGCACCGATTAGCCTTGATACAGAATATTTTTCCATATATTCACTCATATCAATCCTAATCATATTATGTTCATCATCAAACATGGCTTCTGTAAGAGTTTTTGCAAGTTCTGTCTTACCAACACCTGTAGGGCCTAGGAAGATAAAGGAACCTATTGGTCTATTTTGCTCTTTAAGACCTGATCTAGCCCTGATGATTGCATCAGAAACAGCTTTAATTGCTTCGTCTTGGCCGATTACCCTATGATGTAGGGTGTCGCCTAAATGAAGAATTTTTGTCCTTTCAGTCTCAACTAGTTTTGATACTGGGATATTTGTCCAGCTTGAAACTACATCTGCAACATCTTCGTCAGTCACTTCTTCCTTTATAGAAGAATCGTCATTATTAGATGCACTAGCTTCTTTTAATTTATTTTCAAGTTCAACTAACTTACCGTATTTGAGTTCTGAAAGTTTTTCAAAATCATAAGACCTTTCTGCCTGATCTATTTCAACCTTGACTTTGTCTATTTCTTCCTTGATGGTTTTTACATCATCAATGGCAGATTTTTGCTCTTTCCACTTTAAGAAATCTTCATTATAAGTTTCTGAAAGATCAGCTAATTCTTTTTCAAGATCAGCTAGCCTCTTCTTTGAATAATCATCTTCCTCTTTCTTTAAGGCTGTGATTTCAATTTGTAATTGTAATAATTTTCTCTTTTGCTCATCGAGATAGGCTGGCATGGTGTCAATTTCGGTTCTAACTGTTGCACAAGCCTCATCCATAAGATCTATTGCCTTATCTGGCAAAAATCTATCTGAAATGTATCTATCAGATAATTCTGCAGCTGCAATTACTGCTGAGTCTTGAATCCTAATTCCGTGGAAGATTTCATATTTTTCCTTAATACCTCTAAGAATTGAAATAGTATCTTCAACGCTTGGCTCTTCTACCATTACCTTTTGGAATCTTCTCTCAAGTGCTCCGTCTTTTTCAATATATTCCCTGTATTCGTTAAGAGTTGTAGCACCAATAACCTTAATTTCTCCACGGGCAAGCATTGGTTTCATAATATTTGATGCATCCATAGCACCTTCAGACTTACCAGCACCTACTATGGTGTGGATTTCATCTATAAACATTATAATTTGACCGTCAGATTTTTTGACTTCTTCAATTACTGCCTTTAGTCTTTCCTCGAATTGGCCCCTATATTTGGCACCAGCTACTAGAGCTCCCATATCAAGTGAGAATATCCTCCTGCCTTGAAGAGGTTCTGGCACATCGTTGTTTACAATTCTTTGGGCAAGACCTTCGACAATTGCAGTTTTACCAACACCAGGTTGACCGATTAAAACCGGATTATTTTTCTTACGGCGTGATAAAATCCTAAGTGCATTTCTAATTTCTGCATCTCTTCCAATAACCGGGTCTATTTTGCCTTCCCTAGCTTCTTGGGTTAAGTCCCTACCGAATTTTTCCAATGGATTAGATGTTTCTTCAGGATTATCTGTTGTAACTTTTTGACCATTCCTGACTTTTAAGACATAATCTTTGAAGGCCTTATAAGAAATATTAAACTCCTTATTAATTGGGCTCATTTCAGTATTTTCCTTCAACAATGAAAGGAAAATGTGTTCAATTGATATGAAAGAATCACCCATAGCCTCTGCCTCATCCTCAGCCTTCAAAAATATCCTTTGAAAGACTTGAGATGGGTAAGTCTTCGCATTGCCAGATTGTTTTGGCAAAGATTCTATCCTATTTTCTATTTTTTTCTTATATGAGTTTACGTCTACTCCCATCTTGGTTAAAACCATTGAAACGTAGGAGCTTGGGCTATCAACTAAGCTTAGGGCTAAATGAAATTCATTAACTTCTGGATTGGCATCCTTGATTGCCATTGAATTTGCATTGTTGATAGCTTCGATTGATTTTTGTGTTAATTTGTTGTTATCCATATTATCCCTCGATTTCTTTTAGCTTTTTATATAATTCAACTTGTTCTTCGTTAAGTTCTGGGTTATCAATAAGAACTTCCAAGATCAAATCACCAGTCTTATTCTTCCTGTCGGTATATCCTAAGTTCTTAAGTCTTATTTTCTTATTGGAAGTGATTTTTTCAGGAATTGTAACTAAGATATTGCCCTTAATTGTTGAGATTTTTTTCTTAGTACCAAAGTATGCATCCCAAGGACTAACTTTAACTTTTTTTACAAAGTCAATTCCTTCTAGTTTTAAATCCTCAGTTTCTTTAATCTTGACCATTACATAAATATCTGCATTTAATCCGTATTTAGAACCGTCGATTTTAATCTTATTTTTGTTCTTTAGTCCTTTTGGAATATTAACTTCAATATCTTTTATGCCGGTTTCTGACTTTATAGAAATTCTTCTACTTGTACCTTTCATGGCTTCATCAATTGAAATACTAACTTCGGTATCTAGTTTTGACTTAGGCTTTTTAGTAAATGAACTACCAAAACCGCCAAAACCTTGGCTAGATTTTGAAGAAGATCCTCCAAAACCTCCAAATAAGGTATCAAAAAAGTCTGAAAAACCTGAACCACTTGAACTTGTATATGTGTAAGAGCCATTTCCAAAGTTTCCAAAATCAAAACCAAAATCTCTTGGATCAAAGTTTTGACCGCCAGAAAAGTTTGCATTGGCACCAAATGTGTCGTATTTATTTCTTTTTTCTGAATCTGATAAAACTTCGTAGGCTTCATTTATTTCTGTAAATTTTTTGTGTGCACTTTCATCGTCTGGATGAAGGTCTGGGTGGTATTTTTTAGCAAGTTTTCTGTATGCTTTTTTTATCTCATCAGCGCTAGCTTTTTTGTCCACCCCTAGCACTTCATAATAATCTCTATATTGCATTTCTACCTCCATCATATTTCTTTGACCATCTCTGACCTTAATAAGATTATACTAGGGATAATATTCATTTCAAGTATATTTATAAATTTATTTAAGAAAATTAATTTAATTTCTCAATTCTTAAAGATGTTTAAATTTGAGCATTTAAAAAGAGATTTCAATATGAAACCTCTTTACATTATTTTAATTAATGGTCATATTCAACCAATGATATTACATCATAGTCTTTTAGAACTTCTCTACCCTTTAGAGATGTAAGTTCAATTAAAAATTCAAAACAAACAACTTCCCCACCAATAGATTCAACTAGCTTTGCAGCAGCTTTTGCAGATCCACCTGTCGCAATAAGGTCATCAATAATTACAACCCTATCGCCTTCATTAAGAGCGTCTTTGTGAATTTCTAGCTCGTTTGTGCCGTATTCTAGATCATAAGATACCTTTTCAATCTCAGCTGGAAGTTTTCCTGGCTTTCTTATTGGAATAAAGCCTTTGTTTAGCCTATCAGCCAAAGGTGCACCAAAGATAAGTCCTCTTGATTCAACACCTGCTATATAGTCAAAATCATAGTCTTTTAACTCTGCCTCAAGTAGGTCAATTGTTTTTCTAAAACCATCCTTATCCTTTAGTAAGGTTGTTATATCCTTAAAGGATATGCCCTTTTCAGGGTAATCTTCAATTACTCTTATTAATGATTTGATATCCATAATTCCTCCATCGTATTCATATCTATTATACCCATTTCCTAATTTCTTAAAAATGAATTTAGGTAGGTTGACCTGATATTTTCTATTGATTCAGGATAAATCTTATAATATGAGATGCCACCCATATTAAAGCCCTCACCCTCAAGCCTTACAGAATTAAGATTTGAAGAATCTACAAACTTAAATTTCATGGCAAGAGATGATAGGTCTTTTATATTCATATTTGTTTTTATATATGGTTTCATAGCAGCGTAAACTTTTGGAAGTTTTGGCAGATTGGTTGGCTTAGTGGCTTCCTTTATAAATTGTTTAAGGAAGTCTTGCTGAGTATTAATCCTACCAAGGTCTGCATTTTGATAGCCTTTTCTAAACCTAACATATTTTAAGACCTCATCTCCACTCATAGTGTGGATACCAGGATTTATTCCCATAGCTCCTGCCACGTCTTGGCTTACATCAACATCCATACCTCCAAGTGCATCAATGCCTTCTATTACTGCCTCAAAAGAAATTACCATGTACTTATCTAGGTTAATTCCCAAAAAGTCCCTAACAACGCTCATGGTCAAGTCAATTCCCCCATAGGAGTGTGCAGCATTAATCTTATCCATCTTGCCATTTATTGACACATAAGAATCTCTTGGAATAGAGATCATATCTACTGTATTATTATTGCTATCAGCTCTTATAAGCATAAGTGTATCAGTCCTTGTACCTGTTTCTTCACCTGTTGAGTCAACTCCTGCAAGGAGGAATAAAAACTCATCCTTAGGACCTGTAATATCTGCAATAGGATTTTCTATTTTTTCACCCTTAAGAAAGCCCCACAAAATAAAACCTGCTGCAAATACAATCACAAAGAGCAAAAATACTATTATTGATTTAATTATTTTTATAAAATTATCTTTCATTTAATCACCTAGCCTTATCATACACCCAAATGGATAATTTACCTTACAAAATTTTTAAGTTAAGCTATAATATTAGTGGAGGACATATGTTAAATAAACTTATTGATGATTACTTAAATGAAAATATCTATCCTTTCCATATGCCTGGTCACAAAAGGTCAAAAATTTTAAATCCAAATATAGGATATGGAAGGGATTTTACAGAAATAGATGGGCTTGATAACCTAAATGATCCTAAAGAAATTTTTGTAGAAATGGAGAAAAAAATTGCAGAAATTTATAAGGTAAAAGAGGCAATTATTTCTACAAATGGATCTACATCAGGTATTTTAGCTAGCATAAGAGCCCTCACAAAAAATAAAAAAAATATCTTAATCCAAAGATCATCCCACAAGGCCGTTTATAACGCTTGCTTGATTAATAAATTAAAAGTCGATTATCTAGATATTAAAACTAATGACATCGGTGCAATAGTTGATATTTCTTATAAGGACTTAGAAAATCAATTAAAAGCTAAAAACTACGCTGCTCTTGTAATCACTTCACCTTCATACGAGGGCTTTATCCTTGATATAGAAAAAATTTATGATTTGTGTAAGGATAATAATACCAAACTAGTTTTAGATATGGCTCACGGGTCTCATTTGTTTTTGACAGGCGAATATAAAAACACTTTTGATATAGCCATAACTTCTTTTCATAAAAATCTTCCTGCCCTCACACCAGGAGCGGCTGTTCTTGTTAACGATGAAAAAATAATAAAAGATTTAAGATTTGCTATGTCTATTTTCCAAACATCTTCCCCATCTTATCTGATCTTACAATCTATTGATTATATTTTAGAAAACCTTGGAAAGATGAAAAATTTAAATGAGAAGTTATCAAAAAATCTCGATAATCTTTATAAGTTGAATTTGAAAAATTTAAAATTAATTGATTCTAAAAATAAAGACAGGTCAAAGATTTTAATTTCAACTAAGGATACAAATATAAACGGGAAAGAACTTGGAGACTTGCTGAAAAAAGAAAAAATCGAAGTAGAAATGGCCTACCCTTCCTACGTCCTTTTGATAGCAAGTCTTTACGATAGCGACCTAGCTTTTGAACTTCTCAAAAAATCTCTAATTAAAATTGATAAAACTTTAGGTCAAATAAATGCGTCAAATAATTTTTCCTATATTAGACCTAAAAAAATTTACGAAATCTATGAGGCCATGGAAAAAGAATCTTTATTAATAAATATAAAAGATGCTGAGGGAAAAATTGCTGCTGGCTTTACTTACGCATATCCACCAGGAATACCAATTATTGCGCCAGGAGAATTAATTGATAAAAATGTCTTAGAAAATATAAATAATTTATTAGCAAATAACATTAATCTAAATATTGAGGAAAATTCGATATCTGTCCTGATTGACAAAAGAGAAGAAAACTGTTAATATTATAATTGAATAAGAAATTCTTATCGATAAGGAGATTTTAATATGAAAAGAATACTTACACTTAACACAAGAAATCTTCACAAGAGCCAAAAAGACGGCGGTTGCGGTGAATGTCAAACATCTTGCCAATCTGCTTGTAAAACATCTTGCGGAGTTGCCAACCAAGAATGTGTTAGCAAAAAGGAAAATAAATAGGAAAAAACTTACACTATTTAATAACTTACTTACATAAATGTAGGTAAGTTTTTTTCTGTTTAAAGCTTTTATAATCCTTGCATATTAGTATAATAGTAGGGATTTTAAAAATAAAGGAGAATTTATGATACACCAATATAAAGCTAAGGGTTTTAATATTGTTTTAGATATATATAGTGGATCTGTCCACCTAGTTGATGATGTCACCTATGATATTATTGAAAAATACAAAAATACAGACGAAAATATATTAAAAGAAGAAATTAAAGAAAAGTACAAGCTCAAAGATGATGAACTAAATGCAGCCTTCGATGAGGTTGAAGAACTTATCTCTACAGGTCAATTATTCACAGAAGATAATTTTAAGGACCTTGCAATTGATGTTACAAAAAGGCCAACTAACATCAAGGCTCTTTGCCTAAATGTGGCCCACACTTGCAATTTTACCTGTGATTATTGCTTTGCAAAGGGCGGCAAATATCATGGACCAGACGCTATAATGACTAAGGAAGTTGCAAAAAGAGCAATTGATTTTCTCTTAGAAAATTCTGGCAGTCATTACAACCTAGACATAGATTTCTTTGGTGGTGAGCCTTTGATGAATCTAGATGTGGTAAAATATACTGTTGACTACGCAAGGAGTAAAGAAGAAGAATATAACAAGCACTTTAACTTCACCCTCACAACCAACGGTCTACTTCTAAATGATAATACTATTGATTATCTGAACGAGAATATGAAAAATGTTGTCTTATCCCTTGATGGTAGGCAAGAAAAACACGACCACTTTAGAAAGACCCTCGCTGGTACTGGTTCCTTTGACCTAATTGTGCCAAAATTCCAAAGACTTGTTGAAAAACGCGGTGATAAGGAATACTACATGAGAGGGACCTATACAGCCAACAATCTCGACTTTACAGAAGATATTAAAACCTATCTAGATTTAGGTTTCAAACGTACTTCCCTAGAGCCGGTTGTAGGCAGCCCTGATAATGAATATGCCCTAAAAGATGAACACCTTCCAATACTTTTTGACCAATACGAAAAATTAGCTGATATGATGATGGAAGCAATTGATAATAACGAGGAATTCATTTTTTATCACTATATGATTGACCTTAAAAACGGCCCTTGCATCCACAAGAGACTTTCAGGCTGTGGTTCAGGAACAGAATACATGGCTGTAACACCAACTGGAGACCTCTTCCCTTGCCACCAATTTGTAGGCAATGATGATTTTAAGATAGGAAATATTTTTGAAGGCGTAAAAAATACTAGCCTTGTAAACGAGTTTAAGACCTGCAACTGCTATTCAAAATCAGAATGCAGAGAGTGCTGGGCAAATATGTATTGTTCTGGTGGCTGTGCTGCAAATAATTACAATGCGACAGGTGATTTAAACCACACCCACGATTATTCTTGCAAACTATTTAGAAAAAGAATTGAAATGGCCCTAGCCATTAAAATTTATGAATTTATGAAAGAAGCCGAAAAGGTAGAAGCATAAAAATAAGCCAAGTTTAAGCAATCGCTTAGCTTGGCTTTTATAATACCCTTCTTTCAGAAGCAAGGGCTAAGATTTTTACTTCTTTTACATTTGCTTCTTCCAAAACTTTTATCATTTCAAGTGAGGTGTTTCCAGTTGTGACAAGGTCGTCAATTATCAAAACTGATTTTCCAGTCAAATCCTTATCTAATTTGAAAGCACCGATTAAGTTTTTACTCCTATCTTCCTTGCCCAAATCGTGCTGGGCCTTTGTATCTTTTATCTTTTTAAAATTATCAAGATATCTTGGTTTTATTTTATCAATAAAATCATCGGTAATCATTCTGATATGGTCAAAGCCTCTATTGATCAAAGTTCCTTTTGATGATGGTGAAGGCAAAATATAATCGACATCGAAAAGATTTTTCTTAATCCCATAGTCATAGATAATCTTTGCGAAAATCCTAGAAAATTCTGTCCTTCTCTCAAACTTATAGAGACCTATTAGCTTTTTAAAAAATTCGTCATAAAAATATATAGAGTAGCACTCATAATCACCTATAAGAAATTTATTATCAACATAATCAAGCCTATCATAACAATCCCTACAAAGACCGTACTTGTAAATGTATTCGCTCTGACAAAAAGTACAGGTATTTTCATCTAAAAATAAATAATCAATCAGCAAGAATAGACTCCATTTCATTTATCCAATAGGAAAGATTGGTATTTCTGTCATTTGACCTATTATTATCAACCATTCTTTTTATAAATCGCTTATCTCCAAGTAATATCACAAGTTTTTTTGCACGAGTTACCCCAGTATATAGAAGATTTCTAGTCAAAAGCATAGGAGCAACCTGCATCATTGGAATTATTACACACTTAAATTCGGAGCCTTGAGATTTGTGGACTGTGATAGCATAAGATAGGTCCAAATCTTTAATATCTTCTTTTTTGTATTTTACGATTTTTCCGTCGTCAAATTCGACCTTAAGACTCTCATCATTGGTGTCTATTTCTGTAATGATACCAATATCCCCATTATAGACTCCATCGTCGTTAGAAGCTTCGTTTATAGCCTTTAAATCGTAATTATTTCTCACCTGCATGACCTTATCGTGGAGCTTAAAGGTCCTATCATTTACTTTTAAAATTATTTTTTCTTTATTAATAGCATCTTGAATAGATTTATTAATAGCATCCACTCCCCAATTTGTTTTTCTTGATAGGGCTAGGACTTCAATATCCCTTACTGGATCAAAACTATAAAAATTTGGTAACCTGTCTTTGATTAAATCTAATAAGACATGATTAAAATTATCTCCATTTGCATTTATAAAGAAAAAGTCTTTATCTGGTTGGTTTAAAACTGGGTATTTACCCTCATTTATCCTGTGGGCGTTTACAATTATATTTGATTGGCCTGCCTGCCTAAAGATTTTCTTAAGCCTAATTGATTTGGCAGAAGAATTTAAAACATCAGATAAAACATTTCCCGGACCTACTGATGGCAACTGGTCACTATCACCAACCAAAATTAATGCTGTGGATTCACCAACCGCATCAAGAAGGCTTTTCATCAAGTAAATATCAACCATACTCATCTCATCAACGATTATGTAATCTTTCTCGATTGGATTTTCCTCGTTATATTCAGCAATTGGCATATCTGGTCTTATTCCAACTAACCTATGGATGGTGTTTGCTTCGCTATCTGTTGCCTCTTGCATACGCTTAGTAGCCCTACCAGTAGGTGCTGCAAGTGCGTAGGAAAGCTCGTTTTTATCGAGAATACTTGTAATGGCATTTATTATTGTGGTTTTTCCCGTACCTGGACCACCAGTTATTACTAAGACCATGTTTTCAAAGGCAGCTTCAATGGCTTGTTTTTGCTCTTCAGAATATCCACCAAGATCTTCATCTATTTCTATATCAAAAATATAGGGTTCCTTGATTTTTTTAGCAAGAGCCATGGCAACTGATTTTTCAGCCTTATAAAGACCCTTGGAGTAGACATAGGATTTTTCTTCTATTTCAACAAGTTCAAGTTTTCCCGATAAGAGATCGTCTTGGATTTGTTCTCTTATTAAATCCTTATCAGCCTTCAAAAGCTTGGCCGCCTCATTGATGAGATATGAGATTTCAAGGCTAGTGTGGCCATTAAAATCTGCTTCAAAATCAATTACATATCTTAGTCCAGCTGAAATCCTAAAGGCAGAGTTGGATTCCATTTGCATATTTCTTGCCAAGGCATCCGCCATAGAAAAACCAATTCCTTTAATATCTTCAATAAGTTTATAAGGATTTGATTTTACAATATCTATAGTATTTTCTCCATACTTATTGTAAATTTTCATAGCAAGATTATAGGATATCCTAAGTCCTTGGAGAAATTCTAAACTACGTCTTGAATCCCTAGTTTCTTCGGCAGATATCTTTATATCTTCAAGTTTCTTCTTCCCGATACCTTCAACCTTCAAAAGTTTATCTGGATCCTTGTATAAAATATCTAGAGAATCTGTGCCAAATACATCGTAAATTGCTTGGGCAGTTTTTTTGCCAACTCCTCTAATATTTCCGCTCGCCAAATACTTTACTATAGATTCCCTATCAGAAGGTTTTTTAAGCCTTACATTTCTGACATTTATCTGCTCACCGTACTTATCGTGGTAGGTAAAATCGCCTTCTACTTCTAGCCTATCGCCTTCATTAAAAAAGGGCATAGTGCCAACAATAGTTATGTCAGAATCAGAGGTTTCAAGCGTCATAACGCTATAGCCACTCTCATCGTTCCTATACCTAATGTTTGATACTATGCCTTCTAATTTCATTATTCTACTTCTACTCTCTTTATGTCAGCGCCAAGTTTAGTTAGCTTCTCAACAAGATTTGAATATCCCCTGTCTATGTGATAAATATCAAAAACTCTTGTTGTACCTTTTGCAACAAGTCCTGCCATAACAAGAGCAGCACCCGCTCTAAGGTCAGTTGCTTTTACATCTGCCCCGTGGAGTTTCTCAACGCCTGCAATTGTTGCCCTGTTGCCAGATGTTGCAATTACGGCACCCATTTTCATAAGTTCTTCAACGTGCATAAACCTATTTTCAAAAACAGTCTCTTGAATCCTGCTTTCTCCCTCACAAACTGTCATAAGGGCCATAAATTGAGCCTGAGCATCTGTTGGAAAACCTGGATATGGAAGGGTTTGGATATTAGTTGATTTTAATCTATGAGGAGCCTTAACTATAATCTTATCCTCATCTTCGATTTCTTCTACATCAACACCCATTTCAACGAGTTTTGCAATAACAGGTCTGATGTGAGAACCTATTACATTATTTATTAAAACCTCTCCCCTTGTCATAGCTGCAGCTGTCATGTAAGTTGCAGCTTCAATCCTGTCTGGGATTATGGTATGACGGGTACCGGTTAGTTTCTCAACACCTTCAATAACTATTGTAGATGTACCTGCACCCTTAATATTTGCACCCATCTTAGATAGGAAAGATGCAAGGTCAACTATTTCTGGTTCTTTTGCAGCATTTTCTAAGGTTGTTTTACCTTGGGCAAGGCAAGCAGCCATAATTATGTTTTGTGTAGCTCCTACTGATGGAAAGTCAAGGTAAATCTCTGTACCAATTAACCCATCCTTAGCTACTATGGCTATTTCGTCGTTATTAACAGTGTTAACTGCACCAAGAGCTTCAAATCCCTTTAGGTGGAGGTCTATAGGACGACTTCCTATATTACATCCGCCTGGTGCCTTGGTGTGAGCTGCGTGAAACCTTGATAAAAGCGGACCCATTACGACAAATGATGCTCTCATCTTATCCATAAGTTCATATGGAGTTTCACTAGTATTGATACCTGCCGAATTAATTTTCAAGGTATTTTGATCAAGATATTCAACCTTGCTTCCAAGGTGCTTAAGTACCTCAACCATTATTTCAACGTCCTTAAGCTCAGGAACCCCATCTAATATGATCTCTTCAGTGCCTAAAACACATGCGGCTAGTATAGGAAGTGCAGAATTTTTCGCACCTGATATATTAACCTCACCTTTAAGAGGTCCATTAGAATTAATAATTAAAATCTCTTTTTTCGCCATTTTCATTCCTTACTTAGTTCCAAATAATCTATCTCCGGCATCTCCTAGGCCTGGAACAATATAACCGTTTTCGTTTAGTTTTTCATCTAATTGAGAAATATAAATTTTAACATCTGGGTGCTTTTCTTCAAGGAGTTTAAAAGCTTCTGGTGCTGCTATAATTGATAATAATTTTATAGATTTGCAACCATATTCTTTTAGTCTATCTATAGCATCACAAGCAGAACCACCTGTAGCAAGCATAGGGTCAACAACTAAGATATCCCTGTTTTCAACATCGCTAGGGAGTTTACAGTAGTATTCAACTGGTTGAAGGGTTTCTTCATTCCTGTACATACCAATATGACCAATTTTTGCTGCTGGCAAAACTTCTAGTACACCATCAACCATGCCAAGACCTGCTCTAAGAATTGGAACTATACCGATTTTCTTGCCTGTAAGTCTGTATCCAGTAGTCTTTGCAACTGGAGTTTCTAATTCATATTCCTCAAGTTCAAGATCTTTTGTTGCCTCATAGGCAAGAATCATGGCAATTTCTGTTACCAAGGACCTAAATTCATTTGAACCCGTATTTTTATCTCTAAGTATAGAAATTTTATGTTTTATAACTGGGTGGTCTAATACTGTTACGTTTTTCATATCTTCTCCTATATATAATTTACATCGTTTGCTGCTGCTTTTTTCATCCTATTCATTATACTCTTACCCAAATGATTTTCCCTTACACCTTCTGCAAGAATTATGTCAACTTTTAGTCTATCCATCTCCCTTAGAGATGAAAATAAGACATGGCTCATAGTTGATAAATCAATCCTTGAACCTAGAGAAATATATGGGTAGGAAGCAAATTTATCTTTATCTTCATCAAAAGCTAAGATTCCAACTTTTTTTCCTTGAGACTTATATTCTTCTGCAAGGTCTAATAAATAATCCGGTACATTTTCTCCTATAAATACCCTAAGATTTGCCTTTGGTGCATAATGTTTGTACTTTTGTCCAGGTGATTTTGGTATCTTTGTAGAATCTACTAGACTATCATCAAGCCTCATATCAGGAAGTATTTCTTTTAGAAATTCATAAGTATAATAACCTGGTCTTAAAATGGTTGGCTTTTCTCCAGATAAGTCAATTACAGTTGATTCAATTCCAATATTTGATTCTCCTCCATCAATAATTAGAGGTATAATCCCGTCCATATCCTGGTAGACATCATCTGCCTTGGTTGGAGAAGGCCTTCCTGATATATTAGCAGAAGGAGCTGCTATTGGTGTATTAGCTTCACTTATCAAAGCTCTTGCAATCTCATCAGATGGAAATCTTATTGCCACTGTATCACCACCAGCTGTCACTGCCTCAGGAATTAATCTAGATTTTTTAAAAATCAAAGTCATTGGCCCTGGCCAAAGATCAAATAATTTCCTATGGCTTTCGCTTATTTCCTCTACTAAATTATCTAACATAGATATATGGGAAATATGTAAGATAAGTGGATTATCAGCAGGTCTACCCTTGGCCTTAAAAATTTTCTTGCTGGCTTCATTATTTAAACCATCAGCACCAAGACCATAAACTGTTTCTGTTGGAAAAGCGACTAGGGCTCCTTCTTTTATGAGGTCTGCCGCTTTTTTTATATAAGCCTTATTTATATTTTCTCTGTCAATTATTAAAATTTCAGTTTTCATTTAACCTTCTTTATCTAAGATATTGTAGGTTGGGTCAGCGTGTAGGGTAAGAATTACCCCTGTTTCTTTCCTAATCTTTTTTTCGATTCGATCTATTTCTTTGTGAAGTTCTGCTACTGTTAGGTTTCCTGGCACTTCCACATGACAAGATCCCGCAATATGTCCCTTGCCGTATTGGTGGATGTCTAAGTGGTGAAAACCGATGATATAAGACCCACTTAAAAGAATCTCAGAAATTTTCTTTTCTATTTCTTCATCAATTCTTTCACCTAAAAGATAGCCAACAGTTTCATTAAATAAGTCTATACCAGGTTTGGTTACAAAAAATGCTACAACAACACCCATAGCCGCATCTAGGTTGAAGTTTACATATCTTTGCATAAACACACCAAGAATTATAGCTGTAGTTGAGATTATATCATTTCTTGCATCAAGCATTACTCCAAGATTTAAATCTGATTCTAAATCCTTATAAAGTCTTGAATTTAGATAGTAAATATAGACTTTAATCAAAATACCAGCAAAAAGTATTATGAAAGATAATAAGCTTAGGCCATTTGGGTTCGGATCGTTAAAGCTTTTCGCAGAATTAATAAATAAATTAATACCTACATAAACAATTACAATCGAAACCAAAAGAGCCATTACATATTCAACCCTTCCATGCCCAAAAGGATGTTCTTCGTCAGCTGGTTTTTTTGAAAAACTAGAACCTAACAACGACATAATAGAAACCACCGAGTCTGATAAGTTGTTAAAAGCATCATTTAAGATGGCAGTAGACTTGGTATAGATTCCCAAAAATATTTTTGATAGGAAAAGTATAATGTTCATGCCAATACCCATGATGGAAGAAAGGCTGATTAGATTAAGCCTAACTTCAGGGTCATCGATATTTTCATATTCTTTTACGAATCTATTGGCTAAAAAATCAAACAATTATTCGTCCTCGCCTACTTTTTCAAGTTTTCTAGTTTGATCTTCTGCAATTAGGGAATTGATCATATCTTCTATATCCCCATTTAGAAAATCATCTAGTTGGTAAATTGTCTTGTTAATTCTGTGGTCGGTAATTCTTCCTTGTGGGAAGTTGTAGGTCCTTATTCTTTCAGACCTATCACCAGTACCAACTTGGCTTTTTCTGTTGTCAGCTATTTCTTTATTTCTCTTTTGTTCTTCAAGTTCATAAAGCCTTGCCCTAAGAACTCTCATAGCTTTTTCCTTATTTTTTATCTGACTCTTTTCATCTTGGATAGCAACTACTAAACCAGTTGGGATATGGGTAAGTCTAACTGCTGAGTCAGTTGTGTTTACAGATTGACCGCCATTACCACTTGACCTATATACATCTACCCTGATGTCATTTGGATCTATGTGTAATTCTACTTCGTCTACTTCTGGAAGAACGGCTACAGTTGCTGTTGATGTGTGGATTCTACCACCAGATTCTGTTTCTGGTACCCTTTGTACCCTGTGAACACCTGATTCATACTTTAATTTTGAATAAGCTCCCTCACCTCTAACAACGAAGGTAGCATCTTTAATTCCACCAACACCCTGGGTATTGACTTCAATTTCTTCAGTCTTAAAACCAGCCTTATCAGCATACATGTTATACATCCTGTATAAGTCGCCAGCAAAAAGTCCTGCCTCATCTCCACCAGCTCCTGGTCTGATTTCAACGATTACGTCTTTTTCATCATTAGGATCTTTTGGAATTAGAAGAATTTGCATCTCATCTTTTAAGACTTCTAGTTTATCCTTGTTTTCTTCTATCTCTTCTTTTAGCATTTGAACCATTTCCTGATCATCAGCTTCATTTATTAGTTCCTGATTTTCAGCTATGGTATCTTCAGCATTTTTTATTTCTTCGTATTTTTCAACAACTGGTTTTAAAGAATTATATTCTTTAGATACCTTCCTAAACTGATCCATATCAGATAAGACTGCTGGATCAGCTAGTTTCGCCTCTAATTGTTTGTAATTTTCTCTAACATGCTCTAAATTTTCAAACATCTTCTATCCTTTCTGTGCAATAATAAACCTATCAAAATCATTAAAATCTTTTAAATTTTCTATATTAACAAAGCCTTGGTCCATAAGAAGCTTATTTAAAACTTCTTTTTGATCATAACCTATTTCAAATACAAGATGTCCCTGATTATTTAAATAATCATTAGCTTTTTTTATAATTTCCCTATAAAAATCGAGACCATCTTCTCCACCATAAAGTGCAGACTTTGGCTCAAAATAAAGTTCTTTATCAAGAGCATCATAATCTTTTTTATTGATATAAGGAGGATTTGAAATAATTAAATCAAATTTCCCTTCAATATTTTCAAACAAGTCTGATTTTATAAATTCAACGTTTTTTATTCCGGTAAATTCTTTATTTTCCCTTGCAAGACTTATAGCCTTTTCTTCAATATCTGAACCAATTACATAAGAATTTTCAATATTCTTTGCTAGTGATAAAGCAATTGCACCTGTACCTGTTCCAATATCTAAAATTTTATCTCTTTTTATTGGTGATTTTATTAGGTAATCCACAATTATTTCTGTTTCAAAGCGTGGAATCAAGGCTCTTTGGTCAACCTTAAGCCTAAGGTTATAAAATTCCCACTCGCCTATAGCGTACTGGAGTGGATAAGAGTCTTTTCTCTTATCTATTATATCCTTTAATCGCTCAATTTGCTTGTTATTTAATTCTAAATTTTGATTCATTAGGACATAAGACTTGCTTTTTCCTAAAATATAAGTAAGGGCAATTAGGCTTGTCTCATAATCTATTTTTAAAAAGTCTGATATTTTCATTATTTTACACAAAAATAAGGTAAGTTGCCTTACCTTATTATCTTTCATACTATTATTTTCTACCGTATTTTTTGTTAAATCTTTCTACCTTACCACCACGTTCAGCAGTTCTTTGTTTACCAGAGTAGAATGGGTGACAATTGTTGCAAACTTCTACTTTGATTTCTTCTTCTGTTGAACCTACAGTAAACTCGTTGCCACATGACATACAAGTTACTTTGGCTTGGTGATATTCTGGATGTAATTCTTTATTCATAATTCACCTCTATTTTCCATTTCAATAAGCAATATAAATTATACCAGGCAAAATATTAAAATCAAGTTATTTAATTGATGAATTTATTAATTCTACAAATTGTTTATTTGATTTAGTCCTCTTCATCCAATCTATAAGTTCAACTATTGATTCAGTAGTATTTAGATCTGATTTTCTTAATTTATAAACCGCTTCGAGTTCTTCTTTGGTTAATAAAAGATCATCACGTCTGGTGGATGATTTTTCGATATTGATAGCTGGGAAAATCCTCCTGTTTGAAAGTCGTCTATCTAGGTGGATTTCCATATTACCTGTTCCCTTAAATTCTTCAAAGATCATATCATCCATCCTTGAACCTGTGTCAACTAGGGCTGTTGCAAGGATTGTTAATGATCCGCCATTTTCAATATTTCTTGCAGCACCAAAAAATTGCTTTGGACCAACTAAGGCTAGAGGATCAAGACCACCTGAAAGTGTCCTACCTGATTGAGGAGTCATTATGTTATAAGCCCTAGCAAGTCTTGTTAGGGAATCTAGAAGAATAACCACATCTTTTTTCTCTTCGACAAATCTTTTTGCCCTTTCAAGAACCATTTCCGCTATATCAATATGACTTTGTGGAGGCATGTCAAAAGTAGATGCAGCAACCTCTGTACGCATCAAAACATTATCAGGATCCCTATATTCATTTACAAACCTTATAAAGTCTGTAACTTCTTCTGGCCTTTCATCAATAAGAAGGACAATTATTTTTAGGTCATGGTAATTTTTTTCTAAAGACCTTTCTATGTCCTTAATTAAAGTAGTCTTTCCTGCTTTTGGCTGAGAAACAATAAGTCCTCTTTGGCCACGACCAATAGGGCTAATTACATCAATAATCCTTCCAGAAATATTTTTAGGATCAGTTTCTACACTTATCCTTTCGTTTGGATATATAGGGGTCAAATCTTCAAATAAATCTCTGTTGAAGGCATCGGCTGGCTTTATACCATTTACAGTTGAAACAAAAATAAGAGGAGAAAATTTATCCTTATCATGTTTTTCTCTTGCAATTCCTTCAATATAGTCCCCCGTCTTTAGCCTAAACATCTTTATTTGCTTTGGTGGAACGTATATGTCATCGTCTCCAGATTCGTAAAGTTGGGTTCTTAAAAAACCAAAACCATCAGGTAGGATTTCTAAAATACCGTCACAGTCAAACTTAGCGCCCAGGTCATTTTCTCTAGCTTCTTTGCTTTCTTCTTCCTTCTTATTTTCTTCTTCTTCAATAAGTTTAATTAATTCATCTTTTCTATATTTGCTAATTGACTCAATGCCTAAATCTTTGGCAATTTCCCTAAGGTCAACTAATTTTTTTTCTTTTAAATTATCCATATTTTTATACAAAAAAGGGCCCTAAAGCCCCTTAATTTGTTCTTATTTATTAGCGCTATTTTCGCTATCAAACATGTCAATTTTTTCTTCAACTAAAGCTTGAACTGCATTTGTTCCTGGAAGAAGAAGTTTTCTTGGGTCAAAGCCCTTTCCTTGTTGGTCTTTTCCAGCTTCGATATATTCTCTAGTTGCCTTAGCAAAAGCGATTTGGCATTCTGTATTTACGTTAATCTTAGAAACGCCTAGGCTGATAGCTTTTTTAATTTGATCATCAGGAATACCTGTACCACCGTGAAGTACTAATGGCATTTTAACTGCATCAGAAATTTCTTTAAGTCTATCAAAGTTAAGGCCTTGCCAATCAGCTGGATATACACCGTGAATGTTACCAATACCTGCTGCTAAAAAGTCTATACCACAAGCTGCAAGATTTTTACATTCTTCAACATTAGCAAGTTCGCCAGCAGATGTAACGCCATCTTCTTCGCCGCCGATACCGCCAACTTCACCTTCAACTGAGATGCCTTTTTCATGAGCAAGTCTTACGATTTCTCTTGTTTTTTCAAGGTTTTCTTCAATTGGGAAGTGAGAACCATCAAACATAACAGAAGTGTAACCTGCTTCTATACAAGCTTTAGCTCCTTCATATGAACCATGGTCTAAGTGGATTGCTACTGGAACAGTGATACCAAGTGCATCGTGTAAATTTCTAACAAGGGAAGCTACAGTTTTGAAACCACCCATGTATTTAGCAGCACCTTCACTAGATGAAATAATAACAGCAGTCTTTTTTGCTTCAGCAGCAAGTAGGATTGCCTTTGTCCATTCTAGGTTGTTGGTGTTAAAGTGTCCTATTGCGTAACCATTTTCATAAGCTAGGTCTAACATTTCTTTTGCATTAACTAACATATTTTCTCCTCCGGGCTATGCCCTATTTAATTCTATACTATATATCATACCTATCTTGGATTAATCTTCCAAATCTTTATAGATATTTTCACAAACTAATTTTATTGCTTCGTCAGCATCTAGGTTTTTATTTTCCATTTCAGCCCTAGTTGAGTATTCAATAATAGAATTTACTGCATCTTTTCCAACCGTAATCCTGTATGGGATACCGATTAGGTCCCTGTCGTTAAATTTAACACCTGGGCGTTCATTTCTATCATCAAGAAGAACATCAATTTTCTTTGCCTTTAATTCTTTATAGATTTTTTCAGCTAAGTTAGCTTGATTTTCATCATTTGGTTTTATTAAAGTAATTATTACTTCAAATGGGGCTACACTTGTTGGCCAGATAATGCCCTTATCGTCATGGTATTGCTCCACAACAGCTGAAATTGACCTTGAGATACCTATACCATAA
The DNA here is from genome assembly GCF_056590475.1 of Anaerococcus sp. C0059F3. Classification (NCBI taxonomy): domain Bacteria; kingdom Bacillati; phylum Bacillota; class Tissierellia; order Tissierellales; family Peptoniphilaceae; genus Anaerococcus; species Anaerococcus sp. C0059F3. The sequence continues at coordinate 33,791 of NZ_JBWPWE010000004.1, forward strand.
GAACCCATTATAAATGGCTTAGCAACTCCATTTTGGTCTAGGAAATTAGCCTCAAGGGCTTCAGAGTATTTTGTTCCAAGTTGAAAAATATTTCCTACTTCAATTCCCCTAGCTGCCTTATAAAGGCCAGATCCATCGTAAGCCTGGTCGCCTTCTTTTGCTAGGATCAAATCTTCTGCCACTTCGCCTTCGAAGTCTCTGCCGAAGTTTGCATTGATATAGTGATAGCCAGGTTTATTCGCTCCTACTACTAGGTTGTTTGTTCTTGTAAGTGATTCATCTACAATAACTCTTGCATTTTCTATACCAATTGGACCAGTATATCCCGCTGGTGCCTTGGTATGTTTTTCAATAGTTTCGTCATCAGCCATCTCGATTTCATGCTCTGGAACTTTTAGGTAAGAAATAAGCTTAGCCATATTTAATTCCCTATCACCTGGTACAAATACAAAGACTGGTTCGTCTTCAACAATTAAGTCAATTGCCTTAGCGCATCTTTTTGCTTCTGTATTTAAAAAAGTTGATACTTCTTCAATAGTCTTTTTATCTGTAGTTTCTACTAGTTCAAGATCCTTTAAATCTTCTTTGAGTGGCTCAATAATAGACCTTGCTTTTTCATCTGTATAGGCAGAATCGCTGTTTTCTGTATAAAGAATAATTCCTTCACCAGATTCAGAAAGTGCTATAAACTCATGAGATTTGTGACCGCCCATGGCTCCTGAGTCACCTTCTACGATTTTGTAGTCGAGTTTCATCTTATCAAAAGCAACCTCATAGGCCTTCCACATATTCATGTAAGACTTTTCAAGGCCTTCTAGATTAGCATCAAAGGTGTAGGCATCTTTCATGAGGAAGTCTCTTGACCTGTTGATTCCAAATCTTGGTCTCTTTTCATCTCTGAACTTATCAACGATTTGATATAAATTTAATGGTAATTGTTTGTAAGAATTTAATTCGTCCTTTATAAGGTCTACAAAAGATTCCTCTGCTGTTGGACCTAAGGCGTATTCCCTATCGTGCCTATCTTTTAATTTAAACATCTCAGGACCAAAGGTCTCCCATCTGGTTGACTTATCCCAAATTTGTCTTGGTTGGAGGATTGAAGTTGAAACCTCAATAGCCCCGTGGCTATCCATAGCATCTCTAACTATAGTTTCAATCTTGTTTAAAACTTTTTGTCCAAGAGGTAAGAAGGAATAAATTCCTGAAGCTTGTTGTCTGATGAATGCTCCCCTTACTAACAATTTATGGCTGGCTGTCTCTGCATCAACCGGATCTTGTCTTAGGGTTGGCATATAATAATTCGATAATCTCATTAATTCACACTCCTCATTGAAAGACCAATTCTTTCTTTTTTCTTATCTATTTCTATAATTCTAACACTTACCACCTGCGAATTTGTCAATTCATCATGTGGATTTTTTACAAACTTATCGGAAATCTCTGAAACGTGTACTAGGCCATCAGTTCCAACTCCAATATCTACAAAAGCACCAAAGTCAGTTATATTTCTTACCTTGCCCTTAAGAACCATTCCAACTTTCAAATCATCTATACCCATTATTTCCTTTTTGGTAAGGACTTCTGGATTATCTTCCCTAGGATCTCGTCCAGGTTTCTTAAGCTCTGCAATAATATCCTCAAGTGTTGGTATTCCCACTTCAAGTTCTTGGGCAAGCTTTTCTATATCAATCTTATCCAAATCTAAGCTTTGGATTTTTTTGGCTATTTTGTAGGATTCTGGATGGACTGCAGTATTATCTAGGATTTCTGGTGATGATGGGAACCTTAAAAATCCTGCTGCAAGTTCATAAGTTTTTTTACCCAATCCCTTCACATCCAAGAGGTCCTTCCTATAAACAATCTTTCCATCCTTGAAGTCTTCTTCTATTCTCTTGGCTAGATTTTGGTTTAGGCCTGATACATAGGATAGAAGCTTGTAGGAAGCATTATTAATAGCAACTCCCACTTCATTTACTGCATCTTCTACTACTTTTGCTAGCTCTTCATCAAGCTTTTTGCCATCAAGGTCGTGTTGGTATTGGCCAACGCCTATGTGTTTTGGTTCAATTTTTACAAGTTCAGCCATGGGGTCTTGGAGGCGCCTTGCCATTGATATTGCACCTCTGATGGTAACATCAAGGTCAGGAAATTCTTCTTCGCCTAGACTTGATGCAGAATAAACACTGGCACCAGCCTCGTTTACTATGGCATATGAAACGCCATCTACTTCCTTAATTAATTTATCAACAACAAGTTCTGTTTCCCTAGAAGCAGTTGCATTTCCAAGAGCTATTAAAGTTACTCCATATTTTTCGATTAAGGATTTTAAGGTTGCAATTGCTTCTTTTTCTTTTTTGTGAGGTTCTACTGGATAAATAACAGCTTGGTCTAGGTATTTTCCGTTTTTATCAACAACTGCTACCTTACACCCTGTCCTAAAACCAGGGTCAAGCCCCATTACCACCTGGCCCTTAATAGGCCTTTGTAGGAGATAAGGTTTTAAGTTATTTCCAAAAACTCTAATTGATTCATCGCTTGCTTCTTCTGTTAATTTATTTCTAAGCTCTGTTGTAATTGAAGGTAACATCAATCTCTTGTAAGCATCATCTATTGTGAGTTCTACAAGTTCTTTTTGGTAAGGATTAAATTCCCTATCTTGGCTAACCAGCTTATAAATTAGGCTTTTGTTATAGGCGTCTGAAAATTCAATTTTTACTGTAAGTATATCTTCCTTTTCTGCTCTGTTAATGGCTAGAACCTGGAAAGACTTAAGATCTTTTAATTTTTTAGAAAAATCATGGTATGATTCGTATAGATTATCATCTTCTGCCTTAAGACTTGTAATTAAGGTTGCTCTTAACAAACCGTCACGCCTAATTATATTTCTTGCATCAATTGTATTTGCTATATCTTCAGCAAGGATATCAAGGGATCTTTCAATAACTTCTTTTTCATCCTTAAGACCTTCCTGGAAATAATCCTTAGCTGCATCAACAGCTTCTTCTTCGCTAGATATTTCTGTAAGAAGTTTTTCTAAAAATTCCTCTAAACCGAATTCTCTTGCTATATCAGCCCTTGTCTTTCTTCTTGACTTATATGGGGCATAAATATCTTCAAGAATGGTTAAAGAATTACTTGCAAGAATTTCTTCCCTAAGTTCATCTGTTAATTGGCCTTTTTCGTCAATTAATTTTATAATTTCTTCTTGTCTTTTTTCTATATTACGAAGTCTAGAAAGATTTTTTTCTATTTCTCTAATCTCAACATCAGTAAGATTGCCTGTAACTTCCTTCCTGTATCTAGCGATAAAGGCAACAGTTGAGCCTTCATCAAGAAGTTTAATTACATTTTCTATTCTTTCTTCATTAATATTTAATTCTTTTGATAAAATTTCTGTAATATTCATATTTTCCTTATAATAATATAATTTTCAATAAATAAATAAGTATCAAATGGACTGGATAAAAGGCATAAAAATACCACTTATTATAGGTACCTCTTTTTCCATTATATAAAAATATTAGAGGAATTGATAGGTAAACCATGTAGGGTATTGATAAGTAATCCCCGCCAATCCTTGCTTCAAAAGCAAAACCTATTAGGATTGCAAGAGCCGTTAAAATTCTACTATCCTTGGCCAAGTATAATAGACCAATAGCAACAATAGCATTAGAATCGTAGTCTGTCATAAAAAATCCTGCAAAAAAATAAATTCCTAAGAAAATTATGATAGCAAAGCAAAATTTTAAAAGCTCATTTAATTCACTTTTCCTTATCTTTTCCCATTGGTAAACCATAAATGCACCCAAAAATAGGGAAAAGAATACATTCTGGCTATAAATAAAAAAGTAATAGCCTGTACTTGCCAGATCAAAGGGGATTTCTGATAAAAAAGCAAAGATTAATAGTCCTCTCAAATACTTTTTAGGATTTTTACTCAGTAAAATTCCCTGAACGGCCATAAAGCAAAAAAGTGGCATGGAAATTCGCCCAATAAGCATAAATAAGTCTGCAATTTTGGTAAACCCCAACATATATAATAGGCCACATTGGGCTAAGTGACTTAAAAACATGGCACTACAAGCGATTATTTTTAAATGACCGCTTGTTAAATAAGGGCGTTCCAATCGCCAAGCTTTCATAAAACTCTTATTATCACTCATCTAATAATTCCCCTTGATGAAATTTATCTTATACTTAGGGAAAATCATTGATATATCTTTACCAGACGGCCTTACATTCCCATTTTTATCAATATCAATAATTTGGCTTGGGTCAAAAAATACCAGTTTAAAATCCTCATTAAGTTTTGAAATTACAGTAAGTTCGAATTTATAAACTTCCCTTTCCACCCCGTAGGCAATAAGAAGGTCCATAAATCTTCCATAATCATAGTCATTATATTCTTCAAAACTCAAACTTATTTTATATTCATGGTCTTCATCAACGTGGAAATTAGCACGCTTGCTGGTGTAGGAATGTTCATCTCCCGTTTTAAGATTTGTAAGGGAGATTTTTGTAATATTTGGATTTGACTCCTCAATTAACTTAATCACATCATTATCTGATAGGTCTTTTTCGATATTTTTAAGCATTTCCATATCCCTAACATCTTTATTTATTTCAGAAATGGAAATTGGGTCAGTAAACTTTTCCTTTTTAGCTTTCTTATTTTTAGGCTCGATACTTAGTTTTGATTCCTTATTCAAATCCTTCCTAACTATCCTTCCATAATTTTTACTAGCCTTATCATCAGGATCATAAAGGTAAGCCTTTATATCATCAAAATCCATATCATCTTTTATAGGTAGACTTTCTTTTTCACTTAAATATAAATAAGTAGAATAAAGTGTTCTAAAGGCCATATACAAAAAAGATAGGCTTGTTAGAAGTGAAATGATATTTTTTGGTATATAGGAATTAAAATTGACTAGGTTAATTATAAGCATTAGGAAAAATGGTCTTATGCCTGTAAATTCCATAAAGTTTTGAAGGCTTGACTTTTCTTCTTCATTAGTCTTTCTTTTGCTCATCTTTACAACCATTACTATTACCCTGATAAGGAAATTTAAAAATCCAAGAACATAAAGCCCGGTTATTATTTGTTGGACTATTGGATAATAGGTATAGATTTCGAATGGCAAGGACCTAATGGTGTAATCAATCAAAAATGTGTTGGCTAATAAAAATAGACCAGACTTTCTAAAAGTCTTTGATATAATAAAAATTAAAAGCAAAACTACAAAACCACCAATGGCAAAACCCAATATTTGGTTATCTAATATTAAATTGTAAATTTGATTTATTATTACGTCTATATCCATATTGTCTCCATTATATAATTATATCAAATTCCTTGATTTTAACAATGTTTATTTGATTTTTTTTTAATATAAGCATGGAAAATTAAAAACCCCAATATCCACATTTGGATTTTAGGGTTTTGATTTTAACAATTATTTTCAGATATCCATTCTATAATTATTTTCAACTTAAATAAAATTTTAATCTTCATACTTAAAATATTGATATAACTAAATAAGTTAATCCACAACTGCTTTTAAAAAATATATTGTACCTATATTCTACATAAAGTTTTTCAAAAAAATATATGAGTTTTAAAACTCTACTATAATCTAAGAGAAGAATCGTGAAAAATAAAAAGACCCCCAAGGGAGTCTTTGTTTTTTATGTAGTATATATTATTCTTGGTCGATTGCTTCAACTGGGCAAACTGCTGCACAAGCACCACAATCAATACATGCATTTGAATCTATTTCATAAGCTGCATCGCCTTGTGAGATTGCTCCTACTGGGCATTCACCTTCGCATGAACCGCAAGAAATACAAACATTTTCATCTATTTTGTATGCCATAATTTCCTCCTATATTTGTTATATGATTAGTATACAACTATATACACCAAATGTCAACTTTTTTTATATTTTTATACCTAAAAACGGAAAATAATGATTATTTATGCAAATTGATAATAATTATCATTTACATTTGACAAGGTCGCTTGCCTTATAATATTCTTCTATTTCTACATCGTCCTCTGTCTTTACTCTCACCTTGCACATTTCTTTTACAAAGTCATTAGCAAGGACGATACCCTCTCCATCTTCTGTTTGAACCATAGTTCCTGGTCTTGGCATATATTTTCTAGCCCTAACATAATTTTCTTCCTCAAAAGAAAGACAACACATTAGCCTACCGCAGATACCAGAAATTTTTGCAGGATCTAGGGTGATTCCTTGATCCTTGGCCATTTTTATAGATAGAGGCGAAAAATCAGACATAAATCTTGAACAGCAAGACTTCTGTCCACATGTTCCATAAAATCCCTTAAGCTTAGCGTGGTCCCTCACCCCTATTTGCCTTAGTTCTATCCTATTTCTAAATATAGAGGCAAGGTCTTTAACAAGTGATCTAAAGTCAACTCTCATATCAGCTGTGAAATAAAAAGTGATTTTTGTCCTATCAAAACTATATTCACTATCGACTATTTTCATTTTTAGCCTATAGAAATTCGCCTTTTCTTGGGCAATTCTAATTGCTTCTTCAGAATCTTCTAGGTTTTGCCTATAAATATCTAGGTCTTTTTCTGTCGCCTTTCTTATAACTGGTGAAAGAGTTTTATCAAACTTCTTTTCATCTATTTCAATATTGGCCAAGGCAACTTCCGCTAGTTCCAAACCATTCGAGCTTTCTACTATTACCTTGTCCTTAAAATTCAGAATTAAATTATTAGCAGAAAAATAATAAATCTTTCCCGCGTCTTTAAATCTTATTCCAACTACATTCATCAACTTCGCCTGCCTTCTCTATATATATTTAAAAATATATTTTCAACACTCAATTCAAAATTTATATTATTCCTAAAAGATGAATTTATTCTCTCAAACTTAGCCAAAAGTCCCTCAATACTAGCTAAACTCAGGCCAGAAATGCTTTCTATGTTATAATCATAGCTAGCAAATCCTCTATTAGCCTTATACTTATTATTGATTGTGTCTGATAAGATTTTAATCAATCCTTCCATTAGGCTTGCTTTATCTTCCTTAAAAGAAAGCAAAAATTCCCTCTCCTTATAATAAACTGCGAGGTCTCCTTGGAAAATCTTTGAAAAAATTTCAGATAATCTTTCCATATCTATATCTAGGTCATTATTTGTTGTATTTAAGGAGATTATCTGACACCTTGACCTAATGGTGGGAAGCATCTTACCTGCATTATCAATTGTAAATACAATTAAAGTATAGGCTTTTAATTCCTCAAGACTCTTAAGCATGGCGTTGGCCGCTTCTATCCTTAAATTTTGAGCGTTATGGATAAGGTAAACCTTAATCTTATTATTTACTGGTCTTATTACCATGTCTTTGATAAGGTTTCTTATAGTTCCTATATCGATTATGTCCTTATCAATTATTTCCATATCTGGGTTTGTCTCAAGCTTTGTACTTAAGCCATATGATCCAAAGACTTTTTTAGCAAAATCTTTGGCATATTCAAGGTTATGGGCTAAATCTTCTCCCTCAATTATATAAGCATTAGATAGGCTATTATTTTTTAGCTGGCTATCTAATAAGCTCATAGTTGTATATATTGTTCAACATCAATTATAAATATGGTTGCTCCGCCAACACTTATTTCTATTGGCACAGTTGAGCTAATAAGTGAACTTTCGCCTGTTGGATTTATAATTGTGGTAGTTGTATTTCTCTTCTTGCAGTTTTTCTCAATTACTCCTAGGGCTTCATCAAGTTTTGCTTCTTCCACACCTATTAGTAGTGTTGTGTTGCCCTTTTTAAGAAAACCACCTGTGGTAGATAATTTTGTTATCCTGTATCCTTTTTCTGTTAGAGCATCGATTAAAAAATTAACATCTGCATCTTGTACTATAGCTACCAATAATTTCATCTTAGTCCTCCAATAATTGATATATGATATTTATAACATCTTCTGTCAAATCTTCTATAGATTTTCTTGCATCGACCTTCTTAATTTCATCCTTATAAAGATCTGCCATCTTCAAATAGCCATCAAAAATAGTCTTATGGAAAGAAAAATCTTCATTTTCTAGCCTATCTGGAGAAAAATTTGCTCTTTTTCTTTCGAGGGCTGTCTTGTAGTCTATATTAAAAAATAAAGTAAGGTCAGGTTTTAGTCCACCTGTTGCAAAGTCATTTATACTTTTTACATTTTCTACTCCAAGTGACCTTCCCAGGCCTTGGTATAAGAGAGATGACATTACAAACCTATCACAAATAACAATCTTTCCTGCCTTAAGGTCTGGAAGGATTTTTTCTGCAACAAGCTGAGCTCTTGATGAAGCAAATAAGAGGGCTTCAGTCTTAGCATCCATCATGTGGTTATCATTGTCTATAATAATAGACCTAATCTTTTCAGAAATATCTGTCCCACCTGGTTCCCTATAATAGGATATAGAGTAATCTTTATTTTCTAGTAGCTCTTTAACTTTTTTTATTATTGTGGTTTTGCCGGATCCATCAGGTCCTTCAAAAACTATAAATTTTCCATTCATACATTCATTATACTATAAAATTACATTTTTAGTCTACTATTGTTATTCTATAAAAATTTGCAAATAAAAAAACCATTGTCCTTCTTTTAAAGACCAATGGTTTTAAATCTTATTCAGCGTCTTCTTCGTCTTCTTCAGTTTCGCCAACTGTTGGTACGTCTGCTGCATCTGCTGCTTCAGCTTCTTCATCAACGATTTCTTCTTCAGAAACTTCTTGTAGTGAGCATACTACTTCATCTTCATCAGCAAGAATTGTGATGTTTTCGTTTGATGCTATATCAAGATCTGCAATAGTCATGTTGTCACCAATTGCCATTTCCTTAACATCAACATCTGCTGTTTGTGGGATGTATTTTGGTAGACATTCAACTTCAACGCTTTCAAGGTTTTGTACAAGTACACCTGTAACTTCGTTCATATCATCTCTGTTAACTAGGACAACAGGAACTGTAACTCTGATTGATTCGTTTTGGTCGATTGCTTGGAAATCAACGTGTAAGAATTGATTTTTGTATGCGTGGCTAGCAAATTCCTTTATAAGAACTTCCTTACCTTCACCTTCGATGTCTAATGTAATAATAGTAGATGTTCCAGCTTGTCTAAGTACTTTTTCAAAATCTCTAGCTGTAAATTGAACATTTACATTTTCTTGATTTTTAGCATAGATAACTCCTGGGATAAGTTCTTTATTTCTAAGTTTTTTAACTTGATTTTTACCAGTAGCTTCTCTTTTTTCTGCTTGTAAAACTATTTTAGCCATTTTGCCTCCTTATTTATTCATACTAGCTAATTATACCCCATCCTTGCCTTATTTACAATATTTCTTAATCTAATTATTTTCAATTTTAATTGATTAAAATTCCACTTTGTTATAAAATATAGGAAAGACGGAAAAGAAAAAGAAACCAAAAGGAGAATAATATGCCAAGAAAAGGAAAATTCGGCACTGTAAATATCACAGTTCTCGGAGATGAATTAAATGTTGGCGATAAGGCGCCAGATTTTAAGGCAGATAAGATGGACTTAACTGAATATCATTTTTATGAAGAAGAGGGAGATAAAATAAAAATCTTGTCAGTCGTTCCATCCCTAGATACTGATGTATGCGAACTACAAACAAAAATGTTCCAAAAAGCAACTGAGTTTTTCTCAGATAATATTGTCGTTGTTACAGTCTCAAATGACCTACCTTTTGCCCAACAAAGGTTTAAGAAGGTTAAAAAAACCGATAAAATTAAATTTGTATCAGACTACAACTGCAGAGACTTCTCTAGCAGATACGGCACCCTAATCCAGGAATTAAAACTATTAAACCGTTCTGTTTTTGTACTAGATAAGGATAACACCATAAAATATGTCCAATACCTAGCTCAAAACACTGATCTTCCTGAATATGAAGAAGCAATCAAGATAGCAAAATCACTTGATAAATAAAAATTAGTTCATAAATCTAAAAAAGACGAGAAAATTTTCTCGTCTTTTTTGCTTCTCAATAAAAAATTTTTAGTATATATTGTTTATATTGAGTAATTTATTTTGTTATTAAAAATTCTTCGTATTTTTTCCTATCATAGACAACATCAAGTTCGCCTATGAAGTTTGAATACTTATCTGGATAGCAGAATGATTGTTTAAACCTATATAGGCCATCATTAGTATCGAGACTAAAAGTTCCACCTAAATCTAAATAGTCATAATTATTTTCAAGGCACCATTTTATTTCTTCCCAAATCATATTATAGTTAGGCATCTTATTTCTCATCTCATTAGAGCTAGCAGCATAAAGATAGTAAACCTTATTTCCATAAGGAATCAAAAGTGAAGCTGATAAAGGATTATCCTCAAAATATGAAAGAAAAATTTTTCCATCTAAATATTTAATCAATCTTTCGTAGTAATCTTTTGGTCTATGACCTATACCTTGTCTTTCAGCCATTATTTTTGTAAGTTCATAAAAAATATCAAGGCTTTCTTCATCTGTTTTGCAAATAGTTTTAATTCCTGCTCTGATTGATTTTCTAATATTGTATCTACCTTTTGATGAAAATGATTCAAAAATTTCATCTTCATCCTGGCTGCTTAAATCAATTATCATATTATATCTTGGCTGGGTAAAGGCGTGAGTGTCTATGCCTACAGATCTAAAATCATAACCCATTTTTCTATAATCATAAACGAGTTTTTCATCGAAATTTAATTCTGGATCCATCCTCAAAAGAAAAGCATCATATTTTTCTCTTAAAGGCTCTGCTTCTTTGATTAGGGCTTCTACAAGCTTGGTATCTTTAAAATCACAAACAGGTCCTCTTGGTGCATATAAAAAGTGTTTGCCATTGGTATTTTTAATCCCAATTACAGACATAGCTGCGATAATCTGTTTGTTTTCTTCTAAATAAACAAAGCCATGGGTCCAGTTACTTTTTATTTTTGACCAATTTGTATCCTGCATTGGTCTGGCATATTCAGAATTTCTTACAAAATCATTATATCTTATTAAATCTTGGTCATTATTTACTATAGGCATTAATATATTAGTCCTTCCACTAAAGTTATAGTCGTAATTGATCCAATCCCATTTTTACTTCCTAGGTATTTTACGTCCATATCTGATATTGAATCGCTATCAATATCTCCTATTATCTTACCATTTTTGTAGGAAGTTCCCACATCTATAAGAAGCTGGCCAGCTCTAAAATAGGTCTTATCATAAAAATGAGCTTTTCCTATTGCTGAAATAAAAATATCGCAATTTTTTATAAGTTCTTTTGGATTATTTGTAAGGCTATTAATAATAGTTACACTTGCCCTCTTGGCAGCAAGATACATGGCAAGTGGCCTACCGATAATATTCGTATTATTAGCTATAACTACTCTCTTACCCTTATAGTCAACTCCCTCATAGTCCATAAAGCTCACTACAGCCCTTGCTGTTGCAGGAAGTGAGTTTTTATCACCATCAAGGATTTTTCCTAGACTTTTGTAGGTAAAAGAATCTAAGTCCTTAAGGTCAATATTTTCTTTAAGCATAGTCAAGTCTTCCCTGTCACCAAAGGGCGCCAGAATTATAAATCCATCTTCCTTATCAAAAGATGATAAAAAATCTAGAATTTCCTCTTGACTTTCTTCCTTAAAAATCTTATCAATATAAGTAATTCCAAATTCTTGACACCTTTTTATGATAACATCCTTATAGTGGTTTACTTCCTCGCTTGGGTTTTTGCTTAGAAGAATTATCTTATTTTTAAAATCGTAGTCTTGTAGTCTAGATATTATTTCTTTTCTTAAAGTTTTTGTATTTAATAATTCCATATTTTTCCTAATAAAAAATGCCCAAAGCTATTGCCCTGGGCATATAATTTTTTCTTAGTATATTCTTCTAGCGCCTCTGAAGGCTGTTTGGTATGATCCGTTAAATATGTTGTCATATCTGACACCTGTTTGAGGTGTAGATGCATGGATGAAAGATCCATCAGAACTTGTTATCATACCTACGTGGTCGATTGAGCCACCACCAAATGAGAAGAATACAAGGTCTCCTGGTTTTAGATTGTTGGTATCAACAGCATAACCATTATTAAATTGAGCTTGAGAGCTGTGTGGAAGGTTTACGCCTACTTGCTTGTAAGCATAAGATGTAAGACCTGAACAGTCAAAACCAACACTTGGGTTTGCTGAACCCCAAACATATGAATAACCAACAAATTGGCTAGCAACATTTACAGCACCTTGGGCACCTTGACCGGCAGGTGCTTGTGTATTTACCGCTTGTTCTTGAACAACTTTTTCTACTTGTTGAACAGTTTGTTTAACTTGTTGCTTTTGAGCTTCTTGAGCCTTTCTTGCTTCTTCAGCTTTTCTTGCTTCTTCTGCTTGCTTAGCTTCCTGAGCTTTTCTAGCTTCTTCAGCTAGTCTTGCTTGTTCTGCTGCCTTTGCTTCTTGAGCTCTTCTAGCCTCTTCTTCAGCGTTTACTTTGTTAACTAAGTCTTGTGGATAATAGTTTGCTAGATAATCAAGGCTTACATAACCTTCATTTGTTACAAACCAGTTTCCTTCAACATGGCCAACTAACTTATCTCCAGCTTTGATAGTTCTTACTATGTTATCTGAAGTTGATGCATCCTTAGATGCTCTAATATTTAAACTTGCAGTATTTACGAATTTATCAGAAACTACAGGATCTTCAACCTTTGCAGGTGCAACTTTTTCTTCTGCTAATGGAGCTACTTCTGTATTTTCTTTATATGTAGCAACTTGTTCTTTAGCAACTTCATCTATGTTTTGATTATCGTATACAACTACATCCTTAACTTCGGCTTGAGCTTTTTCTTCGATGATTTCATCTAAGTTTTTGTCATCATAGACAACTACTTCATTTTCATCTTCATTTGCTTCTGCTTTTTTCTCAGCATTTACAATTTGTGTCTCAACTAGAGTCTTGGCTGTTTTTTCTATAATAATATCTTTTTTGATCTCTTGGCTAGCTTTTTTAGAATCTCTTGCCTTGCCTGCGATCTTTGTATTTTTAACTTCTTTTGTATAATCAGACTTAACGAAAGAATAAGAAGAATCAACTTCCTTGTTTTCTTCAGTAATTAATGAATTAGTATGTTTATCATTTTCTAAATCTGTTACAGTAGTAGCATATGCTGTAGCAACAGCCGCTGATGCAGCTATAACCGATAATGCTGCTCCTATATTTTTCTTACTCATAAAAAATTACTCCTCCATAATTGTCATGAATTGTAAATCTATTTGTTAATTGTTTTTGAAATCTAAGTTAATTCTATATCTTTTTAACAAAAAAGTCAATAATTAGTTACAAAAAAATTACACTTAATAGAGTTATTTTATATATATTCGTAAATTCAGCTAAAATTTCCCAATATAAATAAAATATTTTACCAATAAGTGTAAAAAATAAAACACACAATTAATTTTTTGTAACTAATTGTGTGCTAATTATGTATAGAGTAAATCTATAAGCCGTGTTCTGTCGTGGATAATCATCTATCTAGTCTTATTATTACTAATAAGCTCAAGCGAACTACCATTTTCCGGACCGGGCCGAGCAAGCCTCCTAATGTCCATTTTGTTCTTGCACCGGATGGGGTTTACATAGCCTGCCTATCACTAGGACAGCTGGTGAGCTCTTACCTCACCATTCCAACCTTACCAAAATTGGCGGTATACTTTCTGTTGCACTTGCCTGAGGATCACTCCTACTTGACGTTATCAAGCATCCTTGCTCTATGGTGCACGGACTTTCCTCGTGACTTACGCCCCGCGATTATCTGATTTACTCCCTAGTTAAGATACCCCTTTTTATCGTAAAAGTAAAATTAAATAAAATGTCTGAATCTATCTGTTTTTGAAAAATTATAAACTTCTTTTCCAGTAATTTCTTCTATTTCATCTTGTAATTTATATATAATATGGTTTTCACTTGCGAAATGTCCCACATCAGCGATTATTATCCCCTTATTTGACATATCCATAGCTTCATGATATTTTACATCTCCTGTCACTATTAAGTCACAAGCTTGATTAATAGCGTCTTCTATAAGAAAAGATCCAGCCCCTCCACAAAGTGCAACTTTTTCAATCATTTTGTCGCAATTTCCGTAGACAACAAGGCCACTTGCTTCTAGTTTTTCTTTTACTTCTTTAAGAAATTTATTAGCAGACTGTTTATCAATATAACCATACCTTCCTAGGCCAAGTTCTTTGCCATTTTCTAGGCTCTTTATATCCCTAAGACCTAAAATGTGGGCAAGATTGTCATTTACCCCACCTTCTGCTATGTCTAAATTTGTATGGAAGGCATAAACCGTAATGTCATTTTTGATGCACTTTTTAAGCCTGTTATAAAAACTATCCCTAAAATCTATAGACTTTGTAGGATTAAATAAATATGGATGGTGGGTGATAATTAGATTTGCTTTCTTATCTTCAAGGGCATAGTCTATCGCTCCTTCTTCCAAGTCTAAGGATACAACAACTCCCTTTAATTCATTGTCTGGGTTTCCTATCTGTAGTCCAGAATTATCCCATTCTTCTTGTAGTTCAAAGGGATATTTTTCTTCTAATTTATTTATTAATTCTCGAATTTGCATCTTTCTTTTACCTTTCCTATAGCTTTTAACCTATCTGTTATTTTTTTAATAGCTTGGTCGTCTTGAGATTTTTCCTTAATTTCTTTTAAAAATCCCTGGTTCTTTTTCTCATCTATAGATAATTTTTGCCTCAATAAATCACTTTTATTTTTTATATCAGTTTTCCCATAATAGTATTCTTCAAAGCTTAAGTCCTGATTTTTACCGTAATAAACTTTCAAAATATCATAATATTTTCTATTTTCATAAGATAAAAAATCTTTTTCTATATAAAAACCATGATTATTTAGAAAGTGCCTTAACTCGTATGTATTCACATTTGAAGCAAGAACCATGTAATCAAGATTTTTCGCGAAGTCTAAACTTTCTTCAATAATTTCAATTATGGTATTTGCACCCATACCTGCTATAATCGCAACTTGATTGTCGCTAGATTCTAGACCCTTAAAACCATCTGTCACCTGGGTTTTAATTATTTTCCTTAGGTCATCATCAAGTCTGTCAACAAGTTTTTGTAAGCTTGGGGCAGATATATCTGTTGCAGTAACATCGGTTGAAATCTTGTTTTTAGCCAAATATAAAGGAACCAATCCGTGATCGGTTCCTATATCTATAATTTTTTTATTTGAATCTAAGATATTAATAATATCTAATAATCTTTTCTTATCTTCCATTTATAAAAAATCTTTCAATAATTCACTTTTATTTGGAGATTTTAGTTTCCTTAGGGCCTTAGCCTCAATTTGCCTAATTCTCTCCCTAGTTACATCAAATTCCTTGCCTACCTCTTCTAAGGTACGTGGAGTGCCGTCTATTAGTCCAAATCTTAATTGTAGAACACGCTTTTCCCTAGCTCCAAGGCAAGATAAAACATCGTTTAATTGCTCTCTTAACATTGTATAGTTAGCAGCCTCGCCTGGATCTATAGCTGTATCATCTTCTATAAAATCTCCCAGATGGCTGTCTTCTTCTTCACCTATTGGAGTTTCAAGACTTACTGGTTCTTGAGCAATTTTCCTAATTTCAGATACCTTTTCAACTTCGATACCCATTATGTCTGCAATTTCTTCATTGGATGGGTCACGTCCTAGATCTTGAACGAGCTGTCTTTGAATTCTGACAAGTTTATTAATTGTCTCTACCATATGAACAGGAATCCTAATTGTCCTTGCCTGGTCAGCAATAGCACGGGTTATAGCCTGCCTAATCCACCAAGTAGCATAGGTTGAAAACTTAAATCCTCTGTTGTAATCATATTTATCAACAGCCTTCATTAACCCCATATTTCCTTCTTGGATTAGGTCTAGAAAGCTCATGCCACGTCCAACATATTTTTTTGCAATAGAAACTACAAGCCTGAGGTTAGTTTCAGCAAGCTTTTCCTTAGCCCTTTGTGATTTTATTATATCTATCTTAAGTTTATTAAGCTCTTCGTCTGTAAATTCTTCCTTATTTAACATCTTTAAAGACATATTTCTCTGTTCAATTATATAAGCTAGGTAGGCAGCTTCATCATCGGATATGACCTTTTTATTCTTAATTTCCGCTGCAAATTCTGATGTTTTTAAAAGATTATCAATAATCATCTGATCATTTGTCTTTATTGCATCCTTATTGGCAGCCTTCTTTAGTAGATCATTAAAAGATGAATAAACCATGCTAACAACTTCGTCATTTTCGATTATTTTAAGCATGTGGTCAAAGGAATCGAAAAGGTCGCAAAGAATGTTTGCATCTTTCCTTGATAGGCCATCGTCTATTGAATTCTGAGCAATATTGCAAATAATTATCTTTGCATTTAGTTGTTCTAACTGGTCCTTGTCAAGATCATCTTCCATTACTTGTTTAAATAAGGACCCCATATTAACAAGCCCATCCAGATCTTTTATGGTTTCATCACTTAAATTTTCTTTATTTTGTAAAGACTTGTTTGCATTTTCCAAAACCCTTGCTAAGTCACCGAAAAACACGTCATTTGCAAGTTTATTTTTATTTTGCTTATTAAATTTATATCCATGCATAGACTTATGGGCTATTTCTCCAGCTTCCATACGTCTAGCTAGGATAATTTCTTCAGTAGCTGTAAGTAAGTCGACCTTACCTATTTCTTTAAGGTACATTTTAACTGGATCATCAAGCTTAATGCCAGCTAGATTATCAACAGACTTATCTATTTCTTTTTCCAACTCTTGTTCGTCAATTTCGTCTTCTTGCTCTTCTTCTTCAATATCGTCTTCGACTTCTTCCTCTTGATCAAGTTCTGTTTCAGATTTTTCAACAATTTCTATACCTGAAGCAGTGATCTTAGCAAGAATTAGCTTTTGACTTTCCTTGTCGATGTCCCTAAAATCATCAAAATTAAAAATTTGACTATAAGTGATCATCCCATCTTGACTTTCACTTATGGACTCAAACTCTTCAATGATTTCGTCTAGAACATCATCTTCGAGCAATTTACTATCATCGCTGTTCATTATCTCTCCCCTTAGCATTTATAGACTTATTTCTGAGATTATTCCTCTTTTTAAGTCTTTCATATAGGTTAATCTTATCCTTTAATTCGCTAACCACTATTGGATTTTTATCATCCATGACGTAGTCTAGCATGTATCTATAATCTCCATCGGCCTTATCAAATTTACTTACTTCCTTATTAATAAGAAAATCTTTAAAATTAAGAGCCTTTGGATTTATCAAATACTTATCAAAATAATCTGCATTTACTTTATAATCTTCAAGCTGATTAAAGATAAGTCTTAAAATTTCAAGTTCATGAGCACTAATATCGTTCTTTTTTTCTTCTATAACTATATTTGGCTCGGTAAAATTATCTTTATTTATTTTTTCTTGGTGATGCTTGTTATTATACTTTGAAATGGCGCCTTTTAAAGTTTGTTTGTCTATATCAAACAAAGATGAAACCTTATTTATAAAAATTTCTCTGGTTAAATCTTGTTCAATAGAAGCTAAGAACCCAATAAATAAATTCAATTTTTCAAGTTTTTCGTTTTCATTTGCTTCAGAATAGCCATTTAAGATCTGTTCATAAGCATAATTGTACTCATCAAGAGCCTCATCTATTTTCTTTTCAAAAGCTTCTTTGCCGTACTTTTTGACATACTCATCTGGATCAAGGCCTTGACCAAGCTCAATTATATTTACCCCAATTTCAGCTTCTTTAAATATTTCTATAGCTCTTTTTGTTGCTTTAATTCCAGCAGCATCAGAATCATAACAAATATAAATATTATCAGCATATCTTTTAGCAAGTTTTGCTTGATCTACTGTAAAGGCAGTACCAAGGCTTGCAACCGCTATATCAATTCCATTGTTATTTAGGGCAATTACATCCATATAGCCTTCAACAAGGATTAAATCTCTTTTACTTTGCTTTTTGAAAATATTAAGTCCATATAGATTGTATCTTTTTTTGAAAACTTCTGATTCTGGTGAATTTAGGTATTTTGGCATAGTATTATCAATAGCCCTACCCCCAAAACCAATTATCCTGCCATAGGTATCAATTATTGGGAAAATTAACCTATTCCTATACTTGTCATAAAAATTTCCATTTTTAGACTTAGCAATTAGCCCAAGTTCAAGAAGGTCTTCTTCCTTTATATCATTTGACCTAGCAAAATTTAATAAGTCATCCCAACTATCTTTGGCAAATCCAAGCATAAAAGTATTTACTATATTGCTTCTAAGCCCTCTTTTAAGAAGATAATCTTGAGGAGCTTTATTTGTCAAAAGATTCTTATAGAAATACATCATTATGTCTTTGTTTATTTCATAAAGTCTTTTTCTTTTTTCACTCATTCCAGGACTTTCATTGAAAACTAAGTTTATCCCAGCCTTTTGAGCAAGATATTTTAAACTATCCGGGTAAGACAAACCTTCTTTTTGCATTATAAAAGAAACAACGTCACCACCTGCTCCGCACCCGAAACAGTGGAATAATTGTTTCTTACTATCTACTGTAAAAGATGGAGTCTTCTCATTATGAAATGGACATAAGCCCTTAAAAGACGAACCTGCCTTTTTAAGGTCGACATATTCACTAATTATATCTACTATGTCAGAATTTTCTTTTATTTGATTTATCATATCATCTGATATTAATCTCATCTTCTCACCTAGTCAAATTATACTTTTCTTGCACTTATTATCAATTGACAAAGTCTTTAATATATGATACCCAAAAATTTTAAGATTCTAGCTTTAAAATATAAATAATATTTAGCCCAAATTTTTTATAAAAATATTTTAAATTATTTCATATTTGTCTTAAAATTCTCTAAATTTTATAGTATAATATACTTATAAATTTATTCATAAGGAAAACGAGCTTAGTAAAAAATTTAGAGGATAAAAATGGAAAATAATAATGATCAAATATTAGAAGAAGAAAATAGTCTAAATAATTTGGATGTAAAAATACTTGATGCTCAAAAAAATACCTATAATCAAAAAGTTTCTAACAGGATTCAATTTCATCCTTTTACCTATTTTTATTACCTAGCAGAAGGATTTGGCAAACTATCTATAGAAAGTGAGATGGTAGAAGTTCATGCTGGAGACCTAATAATCATAAATTCAAACATCGGTCATACAATGTATCTCGATAAAGATATTGCTAATATAAAATATTTTGGCTTTGGTATCGAATCTATATCCATAGCAGGACTTGTGGATGATGCTGCGAAAGCAATTAATTATTTTCATATAGATAATAGGGATAAAAGTCTTAAGTTTGAAGATTATTTTGAAGATATTTATAATGAATACAAGGGAAATGACATCTTCTCAAATAGCCTAGCAAATGCAGTTGCATCCACCCTTGTAATCAACCTTCTAAGAAAATACAGAAAATCTATCACAGTCAAACACGATAAAAAAATTAATAGACAGATAGATTATATAAAATCATATATTGATACAAACTATAATGAAGACATAAAGCTTGAAGACCTATCATCAATGGCCTATATGAATAAGTTCCACCTCATTTCAGAATTCAAACAATCCTACAGGATAACTCCGATAGAATATTTAATTTTAAAAAGAATAGAAATTTCCAAAAACTTATTAATTTCAACCAACCACACCATGGAGGAAATTTCTGCCCTTGTAGGTTTTAATTCACAATCCTACTTTAACCAAGTTTTCAAGAAAAAAGTAGGCCAAACTCCTTCTCAATTTAGGAGAAAACACAGATTATAAACCATAAAAATAAACTGAAAATTAATTTTGTACCAGAGCAAGTGATGCAACTTGCTCTGTTTTTTTATACTAAAAAAACAGGGTCTCCCCTGCTTTTTAATAATCAACACCTTCGGAATAAGTATTGGTTGCGTTCCATATTAAATATTCTCTCTGGCCTGACTCATATATTGCATCCACCTGAGCTTGAACTGCATCAGCATCATAAACCATCCAATTGCCTTCACCAATCCAGGAAGCTGTAAAATCCTGAATCCAAGGACGAGACTGCGGTTTGTGTTCTAGATCTTTAAAAATAGCCTGTTCTTCTTTTAGGTATCTTATTACGAGCTCATAAGGCTCAAGGTCTGGCTTTTCTATGTCAAAGGAATAAGGACCCCAGTGAGATGGGTAAATCATGGAGCACATTATATCAGCTTCATTGGAAATTTCCGAAAAATCTTGGCCTATACCGCTTGCACGTCCTGCCTGTAGGGCATAACCAAAGACATCTATAGCTACAGGAAGACCGTAGGCTGAAATTGATTCACGCGCTTTTCTTACATAGCCAGTAATAGCTGAAACCCTCTTATCTCCTTCATCCATAGGTTTGTTTTCATACTCACCCCTAGAATAAGAAAGAGTATCACCAAAAGTTTCAAAACCTTCAGCAAATCTAACATAGTCGTATTGAATTTCATCAAAACCAGCTTCAGCTGCAAGTTCACCAATTTCAATGTTGTAATCTTGAACTTCCTTTAAGAAAGGATTCATAAATACTTCCCCACGACCGTTGGCCCAAAGACTTCCATCATCTCTAGTAAAACCCCATTCAGGATGTTTTTTTGTAATAATAGAATCTTTAAAAGTTGTAATTCTGCCTATAACATAAATTCCTCTGGAATGAAGATCTGAAATCAAACTTTCAGCATCTAGAAGTTTTGTATTGGCATACTGGATATCCTCATTATCTGTATCAAAGTTTACAGTAATATTGCCCCAGTCGTCCTTAACGTCGATAACAACCGCATTAAGATTAGAATTCTCAATCAATCCTACAATCCTATCGTAAACTTCCGGATTATTTATAGAACCAGAATTAAAATAAAGGCCTCTAACTCCATCTTTTGGGTAATACTTACTCTTCTTATCCTCTAAAGATAAGAGTCTTGAAGTATCATAGTCCATATTGTAATCATCTGGTGTAACCCCTATTTCATAGGGAACTCCTATTTTATTTTTCGTCGGCTTTTTCTTTTTCGATATCTTCTTTTCAATATTTTCACTGCTCTCAAGCGCCTCTTTTAACTTATCATTTTCTGCGACTTTATTTTTTTTGGAACAACCAGCAAAAATTAAAATACATATCAAAAAAATACCAAGAAAAGTTTTTTTCTTAAACATAGCTTCTCCTAAACAAAAAAGCGAGCCAGGCCCGCTTTTTTCTTTATTGTTTTTTTGTGATGAATAATCTAAATTAGATTATTTAACGATTTTAGAAACAACTCCTGATGCTACTGTTCTACCACCTTCACGTACAGCGAATCTTAGTCCTTCTTCTAGGGCGATTGGCTTTTGAAGTGTGATCTTGAATGTTGCGTTGTCTCCTGGCATTACCATTTCTACTCCGTCTTCTAGTTGGATGTCACCTGTAACATCTGTTGTTCTGAAGAAGAATTGTGGTCTGTAGCCTGAGAAGAATGGAGTATGACGTCCACCTTCTTCTTTGGTTAGTACGTATACTTGACCTTCGAATTCTGTGTGTGGGTGTACTGAACCTGGTTTTGCTAGTACTTGTCCTCTTGAGATTTCGTTTCTTTGAACGCCTCTTAAAAGAACTCCTACGTTGTCGCCTGATTCAGCTTGTTCTAGTTGTTTGTGGAACATTTCTACACCTGTTACTACTGCTTGAGATGTCTTTTCTGTTAGGCCTACGATTTCTACTGTGTCACCTACTTTTAATGTTCCTTTTTCTACTCTTCCTGTTGCTACTGTTCCACGTCCTGAGATTGTCATTACGTCTTCTACTGGCATTAGGAATGGTTGGTCGTTGTCTCTTTCTGGGATGTCGAAGTATTCATCTACGGCGTCCATTAGTTCTAGGATTTTGTCTGACCATGGACCTTCTCCACCTTCTTCTAGTGATTTTAATGCTGATCCTACTACTACTGGGCAGTTGTCGCCGTCGAAGTCGTATTCGTTTAGTAGGTCTCTTACTTCCATTTCTACTAGTTCGATTAGTTCTGGGTCATCTACTTGGTCTTCTTTGTTTAAGAATACTGCGATTTTTGGTATACCTACCTGTCTTGCTAGTAGGATGTGTTCTCTTGTTTGTGGCATTGGACCGTCTGCTGCAGATACTACGATGATTGCACCGTCCATTTGTGCTGCACCTGTAATCATGTTTTTAACATAGTCAGCGTGGCCTGGAGCGTCGATGTGTGCGTAGTGTCTTTTTTGTGTTTCGTATTCTACTACAGATGTGTTGATTGTGATTCCACGTTCTCTTTCTTCTGGAGCTTTATCGATGTGTTCGTAGTCGATGTATTCACCTGTGCCGTATTTTTTGTTTAGGGCTTGTGTGATTGCTGCTGTTGTTGTTGTTTTACCGTGGTCTACGTGGCCGATGGTACCAATATTAATATGTGGTTTGCTTCTTTCAAATGTTTGTTTGCTCATTAAATCCTCCTAATGTACTCATATACATTATTCTACCATAATATAATAAAAAATTCTATTAATTTGTTAAAATTTATTTATTTTATTTACTTGAATTAATTTTATTAGCTTGTATAATCATAAGTGTGCCGCTTTAGCTCAGTAGGTAGAGCGCTTCCATGGTAAGGAAGAGGTCCTCGGTTCAATTCCGGGAAGCGGCTCCATTTTTTTGCCTATTTTAGGTCTTGCCTAAAAATAGGCTTTATTTATTCGCTATTTTACTATCCTTGTTTATATCAATATAATTTTTCACCTTAATTTACCAATCAATTTTTTATTATAAAAATATTTCTTATGGGTATCAATATATTAATAAAAGATTTTGGAGGTTTTTATGAAATGGAAAGATAGAAGGCGATCTTCTAATGTTAATAGGGGCCAAAGGGCTCCCCTAGCTGTTGGCGGTGGTCTAGGTGGAATTGTGTTAATCCTTGTCTTGTATTTCCTTGGTGTGGATCCAAGTGTAATTACAAATCAAAACCAACAGATTAGTCCAAACACCCAAATCGAATCCCAGGAAGTTTCTAGGCAAAGAGAAACTCTAGAAGATTTTCTTTCAGTAATATTAGCTGATACCGAGGATGTCTAGCACGAAAAATTTAATGAAGCAAACGCCCACTACAAGGAACCACATATGACCCTCTATCAAGATACAACAAGGACTGGTTGTGGTATAGCCCAATCAAGGATGGATCCCTTCTATTGTCAAGTTGACGAGACCATATATTTTGATGTTAGCTTTTATGATGATATGAAGACAAGGTTCGGTGGCGGCGGTGACTTTGCCTTAGCCTATGTTCTTGCCCACGAAGTTGGCCACCACGTTCAAAATCAACTTGGGATTATAAGACAAACTAATGACCTAAGACAAAAACTCACAGAAACTGAATATAACAAAGTTTCCGTTGCCCAAGAGCTCCAAGCAGATTATTTTGCAGGGGTCTTTGCCTACTATGTCCAAGAAAAGGGATACTTAGACGAGGGTGATATTAAGGAAGCTATGAGGGCTGCTTCAGCTATCGGAGATGACAGAATCCAGGAAATGGCAGGTATGGATGTAAATGTTGATTCCTTCACCCACGGTTCTTCAGCCCAAAGAAAAGAAGCCTTTGAACTTGGTTTTAAATACCACGATTTTGACCATTCGATGAAGTTTTTTAATGATTTAAAAAATTAGATTAAAAAAGCAGGTAAGTTTTAAATTTACCTGCTTTTTATATTAAACTAAACCCATAAAATAAATTACTGCTATTGCTACAATTACAACTAAGAGTGAGATTATAAATCCGTGAACCATAGGATTAATCCCAGCTTTTTTCATATCCCTATATTTGGTATTTAGGCCAATAGCGGCAAGGGCTGCCACCATCAAAAATTTTGAAATTGTCTTTAGGGTCATAGACAAATTTTCTGATATAAATCCAAGGGAATTCAACATAACCATAGCTAAAAAACCGAGGATAAAAAATGGCACTATAGAAGAAATTGTAAACTTCTTTTCTACATATTCATGGCCCATTTTCTTTACTTCTAACCTATGGTGAATCATTCTAAAAATTAAAACAACTGGGATAATTGAAAGAGTCCTTGTAAGCTTGACCATAGTTGCAAAGTCCCCTGCCGCATCCGAATATGCAAAACCTGCTGCAACTACACTTGATGTATCATTTACAGCTGTTCCCGTCCAAAGCCCATAAGCCATGTCAGATAGACCCATTGCCCTACCCATAATAGGAAAGGCTATTATCATTAACATATCAAATAAAAATGTAGCGCTCATAGCGTAAGCAATATCTGTATCTTCTGCTTCAATCACAGGAGCAATGGCTGCTATGGCAGAACCTCCGCAAATGCCTGTTCCTGCAGAAATAAGGTTTGACATTTTCCAGTTAAGACCCAAAGCTTTTCCTATAAAATATCCACCACCAAAACATGTTAGAAGAGTAAATATCATTACATATATTGATAATTTTCCAACATTTAAAACAATACTTATATTAAGGCTTGCACCAAAAAGAATAATAGCAAATTTTAAAAGCCTTTTGGAGGTAAAGGTAATTCCCGATTTTAGAGTTTTTTCTGTATCTATTATTGTGTTTAAAAACATTCCTATAAATAAAGCGATTACTGATCCACCAATTACGTGTTGTGGTAGGATATTTTCTAAAAATTGTGCTATATAAGCAATTACCAGAGCCAAGGTCAGACCTGGTAAGTATGATATTATTTTTTTCATTTTTTCTCCTTTCTACAAATAAAAAAAGCGTTAAAAAAACGCTAAATTTATTACTTACAATCAGGGCATATTCCCCTGTAGATTACTTCAGTAGTGTCTATAGTATAATCTTTTAGCATAGGTGGTTTTTCCATATCAAGGATTTCTAAGTCCTTGATTTTACCACAAGATTCACAAATAAAATGGCCGTGGCTTGGCCTTTTAAATTCGTATCTTTTTGAAGCCATATTGAAATCTAACTCTTTTACAAGATTGTGAGATACGAATAAATTCAAGCTGTTATATACAGTTGCCTGACTAATAACCGGGTCTTTTTCCATAAGGTCCTTGTAAATCTTGTCGGCTGTAGGATGGATAGGATGGGTTATTAGGTAGTCCAATATCAAAAGTCTCTGGTGAGAAACCCTTATTTTTTTATCTTGGAGGATTTCTTTGAGAGTATTTATTCTTTTATCGGAATCAGCGTCCCTTAAACTTTCTATTAAATCGTGCATATCTTCCCACACCTTTCTAGCTAATAATATACGTCAAAATGTCTATTTGTCAACATTGGTAATGATTATCAACAATTATAAGAAAATAAAATTAATACATAATTATAAGATCATTTCCTAAAATCAATCCATCATTAACAATAAACTGAAGGATCAATATTTCTATTTTTGAATATAGACAAATGACCATAGAAAAACCTCCTAATGAAAACTAGGAGGTTTAACTAGGATAAACCTAGTAATGTTTGTAAGCTTATGCTAATTCTACTTCAGCGCCTGCTTCTTCAAGAGCTGCTTTAACTTCTTCAGCCTTATCTTTAGCTACGCCTTCAAGAACGTTGCCTGGAGCTCCGTCAACTAGAGCCTTAGCTTCTTTTAGTCCAAGACCAGCTACGTCTTTAACAACTTTGATTACGTTGATTTTTGATTGACCAGCTGATTTAAGAACTACGTCAAATTCAGATTTTTCTGCTGCTGCTTCACCAGCTGCTCCGCCTGCTGCTGCTGGAGCTGCTACTGCTACTGCTGCTTGTGCAGATACGTCAAATTCTTCTTCGATTGCTTTAACTAGTTCTGAAAGTTCAAGAACTGTAAGATTTTTGATTTCTTCTAATAGGTTTGTTACTTTTTCTGATGCCATTTTTAATTCTCCTTAAATTTTTAATATTATTTTATTATGCTGCTTCGTTTTCTTTTTTGCTTGCCACTTCATTAAGTGCGATTGCAAGTTTAGATATTGTGTTGTTAAGATCTCCTGCAAGAGTTCTGATTGGTGCTTGTAATACATTTGCAAGCATAGAGTGTAGAACTTCTGTAGCTGGTAATGTAGCTATTGCCATCATTTGTTGGCTATTTTGATACTTACCTTCAACAATACCTGCTTTTAAAACTAATTTTTCTTCGTTTTTTTCGTCTTCTTTTCTGTAGTCAACTGCGATCTTTGGACCGTCTACAAGGTCGTGTTTAGAAAATACTAGGGCGTTTGCTCCTTTAAGCTCTTCGATTAATTCATCGTAGCCTAGTTCTTGGAAAGCAAATCTCATCATTGTATTTTTGTACACTTTGTATTCAGCTTCTTTTTCTCTGAATTTATCACGTAGATCTGTGATTTCCTTAACGTCCATGCCGTTAAAACCTACAAGTGTCACTGATTGTGAACCTTCGATTTTTTCTTTGATTTCGTTAACTATCAACTGTTTAGCTGCTATAGCTTTTTCGCTCACTTTTTCACCTCCTAAGGCTAATGGTAGGTATATAAAAACCCCACTTTATATAGACACTTTAATAGTGCCTACATCGGTGGGGATGTAGTTAATTTCTCCCACCTATACGCAATAATTAAACATTTCTGTCTGCGTAGTCTTTGGTAGCCTGTTTATTTGACTTTTATATTATACAATCACTCTAAGAAAATTGCAAATTATTTTGTTTCAACTAATTCGCTAGCTCTACCTGCTTGTAATTTTACACCAGGTCCCATTGTTGATGCTACTGTGATTGATTTAATATACTTACCCTTTGCTGCTGCAGGTTTAGCCTTAACAACTTCTCCAACTAGAGCTTTGATGTTGTCAGAAAGTTTTTCAACTCCGAAAGATACCTTACCAGCTGGAACGTGGATTAAGTTAGCCTTGTCTGTTCTATACTCAACCTTACCTGCTTTGATGTCTTCGATTGCTTGTTTAACGTCGTTTGTTACTGTACCAGTTTTTGGGTTTGGCATTAGGCCTTGTGGACCAAGTACCCTACCAAGTCTACCTACTGTAGCCATCATGTCTGGTGTAGCAATTACAACGTCAAAATCTAACCAACCATCTTTTTGGATCTTTTCAGCGTATTCTTCATTACCTGCAAAGTCAGCTCCTGCTGCAAGAGCTTCGTCTATTCTGTCATCTTTTACGAAAGCAAGTACTCTTTGTACCTTACCTGTACCGTGTGGCAAAATAACTGTACCCCTAACTTGTTGGTCAGCGTGTCTGCTGTCAACACCAAGGTTGAAGTGAATTTCAACAGTTTCATCAAATTTTGCCTTTGCATTTTTTTCAACAATTTCAAGTGCTTCGTTTAATTCATATTCTTTTGTAGAATCATATGAAGCTTTTGATTCTAAATATTTTTTTCCTCTTTTAGCCATTTAATACCTCCTGTGGTAAACGAGTTAACTCTCCCACTAATCTTCTACAGTGACTCCCATACTTCTTGCTGTTCCTGCTATCATGCTTACTGCAGCTTCTAGGCTTGCAGCGTTAAGATCTTCCATCTTAGTCTTAGCAATTTCTTCAAGTTGGCTTCTCTTAATTGATCCAACCTTGTTTTTGTTTGGTTCGCCTGAACCTTTTGCTAGGTTGATAGCTTTTTTGATTAATACTGGTGCTGGTGGTGTTTTTGTTATAAATTTGAATGTCCTATCCGCATAAATAGTCATTTCAACCGGTATAATCATTCCAGCTTGGTCAGCTGTCTTAGCATTAAATGCTTGAACGAATTCCATAATGTTGATTCCGTGAGGACCTAGTGCGGTTCCTACTGGTGGTGCTGGTGATGCAGCTCCTGCTGGTACTTGTAATTTTACTATCGCTTTTATATCTTTTTCTGCCATAATTTACCTCCTTGTGGTGATTCGGGTTTCCCCTCCCACTGCTTTTGACAGTACTAAATTTCTTCTATATCACTGAATTCTAGGTCGATTAATGTATCACGACCAAACATATCTACATATGCTTTGATATTGCCCTTTTCCATGTCGATTTCTTCGATTTTTGCGACAAAATCTTTGAATGGGCCTGCAATGATATTTACGTCATCGCCTGGTTTAACGTTGATATTAAATACAGGTTCTTTTTCCTTAACACCGAATTTTCTAACTTCAGCTTTTGTTAATGGAACTGGATCTCCATCAGGACCAACAAAACCTGTAACGCCTTGGGTATTTCTTATTATATACCAAGACTTACTTGTAACGTTCATTTTGACCATTACATAACCAGGAAATAACTTTCTAGTCTTTACTTTCTTTTCGTTGTTCTTAACCTCGACATACTCTTCTGTTGGCACAGTCACATCTATAATGTCAGGGTTTTGCTCATTATCAATCATCATTTGAATTTTATCAGCAACCCTATTTTCATAGCCAGTATAGGTGTGAACTACATACCATCTAGCATTTTTTTCTATCTCGGTTAATAAAGCTTCCTTTTCTTCTTCTTTATTAGCTTCAAAGTTTAAAGAATCAGTCATTGTCCACCTACATTATTGTTGAAAGTAGGAAATGGAATATCTTATCAAGTCCCCAGATTGCAACTGCTGTAGCTGCACTGATGGCGATTACTAATAGAGTATACTCTAAAGTAGTCTTCTTGACAGGCCATTGGATTTTTTTGAATTCTTTGCTAACTCCTGAGAAGAAAGAATCTTTTTTCTTAGCCATTTAATCTCCTACCTTGTTTCTTTATGAACTGTGTGTTTTTTGCAGAATGGGCAGTATTTTTTAAGCTCAATTCTCTCACTATGATTTGTTTTGTTCTTTGTTGTATCATAGTTTCTGTTTTTGCATTCTGTGCATTCTAATTTAACTTTTACTCTCATAAAACACCTCCTATTTGTCTATACGGATACTTCCATACAATCATCTATATTACCCGCTAAGTCTATACTTGTCAACACTTAATCTATTATTTTATAAGTTTTTTTATAAATTCTTCTCTTTTTCTAACAAGTAAGTCCCTTAGATCATCTAAATCATGGTTGGAAAAGCAATAATCACTATAAGATAAAAGATCATCTTCTATGTCAGAAAACTCATAAAGCCCCTCTTCTTCAAAGCTTCCAAGGTATTCGTCTTCCCTATCGTAATACACGATAGGCGGATAAGCCTTAAGCTTTGATGTGTCAAAGGCAATATAAGACTCCTTGGCGTAGACTTTTCCCTTTACTATAAGGAAACTTTCCCTTATATCTATCTCTCTTCCACTTTTACAATCTCTAATCAAGGCAAAGGCCGTTTTCTTTAATAGTATTTACAATTTCCATAGCAGATTGCTTTGCAATCTCTTCAGTTTCCGCTTCTACCATAACTCTAATAAGTGGCTCAGTGCCTGACTTACGTACTAAAACTCTACCTGAATCTTCAAGTTCTTTTTCAATTTTTTCCACACTTGCCTTAACATACTCATTATCTAAAACAGTATTTTTATCCTTAACTCTTACATTAATTAAGACTTGTGGATATATTTTAAGGTCACGAACTAAACTCTTAAGGTCACTTTTAGATTCAATCATAGCTTCCATTATCTTTAATGATGTAAGAATGCCATCACCTGTATTAGCAAACTTCTTGATAATAATGTGGCCTGATTGCTCTCCACCAAGTTCTATATCTTTTTCATACATGCGGTCGTGGACATTTTTATCGCCAACATCTGTCTTTTCATATTTTATTCCAAGCTCATCAAAGGCCTTATAAAGACCGATATTTGACATAACAGTTGTAACAACAGTATTTGAATCAAGGGCACCGTCTTTTTTCATGAAGTTTGCTAGGATATAAAGTATAGAATCCCCATCTATAATATTTCCTTCATTATCAACAGCAATACACCTATCGCAATCTCCATCAAAGGCAAAACCTAGGTCTAGTTTATTTTCAACTACATATTTTCTTAGGCCATCTATATGAGTGGATCCTGCGTCCCTATTGATATTAAATCCATTTGGTTCAGCATTAATTACAAAGGTGTCAGCACCAAGGGCATCATAAACTGGTTTTGCTATTGTAAAGGCAGCTCCATTTGCACAGTCAAGACCAACCTTGATTCCTTCAAAAGATTTGGTTACTGTTTGGATTAAATAGGCAATATACCTATTACGACCTCCAATATAGTCAACTGTCCTTCCTATGTCTTCGCCAACAGCAAGTTCAATATCTTTTATGTCGCTATCTATATATTCTTCGAGCTTATATAGGAATTCATCTTCCATTTTCTCGCCATTTTTATTTATGATTTTAATACCATTATCGTTGTAAGGATTATGGCTAGCTGTAATCATAATTCCACAATCAAAATCTTCTGTCCTTGTTATATATGAAACTGAAGGAGTTGGTGTAACGTGTAATAGATGGGCATTTGAACCTGATGAGGTAATACCAGCTGATAAGGCATCTTCAAACATGTAAGAAGACCTTCTTGTATCTTTGCCGATAAGGATTTTCCCGTGGCCATTATTCTTTGTTGAAAAATAATCCCCAATAAATCTACCAATCTTAAAAGCATGGTAAACATTAAGGTTTTTATTAGCCTCTCCCCTAAATCCGTCTGTACCAAAATATTTCATAATATCTCCTTTTAAATTCTAAATTTTAAATCTTTATTATTAATTATTATACCCTTTTGATATATAAGAGAAAATTTGGGTAAAAAAATGGGAAAGGAGAAGAATATGAATTTTGAAAAACTAAACAATGAAAAATTATATATTAATGGAAGATACCAAGAAAGCCAATCCAACAAATGGATTGAGGTTGAAAATCCTGCTACAGGTGAGATCCTTAGTAGGGTTCCAAAAGCAAGTGAAGAAGAAATAAACCAAGCAGTTGAAGCTGCTTATGAAGCCTTCAAAACTTTTTCCAAGACAAGTCTTGAGGAAAGAATTTCTTATATAGAAAAGTTTAAGGATTGGATGATAGACCACCAAGACGAAATTATAGAAACAATAAAACTCGAGCTTGGTGTACCAATTAGAATAGCAAAACCCGGTCAATTTGATAAGCAAATGAGAAGGGTTGATGTTTTTATTGACCAAGCTAGGAAAATTGACTACAGGATTGATATGGATGGTGGCTATGTCAGAATGGAGCCAATTGGTGTTGTAGCAAGTCTTACACCATGGAATTATCCTTTAGGACAAATAATAATGAAAGTAATTCCTGCCCTACTTATGGGTTGTACAGTTGTCCAAAAACCAGCATCAGATACACCTCTTACAGCTTATTTTGTAGCCAAGGCCTTTGATGAAATAGGTCTTCCTAAAGGAGTCTTTAACCTAATTACAGGTTCTGGTGCACAAGTTGGAGATATTTTAAATTCTCATCCAAAAGTTGCCATGGTTTCTTATACAGGAAGCTTAGCTGGTGGCTCATCTTCAGCTAAACATGCAATGGATACAGCAAAAAAAGTTGTCCTTGAACTTGGTGGCAAGTCTCCTGCCGTTTTTATCAAGGGAGCAGATATCAAGATGGGTGTAAAGCAAGTTTTAAATAGGGTTTACCTAAATGTAGGTCAAACCTGTTCCTGCCTATCAAGAGCTATTATCACAGAGGATATTTACGACGATGTTATAAAAGAATTTATAGCCCAATACGATAACTATCCTGTTGGAGACCCAGATGATCCAAATACTGTTGTTGGAACCCTTGCCGGCAAAAAACAATTTAACAGAGTTAAAGGCTTTATCGAAGAAGGAATCAAAGAAGGAGCTAAACTCCTTAAGGGTGAGGTCCCTCAAGAAAGCGAAAATGGATATTATGTAAAACCTGTAATCTTTACAGATGTGAAGCCAGGTATGGCAATTCACGATAAGGAAATTTTTGGACCGGTCGTTTCCATAATAAAGGTTAAAGATAAAAAAGAAGCTATAGAAGTAGCTAACGCTGTAGACTTTGGTCTTTCATCAGCAGTCTTTGGAAATCCAGAAGAAGCAGAAGAAATTGCTTACGAAATAAAAGCTGGAGATGTCTACCTAAACTCAAACGGAGGAAGCCCAGAATTGCCTTTTGGTGGCACCAAACAATCAGGTGTTGGTAGAGAAGGCGGAAAATTTGGTCTTATGGAGTACCTAGAGGCAAAATCAATCCACACCGCTTAAGTAAAAATAATTTTATGGAGGGAGCTTCCCTCTTTTTTTATATAACAAATATCAATTTTTTAGATGAAAAAGATAGTTCAAATTTTTTACAAATATCATTTAAATGTGTTAAAGTTTGTCTTTTTTCTGTCAATCTCTTATAATATACTTGTAAATAATAAATAATATTTAATGGAGGTAATATGAAAGTAAATAAAAAGTTATTGGCTGGCCTTTTATCTTTGTCAGTTTTATTAGAAGCCTGTGCAAACAATACAGAAAAGGGTACAAATAATACTGATACAAAACAAACTGAGGAAGATAAACAAAATGAAAAAATAAAAAAATAAAAGAAGAAAAAACCAATGAAACAAAGCCTACAGCTTTGAATGATGGTACATACAAGGCCTCTGCTCAAGGTTATGATAGAGATATTAATATAGAGCTTGAAATAGCTGATGGAAAAATTTCAGACGTATCTTTACTTGATAACCAGGAAACAGATGCAGTTATTGAAAGTGCTTTCCCTATTATTAAAGAAAGAATTGTAGAAGCAAACAGCCCTGATGTGGACTGTGTTTCTGCTGCTACATTTTCAACCTATGCCGTAAAGGAAGCCGTACTTGAAGCTATGAAGGAAGCAGGATTTGAAGGTGAAATAGAACTTACTAGATCCACAGGTTATGAAGAAGATCGAGAACTTGTAGAAGCTGAAGATAAGGAAACTGATTTATTAATCATAGGCGGTGGTCCATCAGGACTTGCAAGTGCTATTGATGCTAAGATTGAGGGCGTTGAAAATGTTACAATAATAGAGAAATTAGATATCCTATCAGGTAATGGTAAATTTGATATGAACTTTTTCGACCTTGCAAATTCAAAAGCTATGAAAGATGCTGGTAACGAAGTTACTAAAGAAGAATACAGAGAAAGATTTAGAGAAAAATCTTGGGATAGCGACGAAAGAGTTGATGCTATGACCGAAGGTGCTTTCGTACTTGATGAATGGCTTAGAGATAAGGGTATAGAGCTTGATTATAACTTTGGCTGGGAAAGTTCTATGAGCCACTTAAGAAATGAAAATGAATACGCATGCAACCATATTCAAACTAAGCTTGAAGAAAAAGCAAAAGACTTAGGAATAGAAATACTTACAGGTACTAAAGGTGTTGACCTAATCTTAGAAGATGATGGTGTAAAGGGTGCTAAGGTTGAGGATAAGACTAGCAAATATACAATTAAGTCTAAGGCTACTGTAATTGCCACAGGTGGGTTTTCTATGAACAAAGACCTGGTAGCAAAATATATACCTGGTGCAGAAGATATCCCATCATCTAACCAAATGGGTGTAACAGGTGACTTTATAACCATAGCTGAAAATAATGATATCAAGCTAGACCACATGGATAAACCTGTTATTTTCCATAAAATGCTAGATCCGAGACGTGACCTAACAGGTTTTTCTATGGATAATTTCATTTTTGTAAATGAAAATGGGGAAAGATTTATTGCAGAATCTGATAGTGGAATCGAATATGGACAAAAAATGATGGAAAATAGACCAGTTTATTTCATCTTTGATGAAAAGGCTAAAGACTCTTTCATGAGACCTAAGATGCAAGTAGAAAAAGGTTATATCAAAGAATATAATTCTGTTGAAGAACTGGCAGCAGATGGTATTGGCTGTTCCAAAGATACACTAATTCAAACCACGGAAGACTTTAATGCTGCTGTTAGGAGCGAAAAAGAAGATGCCTTTAGAGAAGAAGCCGCCAAAGATGAACTAGACTATGAGGGCAAATTATATTGCGTGAAAGTAACTCCATGCCTACACATGACTAAGGGTGGAATTGTCGCAAATAGTAAGGCCCAAGTCTTAAATACTTCTGACGAAGTTATACCAGGCCTTTTTGCAGCTGGAGAAGTTACAGACACATCTGGCGCCTACACTTCTTCTGTAATATTTGGTAGGATTTCAGGCCTAGAAGCTAGTAAATACATCAAAGAAAATAAGTAAACAAAATATTTTTTAGAAATCTAAAACCAGGGTCGATTTTAAAATCACCCTGGTTTTTATTTATAATATGTCATCCAATTCTTTTATAGAAGATATTTTTTTATAGGCCCCATCTCCTTCGGAGGATGAGCCATATCCATAGGCTGCAAAAATTGCTTTTTTTCCATTTTTAAGACCCGCTTCCATGTCTTCCCTGCGGTCGCCTATCATTATATAATCATCTTTAATTTCTTGTCTTAGAATCTTATTCTTATCGAGAAATTCATAATCTTCACCTATAAAATATTTGCTAAAAAACCTATCAAGACCAAACTTTTCCCTGGCAGCTTCCATGTAAACTCTCCTGCATTTTGAAAGTATGTAGAGGTCATATTTACCTTTTAGATATGAGAGAGTTTCGATAGCCCCATCATAAAGCTCACCAGCTTCCTTCATATACTTTATAATCCTATCGCCATTTTTTTCTATATATGGAGTTTTATCAGAATCATCTTTTAGAATTATATCCCAAACCTCTTTTGGTCCCATGCCTATAAAAGATTTAAAATCAAAATCATTTATATCAAAATTTAGTTCATCAAGGCTTTCTGTGATGGCTTTTTTATAAGCTATTTCTGTCTTGTGGATTGTCCCGTCAAAGTCAAAAACTAAAATCATAGTAGATCAACAAGGTTAGCCATTTCTATAGCAGAAATCGCAGCTTCTGCCCCCTTATTTCCAGACTTAACTCCTGCTCTTTGAACAGCTTGGTCAACATTATCTGTGGTTACAACCCCAAATATAACTGGTTTTTCGCTTTCTAGACCCACGTGGGCAACTCCCTTTGAAACTTCTGCACAAACATAGTCAAAGTGTGGGGTATCGCCACGAATAACAGCTCCAAGGCAGATAACCGCATCTACATCCTCTTTTTTGGCAAGCTTTTTTGCTGCAAGTGGGATTTCAAAAGCTCCCGGCACCCTTACTATAGAAATTTCTTCATCTTTGACCTCATGTCTTTTTAGGGTATCAAGGCAGCCTTCTAAAAGCCTATCTGTTATAAAGTGGTTAAATCTCGCAACAACTATTGCATATTTTTTATTATTTGAAACTAAATTTGCACTATACTCACGCATTTTTCTTCTCCTTAAATTCGTTTAATTTGTGTCCCATCCTATAAACTTTTGTTTTTAGATAATATTCATCTATTTCGTTTGATTTTATCTCAAGAGGTTCTCTCTCGCTCACTTCTATGCCGTATTTTTCAACTTGATCTACCTTGTCAGGATTATTGGTCATTAGTCTTACAGACTTCACTCCAAGTTTTTTTAGAATTTCTGCTGCAACCTTATAGTCTCTCATATCATCAGGAAAACCTAATTCTCTATTAGCATCAACTGTATCAAATCCATTTTCCTGAAGCTCATAGGCCTTAAGCTTGTTAAATAAACCAATTCCACGTCCTTCCTGACGCATATAAAGAAGCACTCCCGAACCATTTTTTTCTATAGCTCGAAGAGCCTTGTGGAGTTGGTTGCCACAGTCACATCTTTTTGACCCAAGCACATCTCCTGTTAGGCATTCTGAGTGGATTCTTGTTAGGATATTTTCTCCACTTATATCCCCCTTGGTTAGGGCAATATGCTCCTTGCCATCTTTTGGATCTACAAAACCAATAGCAGTAAATTCACCATAATCAGATGGAAGCTTTACAGGGTTTGTGATTTCAAGTTCAGACTTTTTGTTTTCTTTTATAAAATTTTGAATTTCTTCCACACTTGTCATTACAAGGCCAAGTTTGTCAGCAAGTTTTACTAAATCGTCACCTCGCATCATATGACCATCATCAGCCATTATTTCACAGCAAAGACCTATCTCTTTTTTGCCTGCAAGCTTCATCAGATCTACAGTCGCTTCTGTGTGGCCATCTCTTTCTACGACTCCACCTTTTTTTGCAATTAGTGGGAAAACATGGCCAGGCCTTCTAAAATCTTCTGGTTTAGAATTTGGATTTACGAGCTCTCTTACAGTCTCAGCTCTTTCGTAGGCTGAAATTCCAGTAGTTGTGTTCACATGGTCAACTGACACTGTAAAGGCTGTTTCGTGGTTATCTGTATTATTTACAACCATAAGAGGAATATCTAGATTTTGAGCAACTTCTTCGCTCATAGGTGTACAAATAAGGCCCCTACCGTATTTTGCCATGATATTTATCATCGCGCCTGTTACATTTTCTCCGGCGCAGATAAAGTCACCTTCATTTTCTCTTGATTCGTCATCAGTAACTATTATTAATTCGTTGTTTTTAATAGCTTCTATAGCTTTTTCTATATTTGTCATCCTAGTTAAGGCCTAAAAGTGAGCCCAAATCCTCCTTTTTATCATTTCTATATAATTTTTCTACAAAACGACCAATAATATCAGTTTCGATATTAACAGCATCGCCTATTTTTTTATACTTAAAATTGGTGTTGGCAATGGTTTCCGGAATGAGTGAGACTTCGAAGGTATCTGCACTTTCTGCTGACACCGTAAGGGAAATTCCGTCAAGGCAAACCGAACCCTTATTTACAATATATTTGCATATCTTCCTATCAGTTTTAAACCTATAGACATTTTTATTGATACCAATAAGTTTGACAACCCCATCCACATGGCCCTGGACAATATGGCCGTCAAGCCTATCTGAAAACCTCAAAGCCCTTTCAAGATTTACAAATTTGCCCAATAAACTTGAGTCAAACTTTGTCTTATCAAGACTTTCTTTCATAAGGTCTGCCTTATAATAATCTGGGCCAAATTCTTTGACCGTTAGGCAAACCCCGTCAGTCATTAAAGAATCCCCGATTTTTAAATCTTCTAATACACCCTTGCAGGTAATTTTAACTTCGACATGGTCAGACTTCTGTCTGAATTCTGCGACCTTTCCAAGTTCAGTTGATATTCCTGTAAACATTGTTCACCTCAACCATAATATCTTCGCCAAATCTTTCTAAATTTGCTATTTCAAATTTCTCTGCATCCTTAATTTCACTTACACCTTGTCCTAAAAATGCTGATCTCGAATCTTTTCCGCCAACAACAATCGGGGCAATAAATTCATAAATTTTATCTACCAAATTATTTTCTAAAAAACTTGTATTCACAAGGCTTCCTCCTTCTACAAGGACTGATGAAATATTCATCTGATAAAGTTTATCTAGCAAATCTTCTAGGTCAACTTGACCGTTTTTTTCTTTACAGAGGAGGATTTTTGCATTTACTTCCAAATCCTTATCTGAAGTAGTTGCAATAATAGTATCTTTATCAGAATCTAGCTTAAAAATTTCAAGATTTTCATCAAAGTCTAAGTCATTTGCTAAAATAATTCTAACAGGGTCCACACCTCCATCTAGCCTGCAATTTAATTTTGCATTATCCTTTATAAGAGTATTTTTCCCGATAAGAATTGCATCGTAGTCATTTCTTAGCTTGTGGACAAAATTTCTTGACTCTTCCCCACTAATCCATTTTGAATCATAGTCTTTTGTGGCTATTTTTCCATCAAGGCTCATGGCATACTTTAGACTTATCAAGGGTCTATGATATTTCATATTGAAGAAAAACTTCTCATTTAAAAGCCTTCCCTCTTCTTCAAGAACTCCCATAATAACCTCAATACCAGCATCTCTCATTTTTTGAATACTATCTACCTTTGGATTTGTATCAAGGTTTGAGATTACAACTTTTTTTACTCCTTGCCTGATCACTTCATCTACGCAAGGTGGATTTTTCCCAAAATGGGAACATGGTTCAAGGTTTACTACCATTGTAGCTCCACTTACATCAACTTTAGCATTTTTAAAGCAATTAACTTCTGCGTGGTCCTTGCCAAAACCGTGATGGTAGCCTTTTGAAATTATCTCTCCATCTTTAATTAAGATAGCACCCACCATTGGGTTTGTGAGAACCTTTCCCGCACCCTTTTCTGCTAAGGCAAAGCACTCTCTCATCAATTTTTCATAATTCAATCTATCACTTCCTTTTTGGGGACTAAAAAAAGTCCCCTTTCAGGGACTTGACTTCAAAGAAAATACATACAAAAATAGTACTATAACACTTCTTCCATCCAGACTTTAACTGTCGGTATCGGAATTTCACCGATTCGGCTTGCGCTCGCAGACTATAACTGCCGGTGGAGAATTACACTCCGCCCTGAAGATTTTATTACCTTATGATTCCATTATAATATAAGGTTTTCCTTTTGTCAAATCTTTCGCAAAAATCTTTATCAATATTGAATTTAACAATATTTACATATCTGTTATAATATAAATATGAGAAAATTAGATTATATTCCACGTACAAATTTAAAAATGATCCACGTTGAGGGCGCTTATTCTTTTGGAATCGACTCAATTTTGCTGGGAGATTTTGCAAAGATGAAGAAAAACAAAATTCTCCTCGATATTGGAGCAGGCAACGGAATTTTAGCAATGATGGCAAACGGCCTTTACGGTTTGGAAAAAGTCTATGCTGTAGAAATCCAAGAGGCCAAGACAAAAATCCTAAAAGAAAATTTAGACCTTAACGGTATTAAAAATATAGAAATAATAAACGAAGACTTAAACAAGATTGATTTTAAGGAAAACAGCCTAGATTATATCATAACCAATCCCCCTTACTACAAGATTGACCAAAATATAAAAAATAAGGACGAGGAATTCCTAATTTCAAGGCAGGAACTCTATTTAAACTTAGACGATATTTTTGCTTTTGCAAACAAAACCTTAAAGGATAAGGGAAAACTTTTTATGATTCATAAACCAGAACGCATGGTAGAAATTTTTAATAAGTGTGGAAATGTAAAAGCGAAAAGAATACAATTTGCATCTTCTACCTACGATACCAAACCCCAGTTTATCATAATAGAATTTGTAAAAAACGCAAAAGATGGGATAAAAATCGAAGACCCAATCATAATCTATAAGGACGGGAAATACACTGACCAGGTTAGGAAAATAAACGGA
Source organism: Anaerococcus sp. C0059F3 (assembly GCF_056590475.1). Taxonomy (NCBI): domain Bacteria; kingdom Bacillati; phylum Bacillota; class Tissierellia; order Tissierellales; family Peptoniphilaceae; genus Anaerococcus; species Anaerococcus sp. C0059F3. The sequence goes on from NZ_JBWPWE010000004.1 coordinate 72,950, forward strand.
ACCTACAAGGAGGACTAATGGATTACCAAATATATTTTGTGCCAACACCTATCGGCAACCTCGAAGACATGACAATAAGAGCAATAAATACCCTAAAGGCATGCGACCTAATTGCTTGTGAAGATACTAGAGAATCTAAAAAACTCTTAGACTTTTATGAAATATCTAAGCCACTTACTTCTTACCACAAATTTAATGAGCAAGCCAAAAGCGAAGAGCTAATTAAAAAAGCAAGCGAAGGAATAACAATAGGAGTAATAAGCGACCAGGGTATGCCTGGAATGTCTGATCCTGGTGAAATTTTAATCAAAAAATGCATTGAAAATAATATATCATACACAATCCTTCCTGGTCCAAGCTCAATACTCACAGCCCTAATCGGGTCCGGTCAGGATATGTCAGCTTTTACATTTTATGGATTTATCGGCAAAAAATCCAAGGAGAAAAGTGAATTATACGAAAAATTAAAAAATGAAGATAAAACTTCGATTATTTTTGACTCTGTCCACAACCTAGGAAAAACCATCGAAGACTTTAAAGAAATCTTTCCAGAAAGAAAGCTTACAATTGCTAGGGAACTAACAAAAAAATTCGAGGAATACAAAACCTACACAATCAAAGACATAGACCCAGAGCAAATCACATTCAAAGGTGAATTCGTCTTAATTTTAGAAGGTAAAAAAGAAGAAGAAACTGATGATATCTCAAGTTTTGATGGAAAAATAAGAGAAATGATTAAGGATGGCAAATCTACTAAAGAAATCGTAAAAAAAATTAAAAAAGAAAGTACTTTTTCAAAAAATGAAATTTATGAATATGTAATTAACTTTGATATGGACTAAACTATGAAAAGTTCAAAAAAATATTTATTTATAGGACTAGGCATGTTTTTAATCGCTATAGTTTTCATAAAATATGCCCTAGGTCATCCTGAAGCATATTTCCCTTTGCCAGTGGAATTTACTTATCTTATTTATATAGCCTATCTAGGATTTACAATTTATTTTATTATAAAAGGATTAAAAAGAAATAAATAAAAAAGTATAAACACATTTTCTAAAAATCCAGTGCATTTTGCATCAATAAAAAACCTCTTAACTTTATTAAATACCTGTTAAGAGGTTTTTGTTTACATTAACTTACCTTATAAATCTATCTTTATATATTTTCTTGCATTGTTATAGCAAATATCTTCCACAACCTTGCCTAAGAATTCTTCATCAGCTGGATATTCGCCGTTTTCTACTAATTCACCTATGAAGTTGCAGAGGATTCTTCTGAAATATTCGTGTCTTGGATAAGATAGGAATGATCTTGAGTCTGTTAGCATACCTATGAATTTCGCTAGGACTCCTACGCTTGAAAATACCTTTAATTGCTCAATCATGCCTTCCTTGTGGTCTAGGTGCCACCAAGCTGTTCCAAGTTGTATATTTTGCATATTATCAGGATTTGCCCTGTTAAATGATCCGCCTATAGTTGCTATTGGGAAGTGGTCTTTTGGATTTAATGGGAAAATAACTGTTCTTGGTAGTCCTTCATTTTCCTCAAAATCTGAAAGTAGGTTTGCAAGGTTTTCTGCATAACTTAAGTCGTTTTGGCTATCTCCACCTACGTCTGCTCCTAATTTTTCAAATAAGACCTTTGAGTTATTTCTTATTACTCCAACATGGATTTCCATCGCCCAATCAAGTTTTTTGTATTCTTTGGCTAGGAAAATAGTTAACTCTGTCTTGTATTTTTCTTCACATTCTAAGCAAACTTCCTTGCCTGATAATTTCTTTTGGACTATTTCGTTAAGTTCTTCTTCACTTGCCCTCTTGTATGGTATAAAAGCAAAGGCTTGGTCACTTGCCATACAGCCTAGTTCTTTAAAATATTCCATCCTTTTTACAAGGGCTTTTTTGATATCTGAATAATTTTTAATCTCAAATCCTACAGATCCAGAAAGTTTTTTAATATAATCTGCAAATCCGTCTTTTTCAATATATAAAGCATTATCTGGCCTATAGGCTGGCAATACTTTAACCTTAAAACTTTCATCTTCTGCTAGTAATTTATGATAAGAAAGATCTTCTGCAGGATCATTTGTAGTACAAACTGCAGCTACATTACTCATCTCGATTAGACCTCTTGGTCTAAATTCATCTTTGGCCAAAAGTTCATTACATTTCTCAAAAACTTCCTTTGCATTTTCCTTGTTTAACGGATAGTCTATTCCAAAGAAATTCTTAAGTTCCAAATGTGTCCAATGATAGATAGGATTTCCTATTAGGTTTGGAATCACTTCTGCGTATTTTTCAAACTTTTCAAAATCAGACGCATCACCTGTGATGTATTTTTCTTCTACACCACAAGCCCTCATCACCCTCCACTTATAGTGGTCTCCACCAAGCCAAGCCTCGGTAATTGATGGTATATTTTTATTCTCATAAATTTCCTTAGCCTCTAGGTGGCAGTGAAAATCAAATATAGGCATTTTTGCTGCATACTTATTGTAGAGCATTTGTCCAAATTCATTGTTAATCATAAAATTTTCATCAAGAAACTTCTTCATATTTACCTCCTAATGGTAATAAAATGCATTTTTTGTAATTATTGTTAAAAATATTGGCAAGGTACTCACCCTGCCAACATAATATTAAATTAATCCTGCTGCTTGTGGTAGGCCTAGTGAGATTGCTGGTACATAAGTTACTAGTAATAATCCTATTAGGATTAAAGCGTAGTACCTTAGCATGTATGGCATTACCTTGGCTAGAGTGGTATCCCCAATCTTGATTGCTACGAATAAGGTGTTACCTACTGGAGGTGTAATGTTTCCGATACATAGGTTGTAAACAATTATTAGACCAAATTGTACTGGATGGATACCAAATTCTTGAACAATCGGTAAGAATAATGGAGTAAATATTAATATTGCTGGTGTAACGTCCATGAAAGTTCCAGATATTAATAAAATTACGTTCATTATTAATAGGATGATTATTGGGTTTGTTGTTATTGATAATAAGCTTTCTCCTATCATTTGTGGGATTCCTGTGAAGGCCATTACCCATGATAAGATATTTGATACACCTATCAAAAATACAACGATAGCACTCATTTTAGCTGATTCTACTAAGATATTTATTATTTTTTTGAAATTTAGGTTTTTATATAGGAGTCCTAGGATTAAGGAATATACAACGGAAATAGCTGATCCTTCTGTTGCTGTAAATACTCCTGCTACAATACCACCGATTACTACTACAATTAGTCCCAAAGATGGTAGTGCTGCAAGTGTTGCTCTTCCTAGGTTTGACCAAGAAAACTTACCTTCAGTTCCCTTGTATCCCTTTTTCTTAGCTATTGCTACGGCAACTATTGTACAAGCTAGGGCCCAGATTAATCCTGGGATGTAGCCTGCTAAGAATAGTGCTGCTACAGATGTACCACCTGATACTAAAGAATAGGTAATAAGAGCATTTGATGGTGGAATTAGAAGACCTGCTGGTGCTGACGCTCCGTTTGTAGCAGCTGATAAACCTCGGTCATAACCTAGTTCATCTTCTCCTGACCTAACCATAGATCCAACTGCTGCTGCAGCTGCTGAAGCTGAGCCTGAAATTGCTCCAAAAAGTGCGTTTGCACCTACGTTTGTTACCAAAAGTGCGCCTGGTAATTTACCTAAAATCGCCATTACAAAGTCTACTAATCTCTTTGCAATTCCACCTTCATTCATGAAGTTTCCAGCCAAGATAAAAAATGGAATAGCTGTAAGAGTAAAGGAACTCATGCCGACGAAGGTTCTCTGAGCTGCTGTAAGTACAGCTACATTTAATGGAACAGTTGACATTATTGTCACTATTGATGCTATACCAATTGAAAAGGCAATTGGCACTCCTATTATCAATAGGGCTGCTAAAACTATTAATATTACTGCTAATGCTTGTCCACCCATTATTTACCTCCCATATTTATATCTAGGTCTTCATTTTCATATTTTGAAACTTCGCTAGCATCATTTGCCAATCTTTCAGAAATCTCTGATGCTGACTTAGCTTGGAAAAATTCAACCTTACCATCTAAGATGTCCTTGATATTAAGGATGCAGAAAATCATGTTGATTATTCCTGCTACTGGAAGAGGTATATAGAAAATTCCTATTGCAACTCCAAGTGAAGATGTCAATTGATTTAAAGCTAGATTTGTAATCCTGATTCCACCGTAAGTAAGAACAATTAGTGAGAATAAGAAGATCATTATTTCAGAGAATATACTAGCATTTTTTTGTGTTTTAACAGATTTTGTATCTATTAAAACAGGTATATTCATGTGGCCTCTTTCGCTAACAATAAGGCTTGCTCCAAAGAGAGTTGACCATGCAAACAAATATGATACCAACTCTTCGGACCATGTTGATGGGTTTGATAAGATGTATCTGGTAAATACTTGCCATACTACAAATAATAGCATGACTAAAAGAGTACCAGCTGTTAAAAATTTCATTAGATTTTCAAGGGCTTTTCTCATTTACTTGCCTCCTTAGCTGGGTATTTTTTGTTGTATTCTTGGATTTTCTCATAAACAGGTTTTAATTTTTCGTTTCTTGATAAAACTTCTTGGGTTAATGGTGCAACTGCATCAACAAAAGGTTTTTGATCAGGATATGAAAATTGAACTCCCATTTTCACTGCACCTTCTTTGGCATTTTCTACAGCCTTAGTCCACTCTTCTCTTTGAACCTTGTTTATAATCTTAAATCCTTCATCGAAGACTTTTCTATCTTCTCCAAGACCTTCTAACCATTCATAGTTAGCAAGGACAATATCTGGAATCATCTGGTGCATATCGTAAGAATAAAACTTACAAACTTCTCCGTGACCATTATCTGTTAAACTCATTTCATTATTTTCTGCCCCGTCAATGATATTTGATTGAAGGGCTGTATAAACTTCACCAAAGCCCATTGGAGATGCAGAACCGCCTAAAAGCTCCATCATCCTAACGTTGGTTGGTGATTGTTGGACTCTGATTTTTAGTCCCCTAAGGTCTTCTGGTTTTTCTATTGGCTTTTTAACAGTATAAAAAGAACGGCTTCCTGCATCAAGCCAGGTTACAGCTTCAAATCCACCATCTCTAGTAGATGTAAAAATAGGATCAGTTATTGACTTATCATCCATAACTGCGTGGTAGGCTTCACTTGAAGCAAAAAGGTATGGAAGGTTGAAAATTTCATAGAAATCGTCAAAGGTTTCAAGGATTGAGTTACTTGCAACAACCATATTTATAGCTCCAGTTTGTGTAAGCTGAACCATATCTGTTTGTGAACCTAGAAGTTCTGATGGGAATACTTGCACATCATACTTATCCCCGAGATTATCCTCTATATATTTTTCAAAAGCTAATAATCCTTTGTGGGTAGGGTGGTTTTGAGATTGGTTGTGGCCAATCCTGATAATTGTTTTGCCTGCATCAGGTCCTTTGTTGCCGCATGCTGTAAATATGCATATAGCAAAAAGTCCCAAGGCAATTTTCATAATTTTTTTAATCATAATTCCTCGATTCTGGTGTATATGGCTAATTATATTAGAAATTACACATACTTTTATAATTTAATATTAAAATAAAATTTTATTTACAAATATTTTTTATATGAAAACTTATAATTTTTGTTAATTCTTAAGGCAGGGCTGGCTTTAAAACCAAGCCCTACTCTTTAAGTTTTGTCTCAATTTATTTATTTGCCTTATCTATAGCTTCCCAAAGACCGTTTAGGTAAGCAACGCCTAGGGCTCTGTCGTATAGACCATATCCTGCCCTACCTTCTTCGCCCCAAATCATTCTGCCGTGGTCTGGTCTTAGATAACCATCAAAGCCACCTTCATAAAGAGCCTTCATGATTTCATACATATCTAAAGAACCACATTTTGATAAGTGAGCTGATTCATAGAATTGTTTTTCACCAGTAAACTTGATGTTTCTTACGTGCATTGCTCCAATTTTGCCTCTTTTAGCATAATCTTTAATTATTTCTGGCACATTATTTTCAACTCTTGATCCTAAAGATCCTGTACAAATGCAAAGTGTATTTGATGGAGAATCAACTAGGTTTACGATTTTTTCTAAGTCTTCTGGTGTAGAAGTAATTCTTGGAATATCAAATATTGGCCAAGCTGGATCATCTGGATGAACTGCCATCTTGATACCTACTTCTTCACAAGTTGGAATAATTGCCTCAAGGAAGTACTTATAATTTTCTCTTAATTTATCTTCATCAATGTCTTTATACTTATCTAGAACATCTTCAAGTTGAGCTAATCTTTCTGGTTCCCAGCCTGGAAGTTCAAAGTTTCCAGCCCCATCAAGGATTTCATTAACCATATCACGAGGTGATAGGCCTTCTACTTTTGCTTGGTCAAAGGCAAGTGTGTTTGAACCATCTGGAAGAACTTTATATAATTCTGTCTTTACCCAGTCAAAAACTGGCATGAAGTTATAAATTACAGTCTTTACCCCACATGCAGCAACATTTCTAAGAGATTGTTTATAATTTTCAATGTATTTATCCCTAGTAGGAAGACCCATTTTAATATCTTCGTGAACATTAATTGATTCAATTATTTCACATTCTAGTCCTACAGCATGGCATTTATCAACATATTCTTGAAATACATCTTTTTCCCAAACTTCTCCTGCTTCCCACTCGTTCATCATTACCATTACACCAGTCACACCTGGAATCTGTGCAATGTACTCAAGTGAAATTGGGTCGTTGTTTCCATAGTGTCTAAAAGTCATTTTCATAAGCTTATCTCTCCTTTTCTATCCTAGATATTTTTTAAGTGTAGCTCTTACACTTCCTGGACCAGCTGATAATTCTTCGAAGTAATCAGTAACAATTTTATCAAGACCAACTTCTTCCAAATCAAGACCAAATATTTCTTTATTTCTTAAAATATCTTTCAAACCTTCTGTTACTTTGAAGTTTCCAAGAGTGATTCCATCAAGACTTTCTTTTAGATAGTCCATCAAAGGATCACTTGAAAGTTCAAACGCTTCTCCCTCATCATTTACACCTAATAGGTATCTTAAGTAACCTGCTAGGGCTAATGGTATGAATTTAAGGTCTTCTACCTTAAGGTCCTTATCTTTTATATACCCCTTAATGGTTTGGCCAAATCTTACAGAAATCTTCTGAGATGTATCAGTTGCAATCCTTTGTGGTGTATCAGGCATAAATTTATTTGGGAATCTCACATTGATAACTTCATCAATAAAGTCTTTTGGATTTATAATACCAGGATCTACTACTACCTTTAATCCCTCGTCATAACCGATTTTCTTGATTAATTTAACTAAATCTTCATCTTGCATTTCTTCTGCAATTGTTGTATGACCTAAAACGCAGCCATAAGTTGCTAAAACTGTGTGCAAAGGATTTAGACAGGTTGTTACCTTCATTGTCTCAACCTTATTTACAGTATCCCTATCAGTTAGGAAAACACCTGCTTTTGTGAAATCTGGTCTACCATTTTTGAAATCATCTTCAATTACTAAATATTCAGACTCTTCACTATTTACAAATGGTGCTGTGTAGGTATTTTTTGAGGTAACTACAATATCCATATCTTCAAAACCAAGATCTTCTACATATTTTTTAACTTCGCTAGCTGGTCTTGGAGTGATTTTATCAATCATTGTTAGTGGGAAAGAAACTTTTTCTTCTAGGTATTTGATGAAATCATCATTTACTTTCCCATTTTCATTCCATTTCTTAGCTATTAGCATAATTGAAGCTTTTACTTTATCACCATTTTCTGAGCAGTTATCAAGGCTTAGAAGTGTGAGTGGTTTTTCATTCTTATTAAATCTCTTAAAAAGTAAATTAGTAACTATACTCATAAGATGTTTGCTATCTTCAGGATCATTTTCTAAATCAGCCTTAACAACATCCATTAACTCACCATTCGGAGCATAAAGATTGTAACCTTTTTCAGTAATTGTAAAGGATGCTATTTGAAGATTATCATTTAAAAATATTTCTGTAATTCTGTCAAGGTCCTTTAAGGTTAGACTTTCTGCTAAGTTAGCAATCAAGTTAGTATCAAAGTTACCATCTTTATGAAGAGTCACAGATAAGCAAAGGTTGTCGAATGGTGTATAGGTCTTTTCAATAATTTCTGTATCGAAAGTTTCAACAACAGAAATCCCCCTATCAAAATGTCCCTCATTAACCAAGTCTTGACCAATTCTTGCAATATAGGCTCTAAAAATATTTCCAGATCCAAAAGCCAACCACTTAGGGTCTCTTATAGAATCTTCCCTTAATTGTTTGACATCATAGGATACCTTTTTGTCAACCTTTTCATTTGCCTTAGATAAATTTTCTAAATTTAATTTCATACACAATCCTTTCTTTTACTTATTGTTCTCATCCCATTTATAACTTCAAGTATCTTTATAATAGAATCCATTACCAAGATATTTTCATAACTTTACTACCCCGAATAAATCAATCTTAACCAAGAATTTAAAATAAAATATAAAGTTTTTATAATATATTAATTTATATTTGTAAGCGGTTACATTTTACTGAAAAATTTTTATAGGGCTATTTGCCCTATATTTTTTCACCAAATAATTTAGTGAAAATATAAAAAACTACAAGTAAAGTAGTTAGTAAAGTTAGTGACAAATATCTTCGTTAACGTTTTCTCATTAAAATTATATAATATATATTCAACATAGTCAATGATTGTTAAAATTATAACCCTGATTATTTGTTTATAGTTTATTAAATTGGATAAATTATAGTAAGAAAAAAGAACTATTATTGCAAAGTATTATGAATTAAATAAAATACTAAGTTAAAATCCGAAAAATTTATATAAATATTTTTATAATTACTTATTAAAATATAAGAAAGTTTGCCTGGCTTTAATTATAAAATTAGCTTTTAATCATTTTCAAAATCCATAAAAAAACCACCCACATTGTGGATGGTTAAATTATTATTTTCTTTTTCTGTTTTTTCTTTTAGCAGCGTCGATTTTCTTTTTCTTTATAACGCTTGGTTTTTCGTAGTGTTCTCTTCTTCTATATTCAGAAAGTACACCGGATCTTGCGCATTGTCTTTTGAATCTTTTAATCGCACTGTCAATTGATTCGTTTTCTCCAACTCTGATTTCTGTCATCTCTATCCCCCCTCTCGTATATGCACAGTCTAGACTCAAATCAGCCTGGTGGCCATTGTAGGCTTCTGTCGCCAAGAACATGGAAATGCATATGAGGCACAGTTTGTCCTCCGTCTTCTCCAATGTTGTTGACAATCCTATATCCAGAATCAGCTATGCCCTTATCATGGGCTATCTTTCTGATTGCCAAAAATATCTTGCCTATCAATTCACTATCAGCCTCATCGAGAGTTTCTAAACTTTGGATGTGCTTTTTTGGTATAACAAGAAAATGGATAGGTGCTTGTGGATCTAAATCGTCAAATGCAATTAACTCTTCATCTTCGTAGATTATCTTAGATGGGATTTGTCCATCTACAATCTTACAAAATACACAATCCATACTTCACCCCCATTAATATATATGTTACCACAATTATTTTTAAGAGTAAAGTATTTTTACCTTATTTCTCCAATTAATTCATCATTTTCTATACCAGTGATGATTACATCATAGATTTCATTGCTTGGAATTGTTTCATCTTTCACATTTACCCTTAGATAATTTGTTGAATATCCTGATTTAACCCCATCCATATCAGATTTTTCTTCAAATAAAACTGATAATGTCTTTCCAATTTGCTTTTCTAAAAATTCTTCCCTATTAGTTTTCTCTATAGCTTCTAAATCTTTTAAGCGTTCTTTTTTGATATTTCCATTAACCTGGTCTTTCATGCTAGCCGCTTTTGTCCCATCTCTTTTTGAATATTTAAATAAATGAGTTTTGGCAAATTTAATTTCTTTTACAAAGTCCATTGTTTCTTTGTGATTTTCGTCAGTTTCTCCAGGAAAACCTACAATAATATCTGTTGTAAGTCCAGCGTTTGGAAAGACTTCTCTAATTAGGTCAGTTTTTTCTTTAAATATGGCTGTATCGTATTTCCTATTCATAGCCTTTAGGACATCATCTGATCCTGATTGGAGGGATAGGTGGAAGTGGTCACAGGCCTTCTCAGTAGCCTTCATCCTTTCGAGGAAATCTTTAGTTATATGTCTTGGTTCCATTGAAGAAAGTCGAATTCTTTCTATACCTTCTACCTTGGCCACATTTTCAATTACATCTATTAGGCTACTCCCGTCCTTAATGTCCTTGCCGTAGCTTGCAACGTGGATGCCTGTGAGTACTATTTCTTTAAAGCCATTTTGAGCTAATCTTTCAGCTTCTTTAACAATAGAATCCATAGGACGGCTTACAACATTGCCCCTTGCGTAAGGAATTAGGCAGTATGAGCAATACATATTACACCCGTCTTGGATTTTCATATAGGCCCTGGTCATTTCTGTTTGGTTTGAAATTTGTAGGTCTTCAAAGGTTTTTTCCTCAGAAACAGAGATTACTTGATCAATAGCTTCCTTGTTTTGAAGCATATCCTCACAAAGATCTACCACTTCTTCCTTATTTCTTGAACCTAAAATTATATCCACGCCTTCAATTTTCGCTACATCTTCTGGTTTTACTTGGGAATAACAACCCATTACAGCTATAATGGCATCTGGATTATCTTTTCTAGCCCTTGAAATCATCTGACGGCTCTTTCTATCAGACATATTTGTAACTGTGCAGGTATTTATAACATAGACACTTGCGTTTTTTTCATCTCTTTCAAAGCCCCTTGACTCAAAAATTTCCTCAACGGCCTCTGACTCGTACTGGTTTACCTTGCAGCCTAGGGTTAGTATGTTAAATGTTTTTTTCATTCAAAAAAGTCCTTTACTTTATCAAAAAATGACTTGTTTTCCTTAACTTCATCCCCACTTGCCTCAGCGTAGGCCTTTAGGGCTTCTTTTTGTTCTTTGGAAAGCTTAGTTGGAGTTATGACTTTTACGTAAAAATAAAGATTACCAGTAATTCCCTTTCTCTTATCTTCAATTCCTTCATTTTTGATGGTAAATCTTTCCCCGGTTTGAGTTCCTGCTGGGATTTCAAATTCTACTGGTTTTCTAAGTGTTGCCACATTTATCTTGCCACCTAGTGCTGCTGTTGGAAAACTAATTGGCATCTCATAATAAATATCAAGTCCATCTCTCTTAAAGATTTCATGGTCAGATACTCTAAGGATTACATATAAATCACCAAAAGGACCTCCATTTTCCCCAACATGACCCTTGCCAGAAAGTCTGATGACGTTTTTATCTTCAACTCCTGATGGAATATCAATTTTAATTTTTTCAGACTTATATTCCTTGCCTGAACCATGGCAATTTTTGCATGGCTTATTAATAATTTCACCAGTTCCATGACATTTAGAACAGGTTACAGTCCTAGACATGGTTCCAAAAGGTGTTCTTGATACTTCATTAACCACACCTTGGCCATGGCAATCCGGACAGGTATGGCTTTCTGATCCTTCCTCAGCCTTAGAACCATGACAAACATGGCATTCTACCTCTCGTCTAACTTGGATTTCCTTTTCTGTACCAAAGGCAGCTTCTTGGAAAGTTAGGTTTACAACCTGCTGGATGTCTGCACCCTTTACTGGTCTTTTTGCATTATTTTGATAACCTTGATTAAATATATCTCCAAATAAATCACCAAAAATATCACCAAAGCCACCAAAACCACCACCAAAGCCGCCATTAAAACCTGCGCCTCCGTTTTCAAAGGCTGCTGCTCCATAGGTATCGTATTTTTGTTTCTTTTCTGGATCTGAAAGAATTTCATAGGATAAGGTTGCTTCCTTAAATTTTTGCTCAGCTTCCTTATCATCTGGGTTTAGGTCTGGATGGTATTTTTTGGCAAGTTTCCTATATTCTCTTTTTATTTCATCAGTTGAGGCGTTTTTACCAACGCCCAGCACTTCATATGGATCTCTCATTTTTCCTCCAATCACTAAAAAAAGCTATTTCACTAGGAAATAGCTCCTTTTATCAATTGTTTTTATTATACTAGCTATAGTAAATCTTTCAAAAGATTATTCTTCGTCTTCGTCGATTACTTCATAGTCAGCATCAACAACGTCTTCGTTTTTTCCGCTAGCCTCGCCTTGGCTTGCTTCATTTGCCTTATACATTTTTTCGCTTACCTTGTAGATTTCGTTTGTTAATTCTTCAGATAGGCTCTTGATTTTGTCAATATCGTTGGCTTTAATTGCTTCTTCAAGTTCTTTAGCCTTAGCTTCGATATTTTCCTTATCAGCACCTTCAAGTTTAGCGTCTTCTACAGTTTTTCTTGCTTGGTAAACTAGGTTTTCTGCGTTGTTTTTAGCGTCTATGTCTTCTTTTTTCTTCTTATCTTCTTCTGCAAATTTCTCTGCTTCTTTGATTTTCTTATCAATTTCTTCTTCGGATAAGTTAGATGAAGATGTGATTGTAATCTTTTGTTCCTTGCCAGAACCTTGGTCCTTAGCTGTTACATTTACAATACCGTTAGCATCTATATCAAAAGTTACTTCGATTTGTGGCACACCACGTCTAGCTGCAGGGATACCTGTAAGTTGGAACCTACCTAGAGTAGTATTGTCTGCTGCCATTTCACGTTCACCTTGAACTACGTGGATGTCTACTTCTGTTTGTCCATCAGCTGCAGTTGTAAAGATTTGTGATTTTTTAGTTGGGATAGTTGTATTTCTTTCGATTAGTTTTGTAGCAACTCCACCAAGAGTTTCAATACCAAGTGATAGAGGTGTTACATCTAGTAATAATAGGTCTTTAACTTCACCTGTTAAAACACCACCTTGGATAGCTGCACCGATTGCAACTGATTCATCTGGGTTGATATCTTTTTGTGGTTCTTTGCCGATTATTTTCTTAACTAATTCTTGAACAGCTGGTACCCTTGTAGAACCACCTACTAAAAGAACCTTGTCAATGTCAGATGCTGATAGACCTGCGTCGTGAAGAGCATCTTCTACTGGTTTTCTAGTTTTTTCTACTAGGTCATGAGTTAATTCATCAAATTTTGCTCTAGATAGGTTGATGTCTAAGTGGACAGGTTGACCATCTACTGCTGTGATGAATGGTAGGTTTACATTTGTTGTTAGGGTTGAAGATAATTCTTTCTTAGCTTTTTCAGCTGCATCTTTAAGTCTTTGCATAGCTGTTAAATCTTTTGTAAGATCAACGCCTGATTCTTTCTTAAATTCTGCTGCAAGATAATCTACAACTGCATTATCAAAGTCATCTCCACCTAATTTGTTGTTACCTCTTGTAGATAATACTTCAAATACTCCGTCACCTACTTCTAGGATTGAAACATCGAATGTACCACCACCAAGGTCGTAAACCATAATCTTTGATTGGTCAGTTTCCTTATCCATACCATATGCAAGAGCAGCTGCGGTTGGTTCGTTTATAATTCTGTCAACTTTAAGACCTGCGATTTGTCCAGCATCTTTTGTAGCTTGTCTTTGAGCGTCTGTAAAGTATGCAGGTACTGTAATTACTGCATTTGTTACTGTATCATTTAGATAAGCCTCTGCGTCTGCCTTCAATTTTTGAAGGATCATTGCAGATATTTCTTCTGGTGTATATTGTTTGCCATCAATTTCAGGGCTTTTCCAGTCGTGGCCCATCTCTCTTTTAACTGATGCTATTGTTCTATGTGGGTTGGTGATTGCTTGTCTTTTAGCTGTTTCACCTACAAGTCTTTCTCCGTCTTTTGAGAAAGCTACTACTGATGGAGTAGTTCTATTACCTTCGCTATTTGGGATAATGGTTGGTGTACCACCTTCCATAACAGCTACTGCTGAGTTTGTTGTACCTAAGTCAATTCCTATAATTTTTGCCATAATTTTTCCTCCTACTTGCTTACCTTAACCATAGCTGGTCTAAGGATTCTGCCGTTTAATGTATATCCTTTTTGGAATGTTTCTATAATATAATCTTCTTTAACAGTGTCACTTTCTTCTGTCATAACTGCATGGTGAAGATTGTGATCAAATTTTTCGCCGTCTGATGGAATTTCTTCTAGACCTTCGTTATTAAGAGTTTTTAGGAGTTCATCTCTTGTCATTATAACTCCCTTTACAAATGGGTCTTCTGGGTCCTTATCTTTAAGAGCCCTATCGAAATTATCAAGAACTGGCAATAATTTTTCTATCAAAGAGCTTGATGCAAACTTCTTAAAATCTGCCTTGGCCTTTTCTTCCCTTTGCTTGTAATTTGCAAAGTCAGCCATTAGTCTTTGGTATTTTTCTATATATTCGTTATTTCCTGAAGCATCTTTTTCATCATCAACTATTTCTGCGTCAATTATTTCTTCATCAAGGTCTGCTTCTATTTCGTCTTCTATATCTTTTATATCTCTGGCTTCTTCGTCGAGATTTTCGTCTTTTTTGATATCGTCTGCCAAATCATTCACCTTCCTCTTATTGATTTAATAAATCTGAAACTAGTTTAATACTCTCGATTACTTCCTTATAATTTATCCTAGTTAGACCTACCACACCGATTGTACCAATGGTGTTTTCATCTACCTTGAAATATGAAGTTATGATTGTATTTTCTTTTAACTGGTCGATTTCGTTTTCTTCTCCGATAGTGATGACAAGGCTTTTATCATTTTTATCAGTTAGAAAATCTGTAATAATATCTGGACTTTCAAAGAGATTGATAAATTCCTTAGCCTTTACTATATCATCAAATTCTTTGAATCTGAATATATTACCCAAACCCTCTATCTTGATTTCTTTTTTCGAATCTTTGTCAGATTCGTTTTTCATCTTAGTTTGGATTATATCGAGTAAATACTTATAATTGAGGTTTAACTTTTCTTCAATTTTCCTAATCTTATCAGACAAGTCTAAAATGTTTGACCCGATTAACTCTCTTTGCAAGAGCCTGTTTAAAAATTCTAGGTCTTCGTCTTCTGGACTATAATTTAACCTAATCAAGTCATTTACTATCAAGCCATTATCATAAACTACTATCAAAAGCAAGGAAGATTCGCTTACCCTTAGCATTTCGATATTAGCAATTGATTTGATTTGATTTTTGTAAGTAACTGATACTGCTGTTAGATTTGTAATTCCTGCCAAAATCTTTGTAGCGGAACTTACTATATCCGTAGCATTGTGGTATCTCTTATCTAGTGAATCTTTCAAACTAGTATAGTCTGGTCTTGGTCTTTCATTTATCAGACCATTTTCAAGTAAATAGTCTACAAAAAACCTATAACCCTTGTCTGATGGGAGTCTACCGCTTGAAGTGTGGGCCTTTTTCAAGAGACCTTTTTTCTCAAGATCACTCATGTCGTTTCTAATTGTGGCAGCTGATACATCAAAAGAATAATCATCCGCCAAAGACTTAGAACCGACAGGCTCTCCTCCCAAGATATAAGAATTTATGATAGTGAAAAGTATCTGCATTCTTCTATCTTTCAAAGTCTTTCACTCCTTTTTAGCACTCTTTACTTCCGACTGCTAATAATAATATACTTAGTTAGGATTAATTGTCAAGTAAATTAAAATCAAATATTAAATTATTTTAAGTTTTTCTTTTATTCTAACAGAAAAAGTGGCATTTCAGCCACTTTTATAAGATTTCTATTTATATTTATAGAAGCCTTGACCAGATTCTATACCAATATGTCCCTTATCAGCCATTTCTTTTAGCTTAATCATCGCCTTACCAATAGGTGTTGATGGGTCTTTTGATGCTGGGTTGTTGCTTAAAATATTAATTACAGTAGTTAGGCCTACTAAGTCAATTATCTCAAATGGACCCTTTGGTGAACCTGTACCGATTTTCCAGTCCATATCAATATCAACTGGGTCTGCTACATCATTTCCGTAGAGTGTTAGGCCTGCACCTAATACTGGAACAAGAATTGAGTTTAAGATATAGCCTGGTTGTTCTTTTTTAAGGATGGCTGGGTACATGCCAATTGATCTTGCGAATTCAACAACTTCTTTCATTACTGCATCATCGGTCTTATCGTGTTTCATAACCTCAGCTAGGTTTTGTCTGTGGATATTATTTGCGAAGTGAAGGCTTAAGAATTTTTCTTCCCTGCCAGTATATTCCCTAAACATAGATGGAAGTAGGGTTGATGAGTTGGTTACAAGGATTGCTTCTTCTTTTAAGAATGGAGCAATTTTCTCGTAGAAATCTTTCTTTTGGTCAACTACTTCTGCTATTGCTTCTATAACAAGGTCAGCATGACCAAAACCTTCTTCTAAGTCTGTTGCGTATATAAAACTCTTATAGACTTTTTCGTTAACTTCTTTTAGTTCAGCTATTCTTTCTTCTGTAATTTCTTCTTTAGAAGCAAAAAATGATCTTGGGTAGTTTGGGTTTTTCTCACCAATGTAAGAAGGAGCTACTTCTAATTCTTGACTATATATTTGATGTAGACGGTCCACTCTTGGTTTGATTCTTTCGATTGAATCATCACGTCTGCCCCAAATTGTTACGTCATATCCATGAAAGGCTGCTGCATAGGCAATTTGTGCACCCAAAACACCACCGCCAGCTATTGTTACTTTTTGTATTGTCATAATTTTATCTCCTTAATTCTTATATTCCTTATATACCCAAAAATATAGAAATTAAAAGCCTATATTATTTCTACAAAAAATTCATTAGATAGGCTCATACCTTTTTTTGTAAATTTTATAGCTTTGTCAATTTCAAAAAATCCATCATCCTTAAATTTCTTTATTTGGTCTTTATATTTTTTCAAAAAGTCTATACCGTATTTATCCCTAAAGACTTCCAGATTTATGCCCTCTGTTTCCCTTAGTTTGAAAATTATATATTCCTTCTCATTTTCATCCTTATCAACAAAATCCTTATTAATTATAG
The DNA here is from genome assembly GCF_056590475.1 of Anaerococcus sp. C0059F3. Classification (NCBI taxonomy): domain Bacteria; kingdom Bacillati; phylum Bacillota; class Tissierellia; order Tissierellales; family Peptoniphilaceae; genus Anaerococcus; species Anaerococcus sp. C0059F3. The sequence goes on from NZ_JBWPWE010000004.1 coordinate 89,911, forward strand.
GAATCTTGTTTGATTTGAGCATCTTATCGTAAACAGCAAGATTTCTTGTATTATTGTATCTAAGATTTGAAAGATAACCTGCAGCTCCAATCCCAAAGCCTAGGTAGCCTTCCTGATTCCAATATTTTTTGTTATGAAAAGACTCAAAACCTTTTTGGGCAAAATTTGATACCTCGTAGCGATGAAGTCCAAGATTTTCTAACCCATCTATCAAATAAGAAAAAATATCAACTTCGAGATCAGAATCCATTAGGTCAAGCTTACCCTCTTTATCAAGAGCATAAAACCTTGAGCCCTTATCAAGAATCAGAGAATACCAAGAGATGTGCTTAGGTTTTAATTCCTTAACCATTTCCAAATCTCTTTTTACATTGGTGAAATCCTGGCCAGGCAAATTTAGCATAAGGTCAAAGGAAAGATTATCAAATCCTGCATTTTTTATCATTTCAATATCTTTGATGGCTATTTGACTAGTATGGTTTCTACCAATATTTTTTAAAACCGTATCATCAAAGGACTGGACACCTAAGGAAATCCTATTAATTCCCAAAGCCTTATAGGTTTGCAATTTTCTCATGTCAAGGGATTTGGGATTTACTTCTATGGTAAATTCCTTAATGTCAGTCTTAAATTTATAAATTTCACCTACAATTTTCTCTATAAATATAGGATCGATATAGGAAGGCGTCCCCCCACCAATGTAAACTGAATCTATTATAACATCCATCTTTTCCCTATATAGTCTTATTTCTTTAATTAGATTTTCTACATAAGGCTCTATCCAATTTTCCAAGTTAGGAAAGGCTGCAAAATCACAATAATAGCACTTTTTCTCGCAAAAAGGAATGTGGATATAGGCACCGACCTTATTCATTCTTACCAGTCATTTCTATTAATACTACTTTAGCATCAGATCTTGATATAATCTTAAAATCCTGGCCTTTTCTTATCCTTAGGGCATCGGCTGGAAAATAAGTATATTCCTTATTTTCAAATAAAACCCTAATCCTACCCTCAATTACAATAATATAATAAGGATTGTCGCTATTTTTGGGAACAAATTCATTTTCCTTCTCAAAATATAATCTCTTTATAATTTCAGAGTCTGATTTCAATACTAATTCTTGGCTAGCTTTAGGATTCTTTTTCTCTTCAACGTGGCCAGTTTTATTGTTTTGATAATCATCCTTAGTAAAAATTGTTTGATGGACAGGTGCTACAATTCCAAGAAGAATTTTCACAATATGGCTTCCATAATAAGTAAAACCCAATTTTTTCTGAAAAGACCTAGACTTAAAATTGTTCCTAAAATAACCAGCTGAAATATAGTCAAGGTCTAATTCTTCAAAGGCATATTTCATAAGGGCTTTTACAGCTTCGGTCATTATTTTTTGCCTTTGGAAAGCTTCGCTTAATACAAATCCTATTTCCTTTCCCTTCTTATCTTCAAAATCCTTATAAAACTCATCATCCACAGGATGAAGACCTATTGATCCAATTACTTTACCGTCCATTTCTATAGCTAGAACGTCCTTGTTCTTCTTAAATCTTTCTAAAACTTCCCTAGTGTTGTCAATACTTTCATGATGTGGCCAACCAGCCATTTCACCAAGACCGGGTGTCTTGGCATATTCGTAAAAATCTTCCAAATCATTATCATTAAAAGCCCTTAATATTAGCCTGTCAGTTTTTATTAGCAAATCAGTAAAATCAACTTTAATATCCATAATTTCTCCTTCGCTCTGATAGGAATACTATACAATAATGGAATTTTTTTTAAAATTTTGTAAGATATGATTAAGTTATTTGTCTACTATATGAAGGAGGGGTCATGGATATAGAAAAAATTTATAGGATATATTTTGACGACTTGTATAAGTTTTTGCTGTATCTATGCAAAAACAAAGAAGTCGCCCAGGATATATGTTCAGAGTCTTTTATAAAAGCAATGGACAATATAGAAAATATAGAAGATTCAAATATCAAATCCTACCTATTTCAAATAGGCAAAAATACCTATTACAACTATTATAAGAAAAACAAGAGGATTGTACTAACAGAAAATATCGAAGATTTTGACTTAGCTTTGGAATCTTTTGAGAAAAATTTTTTAGAAAAAGAAAACCTGACTGCCTTAGAAAAGGCTATAGAAAATCTCGAAAATCCTTATAAAGATGTAGTTAAATTAAGACTTAACGACCTTTCTTTTAAGGAAATTGGAGAAATTTACAACAAAAACCAAAACTGGGCCTGTGTTGTCTACCACAGGGCAAAAGAAAAATTAAAAATATTATTGGAGGAAAAAAATGAATAATTGTGAAATTATAAAAGATTTGCTTCCCTTATATCAGGAAAATCTCTTAAGTGATGAATCAAAAATCTTTGTCGAAGACCATCTAAGAACTTGCCCAGAATGTGAAGGTCTTTTAAAAGATGAAATACAAATTGAAAGAAAAGAATCAAAGCCCTTAGATTTTGTAGAAAAAAGGATAAAAAAAGAAACAAGGTATTTTACACTAGCTATCATCGCTCTTCTCGGATCAATCCTTATTTTTATAATCTCCTACCTCAATACGCCAAGGCATATCGAGTATGAAAAGGGTTTGTATAAGGTTTATAGGAGTGATGAAATCTACACAGTAGAATTTAATGACAGGGTTAGTGGAATAGACTATACAGATACAGAAGACGCCATCTACCTTGATGCTTATAGTACAAAATATGACAAGATTTTTAATAAAAGAAGGCTACGAAAATCTTTAACTTTCCATAAGGATAATTTTAAAACAGTTCTCTATCAAAACCACGATTCCATGCCAAATATGGTTATTGGCTCTGGAGAAGTTCACCAAACCCTCCTTCCTAGATTGTTATTAGGATTTTATGCAAGACTTTCTTTAATAGGTTTTCTAGGCCTTGGAGTATTAATATTTTTGATAGAAAAATCAAGAAAAAAAGCCATAAGTCTACCAATAAAAACTCTACTAATAGGAGCACCCCTATCGCTTTTCCTAGCAATTATTGCTATTAAGGGACTAAATACATCGACTTATTATCCAGTGACCGATTTTAAATATATCGCCTTTCTAGCTTTAGGTGTATATTTGTTTTTGATCTTCTTAAGCCTAGCAAGATACCAAAAAAGGATGTGAATTTCACATCCTTTTAAAATACCTATTTTTTATTCATCATCTAATTTTAATACTGCAAGGAAGGCGTCTTGTGGAACTTCAACGTTACCAAGTTGACGCATCTTCTTCTTACCTTCTTTTTGTTTTTCAAGAAGCTTTTTCTTTCTTGAAATATCGCCGCCGTAGCACTTAGCGATTACGTCTTTTCTAAGAGCTCTAACTGTTTCTCTTGCAATAATCTTGCCACCGATAGCAGCCTGGATTGGAACAGCGAATTGTTGTCTAGGAATCTCATCCTTTAGTTTTTCAACAATACCACGGCCCCTTGAGTAGGCATTATCCCTATGAACGATAAGAGAAAGGGCATCAACGTTTTGCTCGTTAATCAAGATATCAAGCTTAACTAAATCTGAAACTTGGTAGTCAGTTACTTCATAATCAAGTGAAGCGTAGCCCTTTGTCCTTGATTTCAAAGAATCAAAGAAGTTGTAAATTACCTCGCTTAGAGGGATTTTGTACTTGATTGACACCCTGGATTCATCAATGTAGGTCATATTTATCAACTCACCACGTCTAGATTGGGCTAGATCCATTACTTGGCCTATATAATCTTTTGGAGTGATAATTTCAGATATAGTTACAGGTTCCTTAATATATTGGATTTCTGTTGGATCTGGGAAATCATTAGGATTTTGTAATTCCTTTTCATTATCCTGACCCTTTAACTTAAGCTTGTAAATTACAGATGGAGCTGTTGCGATGATATCAAGGTCATATTCCCTTTCAAGCCTTTGGGTAATGATATCCATGTGTAAAAGTCCAAGGAAACCTGCCCTTAGACCAACACCTAGGGCCTGAGAATTTTCTTGTTCAAATACTAAGGCTGCGTCATTTACCTGGAGCTTTTCAAGCGAGTCCCTCAATTTATCAAAAGATTCGCCTTCTGCTGGATAAATACCAGAATAAACCATAGGTAGGACTTCCTTATAACCAGTAAGTGGTTTATCTGTTGGATTTTCTACTGTTGTGATAGTATCACCAACTCTTGCATCCTTAACTTGCTTTATAGATGCTTCGATAAAACCAACGTCACCACTCCTTAGTTCTTTGGTAGCAATCCTACCTCTTGATGTATAGCCAACTTGGTTTACTTCAAAAACTTTGCCAGTATTCATCATCTTAATTTCATCACCAGGACGGACTACCCCTTCAAAAACTCTTATGTAACAAATCACTCCCACATAGGAATCATAATAAGAGTCGAAAATAAGGGCCTTAAGCGGTTTATCATCATGATCTTCTGGTGCTGGTATATTTTCAACTATATCTTCTAGAACATCTTCAATATTTAGGCCGGTTTTTGCTGACACCAAAGGTGCCTTATCAGTATCAAGACCAATTTGATGTTCAATCTCAAGTTTAACTTCATCAACCCTAGCGCTTGGTAGGTCGATTTTATTTAAAACTGGAAGGATTTCCAAATCTTGCTCAAGTGCCAAATATGTATTGGCCAAAGTTTGTGCTTCTACACCTTGACTAGCATCAACAACAAGAATAGCTCCTTCACATGCCTTAAGAGATCTTGAAACCTCATAGTTAAAGTCAACATGGCCTGGAGTATCAATTAGATTTAGGTCATAAACTTTTCCATCATTAGCCTTATAGTGGATTTTAATTGATTTTAATTTAATTGTAATCCCACGTTCCTGCTCAAGCTCCATATCATCAAGCATCTGCTCTTTTATATCCCTTTGGCTGATATTTTCGCTTCTTTCTATAAGCCTATCAGCAAGAGTTGACTTTCCGTGGTCGATGTGGGCAATGATAGAAAAATTCCTAATATTATCTTTTTTCTTTGTCATATAACTCCTACTAATTAATTTCCATAAGGATTGTTATCAATTAAACCTGCATCTTCAAAAGGATAAATCCTAAAAAATGCATGGCCTACAATCTCTTCTTTATAAATTTGTCCAAAATCCCTTGAATCATTAGAATTGGCTCTGTTATCACCAAAAACTAAATATTCCTTATCACCAAGGACCCAACCTGTTTGTTCTGTCTTGGCAAGGGTTTCGTCAACTGAAACATATTTTTCTTCAAGTTTTTCACCGTTGATGTATACATCACCATCTTTTAACTCAACAAGATCGCCAGGAGTACCGATTACTCTTTTTACATAAAGTCTGTTTGGATAATCAGGAGCATGCAAAATTACAATCTCTCCCCTCTTATAGTCCCTAAAATGCTTGCCGATTTTATTAACCATAAGCATATCTCCATCGTGGAGGGTATTTAGCATAGACTTGCCCGCTACCCTTGTTGCATCAATGATAAAAGCCTTAACAAAAAATGTAATAGCCAAGGCGATAAGGATGGTTTTAACCCAATCCCAAATGGTATTTAATAGTGAATTTTCTTTTTTTATTTGTTTGTTTTCTTCATTCATAGCTAACCTCTCATTCTTATTAATTATATACTAGTTTGGGTCAATTCTCAAAAATTTACATAAGATAAATAAAAACTTGAGCTTTTTAATAAATTATGGTAGAATACATAAGTCAAGCAAAACAGAAGAGAGGTGAAAAATAGATGGCAAATATTAAATCAAGTCAAAAAAGAATAGAAGTTGCTAAGAGAAATAATCTTAGAAACAAATCTAGAAAATCAGAAATCAAGACATACATCAAAAAATTTGAAGCTGCAGTAGAAGCAGGCAATCTTGAAGAAGCTAGAGAAATCTTTAAAGTAGTTGACAAAAAGCTAAAACAAGCTGAAAGCAAAAATGTTATCCACAAAAACAGAGTAGCAGCAACTACATCAAAATTAGCTAGAAAACTAAACGCATAATAAAATGAGTGATAATCAGTAATGGATCCTAACATATGACTACTGATAATCACTCATTTTAAATGTAGTAAAAAATTTTGTAAGCAAAATTTTTTACGGTTTTCACAATTTATTGAGCAACGAAGTTGCGAAGAGAAATTGATGAAAAACATTATGCAGGGAGGAAAATTCAACACGACGAATAGGAGTGTTGAATTTGCCGAGTCGCTAAAAGTAGCACAAATTTTGCAAGCATAATTTGTGCGTTTTTCATTATTTTACAAGTGCGAAGCACGCAGGAAAATAATAGAAAAACCTTATGCAGCGGAGAAAAAAGGACGCGACGAACAGGAGCGTTCTTTTTTCGTAGTCGCAAATTACACGTGTTTTGCAAGCAATATCTGCTCGTTTTTCATTATTTTACAAGTGCGAAGCACGCAGGAAAATAATAGAAAATCTTTATGCAGGGAAAATAGTCCAGTGCGATGAATTTATCCCGAGCGATGTCGAGGAATTAATTAAATATAAGTATCAAAAAAGAGTGGTTACTCCACTCTTTTTAAATCCCCACAAAAGCGATTAATTTCATCAATTCATCCTTCATCTCAAAGGCTTCGGACTTTGATCTTATTTCCATATCCATTAGTCTTTCATTTATATCTATCAATTCGTCTAATGAATAATTTCTTATATTTGCCTTGGCTTTTCTTAATTCAAAAGACCCAATTTGGGCGGCCTTCATTATAAAAGAATCATTATAATTTGCCTCAGTCAAACTTTTTACAGCTGTCAAAATCCTAAACTGTCTTATTAACATATGGTAAATCATAAATAGGTCTTCTCCAGATTTTTCCATTAAAAGAAGGGTTTTTAAGGCTTCTTTTATATTTTTGCTGGCAATAGCATCTGTAAGATTAAAGATGTTTAAATTTAAAACCTGGTCTAGCTGGTCATCTATATCTTCTTTTTTTATTATTTCGTCATTTGAATTTGAAATTATCTTATCAACCGAATTTACAATCTCAAATAAATCAATTTCGCTATTATAAGACAAATAAGAAAACCTATTGATAATCTCGTCTATATACTTATTTGAAATCTTTTTATTATTTTTTATAAATCTTCTGCCGATAAAAGACCTTAGTTCATTATTATTAAGTCTATCAATCTCGACAATCGTCCCGTTTTTAGCAATCTCTTTATAAAATTTCCCCTTAAATGGTTTGGTGTCTGAAAAAATCAAAAAACTTGCATAAGGAGGAAAGTCCTTAACATCTTCCCCTAGCTTATCTAAAATTTCCTTATAATTTTTGACCCCATCCTTAGATAAATCAATATTTTGCCAAATAATAATCTTCCTATCTTCCATGACTGGATAAGTTTCGTAGGTATTTTTTATTGTATCGAAATCGGTCTCTCCCTTTATTTTTATAAGATTAAAATCTTTTATATTTATAAGTCTTTCCGCTTCTTCGATTATAGTTGTATTTAAATATTCCTCTTTGGAATCAAATAAATATATGCCAGATGTTTTTAAGCCCGAAAAGTTTTTAAAAAAATCAATATATTTCACCTAAAAAATCCTCCCTTCAAATATTTTTCTACCTTGACCCTGTCCTTATAAAAGTTGATTTTTACAAGACCATCAGTTTGGGTGTTATATTTTTTAATATCGCCAACATTTTCTAGAACTTTTTTATTTGGATGGCCGTAAGTATTATCCCTTCCTGCTGAAATCAAAACCATCCTTGGATTGACTTCTTCGATAAATTCCTTGGAGCTAGATGAAGATGAACCATGGTGGGATAATTTTAATATATCAGCCTCGACTTTAAGTTTATCTTCATAAGGCGATGATAAATCCCCCATAGTCAAAATTTTATTGCCCCTAATCTCAAGTAAAAGCCCTAGGGACTGGTCATTTTTATCAAGGTCTCCTTCTGCCCCATCATAGATACAGGTAATTTTACCAGATTTTAACTTAAACTCATCACCTATTCCCATAAAACTTGGCTGGTATTTCTCTATAAATTCCTTTGAAACCTTATTATCAGTTACAATTTCCTTAATTCTTATATTTTTCCTTAATATATCAAGATTGCCAGCGTGATCAGAGTCTTCATGACTTATAAATACGGCCTCAATTTCCTTGATTCCAAGACTTTTTAAGTAAGGCACAAGGATTCTTTCTCCCGAATCATAGTCCTTGTACTTTGGTCCACCCACATCTATCATATAATATTTGCCCCTATCATTAAGCAAAAATGCGTCTCCTTGGCCAATGTCTATCATTTGATATTCTATTGGTCTACCGAGACTTCTAACAGCCATTGATAAAATAACAATGACAAAAGAAACCTTAAAAAATTTACCTAAACCTTTTTTATTTTTTATATTTGTTAGTACAAAGATAAGGGCAAAAAGATAAAGGCTTATAAAGATACTTTCAGCTATAAAATTAAAAGAAAGAAACTTAATTTTTGCGAGTATTTCTGTCATATTAAATATTGACCTAATGGTTATATCAAGGACCATAAATCCTGGTTTTAGAAAGCCTTTAAAAATCGGATATAAAAATATCAGGCTAAAAATAATATACATGGCAAGTTCAAAAACAGGCACTACCAGGAAGTTCGCAATGATACTAAGAAAATTAAAATACCTAAAGTAGTAGGCAGTAAAAGGCAGGGCTGCAACTTGGATACTAGTTGTAAAGGCAAGGTTTTTCCTTATAAAACCTTCCTTAAAATAAGCATTGAGTCTTGGATAAATCTTATAAATTGCAAGCATGGTCACAAAGGTAAGGATAAAACCAGTGTTTAAGATGGCAAAAGGATTTATAAATAAAATCAAAATTGCTGCAACCATCAAGGCCTTAACCCTATCGACTCCACGCCTTAGCAAAAACCCAAGAAAAACAATTGTACTAACTATTATTACCCTAAGGATTGAATAGGCAAAACCAATTATATAGCCATAAAGACTAGCTAATATTAGTGAAAGTGTCATGGATTTCTTATAGGAAAGACCAATTTTGGATAAGATTAAAACCATAAAATTCATCAAGAGATTTAAGTGAAAGCCTGAAATAGCAAGGATATGAGCAAGACCAAGCTTATTTATATCTCCCTTTTCAAAAAGATTGTCCGCCAAAATTACCGAAATAACAAAGTCAGCAGAATCTTTGGATAAATTTCTCCTAAAAATCCTATTTACATAAGCTGTAAAAGATCTTCTTAGACTTAGGAAAATATTCGAAGACCTAGTCCTTGTCACTTCTTGATTTAAGTTTCTAGGCTTAAATTCAAGACCAATTCCCTTTGATATAGCATAATACCTATAAGAAAAGAGATTTGGATTGGTATTTCTCCTTACAAGCTTAAGGTCTCCAGCACATGAGATTTGATCACCAATATCAAAGTCATTTTCATCAAACATGAAGGCTTTTTTCCCATTTTCATCAATTTTAATCGTATATCTTAATGAGTTTTTGCTCATCTTTTTATCAATTATAGTAAAATTTATATTTACATTCTTACTTTCCTTTGGATTAATCCTATAAAATTTAAGACTAGCCAGAGAAAAGCCTACAAGGATTGCAAGAAAAAATATGGCATATTCTTTGCTTTTCCTATAAAAAAATAAAAAAAGGGTTCCAAAAATAAGTCCCCAAAAAAGGATATTCACATTTTCAAAATTAATAAAGCCCAGAATTCCAAGGATTAAGCCCAAAAGAAAAGGGATGATTCTTTTTTTCATAAAAACCTCTATTTCATTATATCATATGATATAATAGATTAGAGGAGAAAATCATGAAAATTTACGAAAAATATCCAGAAATTTTAAATTTCACCGCAGAAGTGAAAGATAAGAGATTTAAAAATAATATTAGCCAGCTTCTTGTAGAAAAAACTATCTTTATGCCTAGTGATGATTTTTTGATAAACGATTACAAGACTGCAGGAGGTCTTGAGGTTGTCGAAGTCAAGGAAAATAAAGGCAAAGACCTTATTTCTGTAAAAGGCAAATACACAGAAGAAACAATCGAATTAATTGTTGATAAGGCTTTAAGATACAGAAACCTATCCTACAATACAGCCTACATTCTCTTTCAAATTTTCCTAGAAGGATTTTATGGTAATGTTAAAACAAACTTATTTCTAAGCGAAGATAAGGCTTATATTACCCTATTAGATTGCACATCTGATATAGATGCTGAGCTTTTCGATGAGATGATAAATTACGCCATCGATTCTAACCTACCTATCACAACAAAAGCAGGAATTACAGAAGTGGCAGGTCTTGGCACTGTGATTAATTCTTATATCAATTTTGATAATACTTATAAAATCAGGAGATTTAAGGTTTTAGACATCAGAAAAGAAGGAAAAAATACTATCATTTCCTTTGCTACTGGTAGATAAATATTTGACATAAATATTCTACCGTGGTAAATTATTAGAAGTTTAAAGAAAGGAGAAAAGAAAAATGACAAAATTAAGAAAAGGAAAGAAAACCCGTAACTAGTAAGTAAGGATAGCTCCTTGACTTACATATGAAAAACCAAGGAGGATGCCGAATTTTCGGCACTATGAAAGAATTTAAATTTTTGATTAAAAAGATGGCTCATTTGGAGCCAATTATGTTTTTACTAATCGCACTTTACGGTCTATTTGTAGGGATCAAACCCTTCTTATGGATTATTTCGCCTGCCTATATACTAGAAAACTACCAAGGAAATCCTGAAGTTTTTCCCATGTTTTTCATAGGCTTATTTTTTATTTCTTCATTAATTAGCTTTTTTGATGCCTTTGTTATGGGCAATTACAGGATGAGGATGAACCACGTCCGCTATAAGCTAATGAATATGATCACAGAGTATTCGCTCTACCTACCCTACGCTCTTAAAAAAGAAAAGAAAGAATCCGAAAAAATAAGTGATGCCATGAAGGCTGTAGAATCGCCTTGGCTCGGAGCTGGTGGCATTATGATGGATCTACCAAATGTCTTTTCCATGATGATTTCTATCGGTGGATTTTTGTGGATTTTTACTACAATGGATCTTTGGGTCTTAATCACAACACTAATCCTAACTGGCCTTTCTTGGGCACTTTTAAACCAAGTCCCAAAATCTTATAACAGATACTGGGACGAAGTGAGTCCAAATTGGGATAAGTTTGCAAAGCTTAATAACGAAATGAAATCTCCCCTATCTAAGCAAGATATTTTGATTTTCGATACCATAAGGATATTTAAATCTTATTATGGCAAAACAAATAAAGATAGGATAAATCGCCTCGGAAAAGTTAACACAAAGACTCTAATAATTTTTACCTTGGCAAATATTTTTAACCTAATCAGAGACGGTCTTATTATTTATTGGCTAATGACAGGCCTTATTGTAGGTGGAATTTCTATAGCATCTTTCTATGTCTATTTTACAGCGATTTTCGCATTTATTGCCTTTAACCACCAGACCATGTGGGTTTTTTCTGATATCAGGAGAAACTTCACTATGTTTAAGCCATTTTTTAAGATTACAGATGTCTATAAGGACCAAAAACAAGAAATTTATCCAGAACAAGTAGAAATTGTCCTTGACTATGTTTCTTTTAAATATCCAGGTACAGATGACTATGTTTTAAAAGACATAAATTTAAGGATAAAAGACTCCGAAAGTATTGCTCTTGTAGGGGAAAATGGAGCAGGTAAATCAACACTCGCCCTACTTCTCGCAGGTCTTTATGAGCCAACACAAGGCAAGATTCTAATAAATGGAGAAGATATAAAAGATTCACACATAGACTATAAAAAGCTAATTTCAGCTGTCTTTCAAGATTCAAATCTCTTGCCATTTTCCTTTAAGGAAAATATCCTAATGTCAACTGAGAATAGAGATATAGACGATATTTACAAGATGACCCACCTAGATGAAATCATAAAAAAATATGATAAAAAAGATGACCAGACTCTTCTAAGGATTCTGGATAATGACGGGGTTGATTTATCTGGTGGTCAAAAGCAAAGACTATTTTTAGCCAGAGCTATTGCAAAATCTAAGGCTAAGCTTCTTATTCTAGATGAGCCGACAGCTCAACTTGATGCCCTTAACGAAAGAGAGCTTTATATGCTCTACGATAATCTCACCAAAGATAAGTCTTCGATTTTTATCTCCCACAGACTGGCATCGACTAAGTTTTGTGACAGGATAATTTATCTTAAAGACGGTAAGATTCTCGCAAATGGGACTCATGATGAGCTGATGAATACTTGTGAGGATTATAAAGACCTCTATAATCTCCAAGCAGACAATTACAAGGAGGTCCTATGAAAAATATAAGAAAACTTTTTAAATTAATAGACACCTACCGCCCAGGTTTTACCCTCAAAGTCATTATAACAAACCTAGTCCTTGGGTTCTTGCCTCTTATAAATATCTTCGCTCCAAAGCTAATTATAGATGAGCTTATGGGACAAAAAAGAATTTCATTTTGTCTAGGCATTGGCCTCTTGGTTATAGTCCTAGGTTTTATCAAAGAAGTAACCTATAGATGGCTAAACAATTATCTGACTCTCACCTTTGAAGATATGTCAGACAAACTCACCTTTAAGATAGCAAAAAAATCCCTAAGACTACCCATAGAAAAATCCGACTCCAAAGAAATCCAGGACATGATGGAGCAGGCCCACTATGCCGTTTGGGAAATGTACACCCTTTATGACATAATTGTCTTAGTAATATCGGCAGTGATAACAGGAATCTTATCTTTAGGAATACTTGTAAAGCTAAATCCTGCTATCATTATCTTGTTGGTTTTGTTAGTTTTGATAAACAAGAAAATTGTGACACTAATTAAAGAAAACGAACTAAAATACCAAGAAAATAACATCTCTGACCTAAGGTCATACAGGTTTTTTGCTAATTTTGCATCAGATCTAAGATATTTTAAAGACATTGAAATCTATGATGGTCAAGAATTAGTTCTTGAAAAAGCTGATTACTACCAAAATGAGATGATTAAATCATCAACCGACTACTTCAACAAAAACGGAATCTACACTGGGATTATGAATGTAAGTGCAAATGGATCAATAATTCTCACATTAATTTACCTAACCTATAAATTAATCGATAAGACAATTAGCCTTGCAAACTTCACCATGTACTTCAACTCCCTAATCCAGGTTATAAACGCAACTAATCTCATCCAGCAAAACTACGCTAAGGTTATTTCTGTAAATTCCCAACTTGATGTATTTTTCAATTTCCTTGAAATGGAAGAAGGCCTGCTTGATAAGGGAGAAATTACAGATATTGATACAAATGAGATTAGGATAAGATTTGAAAATGTATCCTTTAAGTATCCAGCAAGTGAAGATTATGTCCTAAAAGATTGTTCCTTTGAAATAAAAAATGGAGAAACCCTTGCACTTGTAGGCAAAAACGGAGCTGGCAAATCAACAATAGTAAAACTCTTGTGTAAATTTTACGAACCCACTGAGGGCCATATCTACCTAAACGATATAGATATATCTGAGATTTCAACAAAAAAATATTATGAAATCTTATCCCCTACCTTCCAAGACTTTAGGCTCTTTCCTTTTAGGATTAGTGAAAATATTACTAGTAAACTAAAGGAAGATATCAGCGATGATGAATACAGGGATATGGATAGGGCCTTTGACATCTTGAATTTATCGGATTGGATAGGAAAACAAGTAGAAAAGGAAGATACCTTCCTTACCTATCTTTTCTCAGATAAATCTGTCGAGCCATCAGGTGGCATCGGTCAAAAAATCGCCCTGGCCCGTTCAATCTTCCATGAAGGAAAGTTTTTTATCATGGATGAGCCAACCAGCGCCCTAGACCCAAGAAGTGAACAGGAAATCTTTGAAAATATGCTAAAAATTTCTAAAGGGCAAACTTCGCTTTTCATCTCCCACAGACTATCGTCTACCAAATATGCAGATAGAATAATTGTCTGTGATGCTGGAAAAATCACAGAAAACGGGACCCATGAACAATTAATAAAAGAGGACGGCCTCTATAAAGAGATGTTCACAACGCAAGCAGAATTATATGTATAGAAAAAAGCTTAGGCGAGAAATTGCCTAAGCTTTTTAAGTCTTTATAATGTCATCCCCTTATAGTATATAAAAGCTATTACAAAAACTAAAGATGCTATAAGGTTCATTGATAAGGCAAGGAGAGATTTTTTCTTATAGGATTCTAGATCTGCCAAATCCTTACTAGAAATATTTTGTATTGGGTATTTTTTCCTACCAATTAAATATGCTAGCAAAAAAGCATTGCCATTATTGCCTGAAATATTTAAGACCCCCAATAATCTAGGGTGTTTAAGCCCCCTCGCTTTTGCATCTATTTGGGTCATTTGATAGATATTATATTGGAGGATAAAACCACCAACCACAAAGACTGCCCCACTAATTATCATTATTATTAATTTTATATCCATATCTTTCTCCTAAAATCTTTTAATAATCTCACTATAAACTAAGCCTGTTACTATTACTGCAAGGCTAAATATTGAAATTAAAAATACTTTTTCTGGCAAAAATTCTGTAAAAAGTGCCATTATAATCATTGCTATTAAAGCAATTACTATAATAAAAATGAGTTTTTTGTTTGATTCTACAATGTTTGTTGATTCTTCTAAGTGTTTCATAAAATTATCACTCCCTTTTAAGAGCTCATCAAGACTTATTTGGTATAAGTCAGAAAGAGCGATTACATTTCCAATGTCAGGATATGTTTTGTTATTTTCCCAATTTGAAATTGACTGCCTGGAGACAAAAAGTTTTTCTGCAACTTCTTCTTGGGTCATGGATTTTTTTAACCTGGCATTTTTTAATTTATCTCCGATTTTCATTCTTACCTCCTAAGTCTATATTAAAAAATTTTATTTATTTAGTCTATCTATATCACTTTACACTCAAGTTTTTTTATGTAAAAACCCTTTTACATTCTTTAATTTTAAGGGTTTTCTTAAATATTTGACCAATTTTTCAATATATATGATAATTATTAAAGGAGGAATTATGGAAGGAATTATTATTGGCGTCGTGACATTTTTTTTAATAGGAATTTTTCATCCCCTCGTGATCAAGGGCGAATATTATTTTGGGAGGAAGGTTAACAAATTTTTTATTTTATTTGGTATAATTTTTGTTGCCCTTTCCCTTTACATCAAATCTCTTATCCCTAGCATCTTTGCTGGTGTAATTGCCTGTTGCTGTTTTTGGTCAATTGGTGAAGTTATTGAGCAAGAACAAAGAGTTCTTAAGGGTTGGTTTAAGGAAAATCCTAAAAGAAAAACCCACTATGATGAATTAAGAAATAAAAAAAATCTTGACAAGTAAAAATTTCACCTTATAATGATAATGAACGATGTTCATCTAGGAGTCATATATGATTATATCCAAAGAAAAAATCCTTAAAGAGTCTAGAGATTTGGTTGCAAGCGAAGGCTTAGATGCCCTAAGCATAAGGAAGTTAGCAAAAAAATGTGACCTTGCAGTAGGTACAATCTATAACTACTTTTCATCCAAGGATGACCTTATGATTTCAACTATAGAAAGTGTTTGGGAAGATATATTCCGAATAGAAGAGCACGACCAGGGAGCCGATGACTTTTTGAAATACCTGTCGGATATTTTTACCCACCTAAGTCTTGGCATAGAAAAGTATCCAAACTTTTTTACCATCCACTCCCTAAGTTTTAAATCACAGAGCATCGGCAAGGCCAAGGACTCAATGGCAACCTACATCGAAAAACTCAGGGAAAATTTGATTTATATCCTGGATAAGGATCCCAATATCAAAAAAGATGCTTTTGACGATGACTTTACTAAGGATGATTTGGTTGAATTTATCCTGTCAACTAGCCTTTGTTTTATAGTTGATAAAAATTATAACAAAGACTTGCTATTAAAAATTGTAAAAAAGACCTTATATTAACCCGCTATTTGAAGCGGGATTTATAAGGCAATAAAATGAACAATGTTCAGTAAGGAGTTTATATGCAAGCATTATTTGAAACAATTTTTGATATTTTTTACCTAGGAACAGTAATATTTCTCGGCACAAAAATGCTCAAAGAAGGAAAATTTGATAGAGTATACTATTTATTCGGTCTAATGGCCCTGGTTTTAGGCTTTGGTGATGCCTTTCATCTAATACCTCGTGCCATAGCCCTAAATACCACAGGTCTTGAATCTTTCACAAGATCACTTGGCCTTGGCAAACTAATCACTTCCATAACTATGACGATTTTCTACCTCATCCTCTACTACGTTTGGAGAGAGCGTTATAAGATTAAAAATAAAAAAGGACTTACTTTCACTATCTGGGCCCTAGCAGTCTTGAGGATTTTACTAGTTCTCTGTCCAGAAAATAAATTTTTAACCAGCCCATCCCCACTTATCTGGGGCATTTATAGGAACATTCCCTTTACAATAATGGGTCTAATTATAATTATAATATTCTACCAAAAATCAAGGGAAAGAAAAGACACTGCCTTTAAAAATCTTTGGCTAACCATTGTTTTAAGCTTTGGTTTTTATTTACCAGTTGTGCTTTTTGAACAGGTCTTACCAGCCATAGGCGCTCTCATGGTGCCAAAAACTTGCGCCTATATCTGGACAGTTTTAATTGGATATAAGGCTATGAAAGGAGAAAAAAATGACAAAAAAATACTTTAAGACATCATTCATCTACGCCCTTTTTGGCTTATTTATAGGAGCTTTTTACAGGGAATATACAAGGATTATTGGCTTTAGAGGCCCTACAAATTTAGGACTTGCCCACACCCATACCCTAGTATTAGGCTTTGTTTTATTTATAATCCTAAGCTTATTTGCTAAAAGTTTTGATCTAAAAGAAGACAAAAAAGAAAAAAGATTTTTCAATACCTATAACTTTTCTTTGATATTAGTCATAGGAACCCTAATTGCAAGAGGTTTTTATCAAATCTATGGCTTAGATAATAATGCCATAAGCGCAGCCATATCAGGAATTGCTGGCATAGGCCACATAGGAATTTCATTTGCCTTTTACTTTTTATACGCTTATCTAAAAACTTATATAGAAAAGCCTTAAAAAGTTAAGTATATTACTCTCTTAAAAAGCTCTCCAGCTTGGAATTTCCAAGTTAGAGAGCTTTTTAGTGGATAAATCTATCAAGTATCATTACTATAGGAAGGGGTAGCATAAGAATAAGACCGATTATCTCAAATAAATCTAACTTATCTCGACTTTCCTTATACTTGCGAATAGTTCCAAAAATTAATAGTATAATCCCCAAGGCAAGTAAAAAATAAACAAGTAATCTTAACATATCTCCTCCTATTTTTTGTGGGCTGTCTTAAGCCTATTTTCAAGTGTAATTCCTAAAATTATATAGGACATAAATTCTATTATAATAAATAAAATCCTCCTATACCTTGTCATATCGGCAAAATTATTCAAGACTAAACCCAAAACCATAAAGATAAAGGCAAGGGCAAAGGAACCTTTCGCCATAAAAGAATTTGCAAAATACCAGTTTTGCTTGGACTTCATTGAAAGTTCTGTCCTATAGCCGTATTTTTTATCAATGGGCTTATCCTTTATCATATTTGAAATGAAGCCAACTATTACAAAGTAGGCTGGGAATAAAAATATTAAAAAATCTTCAAATTTCATTATTTCTCCTACAAATATTTTTTAATTAAAAAGTCAAAACCAAGGGCCCAGGCCATAGAATAAGCAAAAATGCTAAGGGGTTTGCAAAGAAGAATGATTGCAACAAATTTCCTTACAGACATTTCAGTAAGACCTGTTAGGTAGCATAAAAAATCATCTGGTGCAACTGGCAAGAAAATCGCAAGAGCAAAAAACTTGTCGTACCTATCTTCATTTAGTTTTCCCTTATACTTATCATAAAGTTCTTCACCAAATATTCTTATTACAATAGACCTACCAAAGGTTCTTGAAATGAAAAATACAAGTATAGATCCTAGGCATATTGATATGTAGTTATAAATAAATCCCCAAAAGGCTCCGAAAATCACCACTCCTGCAACACAGGTAAGACCACCTGGTATTACCGGCACGATTATTTGAACTATTTGTAGGCCCATAAAAACAATAGGTGCCCAAGCTCCCTTGGCCAAAATTAACTCCCTAAAAGTATCAAGAGAATTAAAGTATCCCTTGTGGAAGCCTACAAAACCCAGGATAATACCCAAGATTAAGAGGATTGCCCCTATTATATTAAAAATTTGATCTTTTACAAACTTTTCCATATTTACTCCGCTGTATGATGTATGTAGTGCTATCATACACCTATCTTTCCCATCTGTCAATTACTACATTATGATACCATACTTTTGTGAAGATTTGGTAAAGATAGAAATTTTACAAAGAAAAATCCAAAGACCAGACTCGGTCAATGGATTTTATTTTTTATACAACTATATTTAATATCTTTCCTGGAACGTAGATTACCTTTCTAAGTTCTTTATCTTTGATATAGGTATTTACGTTTTTATCTAGGTTAGCAAGGGCTAGGGCTTCTATTTGGGTAGCTGTTTTTGAAATTGTAATCTTGCCACGCATCTTGCCATTAACTTGAACTGGTAGGTCTACTGTATCAAGACTTAGCTTGTTTTCATCATAAGTAGGCCAAGTAGTATCTGTTAACCTTCCTTCAAAGCCTGCCATTTCCCAAAGCTCTTCTGTAAGGTGAGGAGCAACTGGATTTAATAAAGTAATGTAGGTCTTGAAATCTTTTTTAGTAATTTTTCCAAGTGATCTCATCTCATTTGATAAAGTCATTAATTGAGCTATAGCTGTATTAAACTTGAGGTTTTCATAATCTTCGCTTACCTTTTTAATTGTTTGGTTGGTTAGGATTTCTAATTCTTTAGAATAATCATCTCCATCTTCCACTAGGTCTAGAAGGTTATAAACTCTTTCAAGATATTTCCTACAGCCCTTGACTCCCTCATCTGACCATTTTGCAACTGACGAGAAGTCTCCCATGAACATTTCATAAGTCCTAAGTGTATCTGCACCAAAATCTCTGATGATATCATCTGGATTAATTACATTTCCACGTGATTTACTCATCTTTTGTCCATCAGGACCTAGGATCATGCCGTGGCTTGTCCTCTTCATGTAAGGCTCTTTGGTAGGAACAACTCCAATGTCGTATAGGACCTTATGCCAAAATCTTGAATAAAGTAAGTGGAGAGTAGTATGTTCCATTCCTCCGTTGTACCAATCAACAGGTGTGTAATAATCAATTGCTTCCTTGCTTGCAAGAGCTTCCTTGTTATGTGGATCTACATATCTTAGGTAGTACCAAGAAGATCCTGCCCATTGTGGCATGGTATCTGTCTCTCTTTTGGCTGGCTTGCCGCAGTGAGGACAGGTTGTGTTTACAAATTCGTCAATCTTTGCAAGTGGGGATTCACCTGTGGCTGTTGGTGTGTAAGACTCAATTTCAGGTAATTTTACTGGTAGGTCTTTTTCATCTACTGGCACCCAACCGCAGTCATCACAATAAACCATTGGAATTGGCTCGCCCCAATATCTTTGTCTAGAAAATACCCAGTCACGAAGTTTGAAGTTTGTCTTAGCCTTGCCAAGGCCTTTTTCTTCTATATATTCAATAGCTTTTTTCTTAGCCTCGCTTGCAGTAAGTCCATTTAGGAAATCAGAATTGATTGAAATACCTTTTTCGATGTCTGTTACAGGAAGGTCTTCTTCTGAGTCATAGACACGGACAATTGGCATATCAAATTTCTTAGCAAATTCAAAGTCACGTTCATCGTGGGCAGGAACTGCCATGATAGCACCTGTACCATAACCCATTAAAACATAGTCAGAAACCCAAATTGGAATTTCTTTTTCATTTAGTGGATTAATTGCAGATAAACCATCAATCATAACACCTGTCTTATCCTTATTTAATTCTGATCTTTCAAAATCAGATTTAAGACTTGCTTGGTGTTGATATTCTACAATTGCATCGTAGTTTTTAATTTCATCTTTATATTTTTCAAGGATTGGGTGTTCAGGGGATACAACCATGTAAGATACACCAAAAATTGTGTCAGGTCTGGTTGTGTAAACTGTTAGCTTTTCTTCCTTGCCCTTGATTTTGAAATTAACATCTGCACCGTGGCTTCTACCAATCCAGTTGATTTGGCTAGTCTTTATCCTATCTTCAAAATCAACTCCTTCAAGGTCATCAATCAACCTATCTGCATAGGCAGTTA
This sequence comes from Anaerococcus sp. C0059F3, assembly GCF_056590475.1. NCBI lineage: Bacteria > Bacillati > Bacillota > Tissierellia > Tissierellales > Peptoniphilaceae > Anaerococcus > Anaerococcus sp. C0059F3. The sequence goes on from NZ_JBWPWE010000004.1 coordinate 110,157, forward strand.
TCTTTAGCATCCATTGATTTTTAAGCTTATGCTCAACATCTGCCCCACATCTTTCACACTTGCCGTCAACTACTTCTTCGTTAGCAAGGCCAACAAGACAAGATGGACACCAGTTTACTGATGTTTCAGACTTATAGGCAAGACCCATCTTATACATTTGTAGGAATATCCATTGGGTCCACTTATAATATTCTGGATCTGTTGTATTTATCTCCCTATCCCAATCGAATGAGAAACCAATAGATTCCATTTGGCCCCTAAAGTGGTCGATGTTTTTTTCTGTAATAATAGCTGGGTGGATTTTGTTTTCTATTGCATAGTTTTCTGCTGGAAGGCCAAAGGCATCCCAACCCATGGTATAGATTACATTTTCTCCCTCAAGTCTTCTCTTACGAGCCACAACGTCTATAGCTGTGTATGGACGTGGGTGGCCAACGTGAAGGCCTTGGCCTGATGGATAAGGAAATTCTACAAGTGGGTAAAATTTCTTTTTATTTGGATCTATTTCGGATTTAAAAGTTTTTTCTTCTTTCCATATCTTTTGCCATTTTTTCTCAATGGCATTTGGATTATATTCCCTCATCTTTCCTCCTAATTTTCCCTTGCAAAGGCGTTTACATATCTAGGGTAGGCAATCACGTCTCTGATGTTTTTCATGCCTGTTACATACATCATAGCTCTTTCAAAACCTAGACCATATCCAGAGTGAACAACTGTACCAAATCTTCTTAGGTCAAGGTAGTTTTGGTATTCTTCTGGTTTTAAGCCATTATCAATCATGGATTTTACAAGCTCGTCGTATCTTTCTTCTCTTTGAGATCCACCGATTAATTCGCCAACACCTGGCACAAGCATATCAAAAGCAGCAACAGTCTTGCCGTCGTCGTTTCTCTTCATGTAGAAGGCCTTGATGTCTTTTGGATAATCTGTTACGAATACTGGCCCGCCTACTATTTGTTCTGATAGGTATCTTTCGTGTTCTGTTTGTAAGTCCATGCCCCATTCAACTGGGAATTCGAATTTTTCGCCAGATTCTTTTAGTAATTCGATTGCCTTTGTATAGGTAATTCTTGCAAATTCAGAATCACGAAGTTTTGTTAATCTTTCAATTAAGCCCTTGTCAATCCATTGGTTGAAAAATTCCATTTCGTCTTTGGCATTTTCTAGGATATAGTCAATTGCGTATTTTATCATATCTTCAGCTGTATCCATGCAGACATTGTAGTCAGCAAAGGCCATTTCAGGCTCTAGCATCCAGAATTCTGCAGCATGCCTTGGTGTATTTGACACTTCTGCCCTAAAAGTTGGACCAAAAGTATAAACATTACCAAAAGCAAGGGCATAGTCTTCTGCTTCAAGCTGACCAGATACGGTCATATAAGATTTTTTGCTAAAGAAGTCTTTATTGTAATCAACTTTACCATCTTCTCTTCTTGGTGGATCATTAGGGTCTATTGTTGTTACGTTAAACATCTCGCCTGCACCTTCAGCATCGCTAGCTGTGATGATTGGTGGGTTTACATAAACAAAGTCTCTTTCTTGGAAGAACTTATGAAGACCAAAGGCTAGGATTGAACGAAGTCTAAAAACAGCCCTGTAGGTATTTGTTCTTGGTCTAAGATGTGGGATAGTTCTCATAAATTCAAAGGTTTGTCTTTGTTTTTGAATTGGGAATTTTTCTGATGATTCACCTAAAACGATGACCTTAGTAGCTTGGATTTCGTAAGGATTTTTGTTATTACCTGTTGCTACAAATTTTCCTTCTACACATAAAGATGCAGATAGGTGTTGCTTGTCAAGTTCGTCGTAGTTTTCGATTTCTTTACCAACTACAACTTGTAGGTTCTTAAAAGTAGAACCATCATTTAGGTCGATAAAACCTACGTTTTTGCTAAATCTTGAGTTTCTTATCCAACCTTCGATTTTTACTTCCTTATCAATGTAGCTTCCCGCTTCTCTCATTAATTCTCTAATCTTCATTTTTGCCTTCCTTTATTTTTTCTAATCTTTCGATCATTTCTTTTTCATAGCCTAAATATTTTGCCTGGTAAAATTTTTCACCAGCGAAATCATCTGGCAAGTAGTTTGTGTCTACATAACCACCGTGGTCGTGCGGATATAAGTATTCTTCTGTAATCAGATTTTTACTTCCTGCGTAATGGCTATCCTTTAATTTGTTTGGTACGGTCTTATCCTGGTTGGTCCTTACAAAGTCAATGGCCTTATCAATCGCAAGATAAGTTGAATTACTCTTTATTGCTGCTGCTAAGTAGGTTACCGTTTGGGCAAGGATAATCCTTGCTTCAGGCATACCTATCTTGTTTACCGCCTCAAAAGTCGAATTTGCCAAAACCAGGGCAAAAGGATCTGCGTTTGATATATCCTCTGCCGCAAAAATTATCATCCTTCTTGCGATAAATTTAATATCTTCCCCAGAAACTAGCATTTTTGCCAAATAATACAAACTTGCATCTATATCTGACCCCCTCATCGACTTGATAAAGGCCGATATAGTATCGTAGTGCCTATCGCCGTTTTTATCATAAACAGCAATCTTTTTTGTTGTAGAATTCTCTATAGTTTCAGAGTCTATTTCTATTCTACCATCTTTTTCATTTTCTGAAAATATGGCGATTTCCAAGGAGTTTAAAAGGGCCCTAGAATCACCATTTGAATATTTTATTAACTTATCCCTAGCAGATTGGCTCAGGATTATGTTTTTATTTTTTAAAACCTCATCAGTATTTAGGGCAAGGTCAATCAAATCACTAAGATTTTTTTCTGTTAGTTCTTTTAATTCAAAGACATACATCCTTGAAATCAAAGCCTTATTTACCTCAAAATAAGGATTTTCTGTTGTTGCGCCAATTAAGATAATTGTTGCATCTTCCACAAAAGGTAAGAGATAATCTTGCTGGCTCTTATTAAACCTATGGATCTCATCTACAAATAATATGGTTTTCTTATTTTCGTAGGACAGGTTATCCTTGGCTATCTGGATTTTTTCCTTAAGGTCAGATATCCCACTTGCCACAGCTGAGACTTCCTCAAAAGCCATGTTGGTTGAGTTTGAGATAATCTTTGCTAGGGTAGTCTTTCCAACTCCTGGCGGCCCATAAAAAATACAAGAGTAAATCCTATCCGCCTTAATCATCCTTCTTATGATTTTGCCCTCTCCTACCAAGTGGTCTTGACCTATGTAGGCATCTAGGCTTTTTGGCCTAAGCCTATCAGCTAGAGGGGCAGATTTTTCTAATTCAATTTTTCTATTTAGTTCAAATAAATCCATTCTTCTTCCTTAAAGAAAAAAGATGCTAAGAATTAGCACCTTTATCATCTTTTAAATTTATAATCTCCTCATAGAAGGACTCCAAATCCTTAAATTCCCTATATACAGAAGCAAATCTGACATAGGCTACAGAATCAAGGTCTTTTAGCTCATCCATGACAAGCTCGCCTATATATGTTGAGGTCACTTCCTTTTTACCAGTGTGGTTGACTTTGGTTTCGATATTTTTTGCTACTTCTTCTATTTGATCCATAGATACTGGACGTTTTTGACAGGATTTCACTATACCTGATATGACCTTTCTTGGGTCAAAGGCTTCTCTAGTATTATCCTTTTTTATTATCATGACTGTAGAATCTTCATACCTTTCGTAGGTTGAAAATCTCTTGTCACAATCTTCGCAAAGCCTTCTCCTACGGATGGCCCTGTCGTCATCTGTCGACCTTGAGTCAACTACCCTAGTATTTGTTGAGTTGCAATAGGGACATCTCATCTTATTTTAAGAAGTCTGGAAGATCTATATCATCAAATGGATTTGATGATTTTCTTTGTTGGTTTGCTTGGGAATTTCTTTGTGGAGCTCTTAGTTCATCAGCTCTGTTAGAATTTCTATCAGCCCTACGAGATCTAGAACTGTTGTCAAAACCTGTTGCGATAACAGTAATCTTGATTTCATCTCCTAGAGATTCATCTTGGCCAACACCAAAGATGATGTTTGCATCAGAGTCAATTGATTCTCTAATTAATTCTGCAGCTTCGTTTGCTTCCATTAAGCCAACTTCTGCAGCTGTTACGTTAAGAAGAACTGCGTTTGCTCCGTCAATGCTTGTTTCAAGTAGTGGAGAATTAACTGCAGCTTTAGCAGCGTCAACAGCTCTATTTTCTCCGCTTGCCCTGCCGATTCCCATGTGAGCAATACCTTGATCACTCATAATTGATTCAACGTCAGCAAAGTCAAGGTTGATTACATTTGGAACTGCGATTAGCTCTGAAATACCGCTAACAGCATCCATAAGTACTTGGTCAGCCATTTGGAAAGCTTCAACCATTGAAGTTCTTTTTTCTACAATTTGTAAAAGTCTATCATTTGGAATAGTGATAAGTGTATCTACATTTTCTTTAAGTTTTTCAATACCTGCTTCTGCTTGAGTTGCTCTTTTTCTACCTTCAAATGTGAATGGTTTTGTAACTACACCTACAGTTAGGATGTCCATTTCCTTAGCAACTTGAGCTACGATTGGAGCTGCACCTGTACCTGTACCACCGCCCATACCGGCTGTGATAAATACCATGTCAGCGCCCTTGATTGCTTCTTCAATCTCGCCCTTAGATTCTTCTGCTGCTTTTTCTCCAACACTTGGATTTGCACCAGCACCAAGACCTCTAGTTAGCTTTTCACCAATTTGTAGTCTTAAATCTGCGTTTGATTCTTGAAGAGTTTGTAGGTCTGTATTTAGAGCTAAAAACTCTACTCCTGATAGTCCGTTGTCTCTCATTCTGCTGATAGCATTGTTGCCACCACCACCAACTCCTATAACTTTAATCTTAGCTAAAGAGTTGTTGTCCATATCAATGTTAATATTTGCCATAAAATCCCCCATTGTTTTATTCTACTTATTAAGATTTTTACTAAAAGACTTCTATTTTACAACCACAAGAGGATTATCTCCATTGTTTAAGTTGATGCTTACAGCTTCTAGTCCCTTGCTTTTAATGTCTTGTAAAATTTTCTCCAGCAATTTAATTTTATAAGAAATATTATTTAAATCGCCAAATTTAACCTCAATATCTTGTATCATTATACCAATATCAAGCTTATTTTCCAAATTTAATTGGCTTAGGCTCCCTATTAAAGAGGAAGCTTGCAATTCTTTGATAAAATCCCCTATTGCCTGTGATGAAGTGAAACTTTGGCCGAGAGTAGTTTCTACACCCTTGGTTTTTATTTCTATAAGCTTCGCCTCCTTGCTATAAGGCTTTTTATCTGTAACCAATCCGTTATTTGTCACAATAATTTCCTTGCCGTATTTTTTAATTACAAACATAGGAAAATCTTCTTCAACCTTAACAGATAACATCTTTGGAAAAACCTTCCTCACCTTGGCCGATTTTATATACTCTAAATTTTCTATATCTTCTTCGTACTTAGTCGGATTATATAATAAAATATTTTTGCCTAGAGGTGACTTAAGTTTTTTTATAATCTCAGTATCCTCTGTAACCCTATTTCCATTTATGTATATATCCTGGATTTTCATAAAAGGGTGGGTGTAGAGATTGTAAAAAACTCCCAATAAAAAAGCCAAAACTAAGAGAAAAATAAAGACTTTCGAATTCCCTCTTTTTTCTTCTTCCAAACTGCGTTTTTTGGCTATATATTTTTTGTTAAATACTCTAGATCCTTTTTTTACTAACCTATCGTCGTTTTTATTTGTCATCTATATTAGCTCTTCGATTTGCTGGTAAATCTTGTCTAAGGCATCTTCATCAGCAAGGTCGTAAGCCTTCTCCCCCATTTGCTTAATTTTTTCTCTATCTTTTATTATACTCATAATCTCTTTTTTTAGGAGGGAGCCAGATAAATCTTTTTCTAAAATCATAAGACTTGCTCCATGATCGACATAGGTACGGGCATTGTATTCCTGATGGTTTTCAGTTGTGTAGGCTTTTGGAATCAAAATCGAAGGTCTACCAACAGAAGATATTTCAGCCAAACTCATAGCTCCGCTTGAAGCAATGACTAAGTCTGATACCCCATAGAACAAATCAATATTATCTATATAAGCAAAGGCTTTAAGGTATTTCGATTTATGAGCCTTATTAAGAAAATCATCATAAAACCTATTTCCTGTTTGGTGGAGGAGATAAAATTCTCCATTTAAATCCCCGCTCATTTCTATAACCGCCTTATTTAAGGCGAAAGACCCATTTGATCCGCCAAATGAAAATACAACTGGAATAGATTTGTCAATGCCTAGTTGATTTAGGTCTTCATCCGTAAATGACAAATCAAAATTATTCCTAACTGGATTTCCTGTAACTACAATATTGTCTTTGTTTTTAAAATGTGCGGCAGCTTCCTTGTAGGAAATTAAAACCCTGTCGACTTTTTTTGATAAAAATTTAGAAGCCATTCCTGGATAAGAATTTGATTCGTGAACAATTGATGGAATTTTTGCTTTGCTTGCTTGGTATAAAATTGGTGCACAAACATAACCGCCTGTTCCAATTACAAGGTCTGGCTTAAAATCTTTGATGATTTTTTTTGCTTCCTTAAAACCCTTAAGGTTTGTGGCTAGGGCCTTAAAAAGCCTTTTATTGATTTTTCTAGGAATCCCCATAGCTTCAATAGCTTTAAATTCATAGCCATTTTTTGCAGCAATCTTCTCTTCTGGGCCACCCTTAATTCCAACATAAATTATCTGGCTATCTGGTTTTTCTTCCATGATTTTTTGTCCAATAGCAATGGCCGGATAGATATGTCCACCCGTTCCACCACCTGATAGTATTACTCTCATTTTTCTTCCAATCTATTTACAAGGGCCTTAAACTCATCTCCCCTTACCTCATAAGATTTATACATATCCCAAGAAGCACTAGCTGGAGAAAGTAAGACCACATCGCCCTTTTCACCGTTTTCATAGGCTGTATCAATTGCTTCTTTCATATCCTTAACCAAAATATATTTAATCTGGTATTTTTCGCACAAAAGCCTTAATTTTTCCTTGGTTGCTCCCATTAAAACCATGATCTTGCCATTTTTCTTAAAGGCCTTTACAAAATCTGTGTAATCTATATGCTTATCATAGCCACCTGCAATTATAAGAATAGGTCTATCAAAACTTTCAATTGCCTTTACAGAGCTATCTACGTTTGTCCCCTTAGAATCATTGTAAAAATCTATTCCATCAAGGGTCCTCACATATTCAAGTCTATGGGAAATTGATTTGAAAGTTTTTACTGCTTTAACAATATCAACTAAATCTAAGCCATACAAATAAGTAAGCAATATCGCAGCCATAACATTCTCGTAATTGTGGTTTCCAATTACAGATAAGTCTCTAACATCTAGGATTTCTGCAATATTACAACCGCCATTTCTAAAGCAGATTTTATTATCATCAAGGAAAAGACCCCTTTCCACCATATTTTGGCTTGAAAACTCATAAACTTGAGCCTTAAAATCTCCCAAATGGTTCTGGCTTATCTCATCTTCGTGGTTAATAACCAAAAAGTCGTTTTCATCTTGATTTGACGCAAGTTTTAATTTGCTATCTATATAATCTTCAAAAGATCCATGCCAATCTATGTGATCTTCTTTAATATTTAAAATCGCACCAATATGTGGTTTATAAGTCTGTGTATCATGAAGTTGAAAAGATGAAAGTTCTTCTACAAAAACTCCTTTTTTATCATACATCTGCCACAAAATTCCCTCACCGATATTTCCTACAGCGTAAGCAGGATGACCACACTCATTTAAAATATGAGTGACCATAGAAGTTGTAGAAGTCTTACCATTTGTGCCTGTTATAGCAATTTTTTCCTTATCTGGAAAAAGTCTCTGACTTGCTTCTATATCAGATATTATTTCATTATCTTTTTCTAAAATTTTCACAATATCATCACTTGGTTTGATTCCAGGCGATTTTAAAACAAAGTCGTATTTTCCAAAATTTTCATCAGAAATAGGGCTATAGTCATAGCCCTCAAGTTCTTTAATATTTTTTTTATTTTTATCATAGGTGTAAACTTCATATCCAAACTTATCTAAAGCCTTAACTGAAGAAATTCCTGTTACACCGAGTCCGTAAACTAAAACTTTTTTCATAGTATTGCCACCAAAGTAATTAGACATAGGATCGTAGATAAAATCATAAATCCTACTACAATTTTTTGCTCCTTATAACCTTTTAATTCAAAATGATGATGGATAGGTGTCATTAGAAATACTCTTTTCTTATTCCTATACCTATAAGAAATTACCTGAATAATTACAGATAAGGTCTCCATCACATATACTCCTCCAAATATCACAAGATATATTGGAATTTTTAGGTTAATGGCAAGGGCCACTACAGCTCCACCAATAGCCATTGATCCAGTATCTCCCATAAAAACGCTGGCTGGATTTGAATTGAAAATTAAAAATCCTAGAATTGCGCCTAGCATAATTACAGCAAATAATTTATTTGTTCCACTTCCTGCAAGAATTGCAAGAGTTATAAAAACTGGAATAGACACACTTACCAAGAGTCCATCAAGCCCGTCAGTTAGGTTTGTGGCGTTTGAAGTTCCTACAATTATAAAAATCATTATAGGAATACCAAGGACTGACACTGGTAGGTAGGTAGTTGTAAATGGTATTAAAAGTTTGGTTATAGATTCTTTGTCGTTAATAAAGGCTAAGATTGTTATCAAGGTTGCCAAAGCAAATTGCAAAACCAATTTTTGTTTAGGTTTAAGACCTTCAGATTGATGGAGAACAAGTTTTCTAAAGTCATCAATAAAACCAATCGCTCCAAATCCTAGCATAGAAATAACTAAGATTAAAGTTTCCAAATTTTTTGGTAGAATAATTAGACTCATAGCAAGAGCTACTATTATAAAAATAATTCCACCCATGGTAGGTGTGCCTGCCTTTGCCATGTGGCTTTGAGGTCCTACCTTTCTAATATTTTGACCGATTTTCTTTCTTTCAAGCATGGGAATTATGACTTTCCCAAGTCCCATACTCAAAAAAATGCCAATAATAGTTATTAAATATATATTGTCCATAATAATTCCTAACGGCAGTTAATTATTTTTGTCATTTTTATAAACCATGCCCATCTCTTCAATAGCATATCTTTGAATCCTGTTTAGGTCAATTGCCTCATCAAGATTATCTTGAAGTCTATTTTTTTGGAGCTCGTAGCTTACAATTTCTGCCTGTAGTCTATTATACTCAAATCTGTCATTTGACAAGTTAATTCTCTTAATAATTAAAAGAGTTGTCAAAGTTCCAATGAAGGCAAAAACCAATAAAGAAATAGCGTATTTTACCTTCCTATCTCTTTTCCTGAGCTTATCTACCTGGTATGACCTCATTACCTTTGGTTTTTCCTTAACCTTTAGTCTGACACGGTTTTTATTATTATTTTTTACTAATCTTTTTTCAAAACGTTCAGCCATATCATATCCTCTGACATACTCTTAATTTCGCAGGTTTTGACCTAGAATTTTCTTTTAGTTCATCAGCCTTAGCTGTAATTGGCTTTTTGGTAATGATTTTTACCTTAGCCTCGTGATTACATACACAGACTGGGATTTCTGGCGGGCATATACACCCTGTTGCCAAATCCTTAAATTTATTTTTAACTATCCTATCTTCTAAAGAATGGAAAGTAATTATCGCTAGTCTGCCATCTTTATCAATAAAATCTATTATTGTGTCGATTGCCTTTGTTAGGACATCAAGTTCCCTATTTACTTCGATTCGTAGGGCTTGAAATACTCTCTTCTCAGGATGAACTTCCGAAAATCTCGCAGATTTCATAACAATATTTCGGAGTTTGAAAGTGGTATTAATTCTTTCGGTTGCGCGAGCTTTTACAATATTTCTAGCTATGGCTTTGGAAAATCTTTCTTCACCGTAATCAAAAAATATTCTAGAAAGCTCATCCTGGGAGTATTCATTGACAATTATTTCTGCTGTTAACTCATTTTGCCTATTCATTCTCATATCAAGAGGTCCATCGTGCATATAGGAAAATCCACGCTCTGGATTGTCAATTTGATACGAAGAAACGCCAATGTCCATTAGAGCACCATCAATTTTATCAAAACCTGCTTCAGTTAAAACCTTTCCTATGTTTTCAAAATTAGTATTGAAAAATACCTTGTTGTCATAGTCCTTTAGGTTTTCTGAAGCCGCTTCAATGGCAGCTTTGTCTTGGTCTATGCCTATTAATAGTCCCTTTGGTGAAAGATTTTCTAAAATTAATTTAGAATGACCTCCCTTACCAAGGGTCAAATCTGCATAAATTCCATCAGGTTTTATATTTAAATTTTCTATACATTCCCTATAGAGAACTGGTGTATGTTCAAATTTCATATTATTCGTCCATAATATCGGACAAATTCACCTCGACTTCATTTATATATTCATCCCAGATGTCCTTATCCCATATTTCTATGGTGGTGTTATTGCCAATTATCATGGCCTCATCTGAGATCCCGGCATAGTCCTTCAAAGATTTGTTGATCAAAATCCTCCCTTGCTTATCAAGGTTGACTTTGACAGTGGATGAGAAAAATAGCCTTTTTATGGCACGATTTTTCTTATTTTCATAAACTAGTTGGTCAAGGGCGGCTGATCTTTTCTGAAATTCTTCCTCGGTATAAACTATAAGAGACTTCTCTGGTCCCTTAGTTAGGTAGAAATATCCGTCAAGATCTTCCCTAAAGTCACTAGGCATCATTATTCTATTCTTGTTATCCAATTTATGAATGTATTCACCTAGGAACATTTCTTACCACCTTTTACCACTATCTTCCACTTCACTTATATTTTATCCTATTTAGCAGAAAAAAGCAAACAAAAAGACCGGTTTTTATAACCGGTCAAATGCTTTTTCTTATTTAAATTTGATAATCTTATCTTCTTTTATGTTTTTCTTTTCTTTATAAAAATGTGGTGGGAGATTTTCCCTCTTGGCATAAATTAATAAACAAACTCCTACAATCATAAATACAATTGAAACAAGCTGGGCTGTTCTTAGGCCAAATACATATAGGGAATCAGTTCTCAAACCTTCTACAAAAAATCTGACAAGGCCATAAGCAAGGAAATATATTCCTGAAATGAAACCCTTAGACGGATTTTTCTTTCTATAGAGAACCAAAAATAAAAATATCAAAAAGTCCCCAAAAGATTCGTAGAAAAATGTTGGGTGAACCTTGACCCCATCAATAATAATTCCCCATGGAAGATCTGTTGGATAACCGTGGGCTTCGGCATTGGCAAAATTTCCCCAACGGCCAACTGCCTGAGCAAAAGCAAGGGATGGAGAAAGTATATCTGTAAGGTCAATCATTGGTATGTCACGCCTTTTACTAAAAATATATAGGGCGATTAAGCCAAAGATAATCCCACCTTGGATGGCAAGACCTCCTCCTCTGATGTCAATAATTTCATTTGGGTGAGCACCATAGTAGTCCCATTCAAAAATCACATACCAAATCCTTGCACCAATTACTCCTATAGGAAGGATGGCAAAAAGGATATCATCAACAATATCAGCCTTATAGCCCCTTCTTTCGAATTCTTTTTTTGCAAAAATCGCTGAAACGAGGATGCCTGTGACAATTATTATCCCGTACCAATAGACATCTAGGCCAAAGATTGTAAATGCAACCCTATCTATATCAAATTCCATCCTAGTCCTCGCTTGGTATAGCCCAATTATTATAGACTTCTTGGACGTCGTCGTTATCTTCGAGGGCGTCTATTAATTTGAAAAGTTTTTCGTGGTGGTCAGAGTCAACTTCAATTTCATTTGCGATATATGAAATATTAGCGCTCTCAATCTTATAACCCATATCCCTTAGTTTATCAAGAGTATCATTAAAATCTGCCACTTCTGTAAGAGCTTCATAATAACCTTCTTCAAGTTCTTTTATGTCGCTTGCTCCTGCTTCTAGGGCATCCATCATAAAATCATCGAGGTCCTTACTTTCGCCGTTTACAATAATTTCTCCCTTTTTTTCAAAAAGGAACATTACAGATCCGTCTGTCCCGAGGTTACCGCCATTCTTATCAAAAATATGTCTAATATCAGGGGCAGTCCTATTTTTATTATCTGTTAGGCAGTCAACTATAAAGGCGACCCCGCCTGGACCGTATCCTTCGTAGATAACTCTCTCAAAATTATCCCCACCTGCTTCGCCGCTTGCCTTTTTAATAGCCCTATCTATGTTATCATTTGGCATGTTATCAGCTTTTGCCATTTCTATTGCAGTCTTAAGGCTGGCATTATATTCAGGATCTAGGCCACCTTCCCTAGCTGCTACAGTGATATTTCTAGCGTGTTTGGTGAAAATTTTGCCTTTTTTGGCATCTTCACTACCTTTTTTATTTTTGATTTTACTCCACTTATTATGTCCAGACATTTTTAACTCCTTACTTCATAGAGCATCAGCTCTTCTTTTTTATTTATAATAATATTTGCACTTGTCATATTTATTAGGTCTTCAGAAAATTTCTCGTACCTGTCACTTCTTACATAAAGCTCAATTTTAACTTCATCTGTGTAAGCCTTGTCAATCACTTGGTACTTCTCTTCATTCAAATAATTTTCAATTTGACCTAGGATAGTATAAGACAAAATTAATTCTACTCTCAAATAGTCTCTTTTGTAAAGGGCATTTGGGCCGACTGTATCAGCTACTCCCTTGGTGTAGGCACGGATAAGGCCGCCCTTGCCAAGAAGTTTTCCTCCAAAATACCTTGTCACAACCACAGACACATTTGTGACTTCCTCTTTTTCTAAGACTGATAACATAGGAAGTCCTGCAGAACCTTGGGGCTCGCCGTCGTCATTATATCTTTTAATTACAGGGGTTTTGTTAATTATATAGGCTGTGCAATTGTGAGTTGCGTCCTTATATTTTTCCCTAATCTCTTCTATAAATTCTATGGCTTCTTCTTCACTTTCAACGTGCTTAGCAGTTGTGATGAAGACTGATTTTTCAACCTCAAACTCAGAAACCACAGTACCCTTTATTGTCTTGTAGTCATTTTTTGATGTAGGATACATACTTACCATAGTCTCCCTTACTTATCTCAAGGTCAATAATAGTCCCCTCATTATCATAATCTATTTTTAGAATATCGTAATTGGTCATAAAATAATCGAGGACCGCTCCCTTAGAAAAAGGAATGTGCATGGTAACCTCTCTATAATCTTCTTTAATGACCTTTACAATCTCTTCTTTTAATCTTTCAAGGTCATTGACATCCTTAGCCGAAATAAAAATTCTCTCATAATCTCTCTTATATAAGGAAACCGCTGTATCATCCTTAATCCTATCCATCTTATTAAAGACGTAGATAATTTCCTTTTCATCCATCTCAATTTCTGATAGGGACTTATCTATAGTCGCAATTTGCCCTTCTATATTATTTGAAGAATCAATTACAATTAAAAGCATATCAGCAAATTTGATTTCTTCGAGAGTTGTAAGAAATGAATCATTTAATTCCTTTGATAGGTTGTCGATAAAACCAACAGTATCTGTAAGAGTGACCTTGGTGTTTGAAAAATCAAGGCGTCTTGTAGACGTATCTAAGGTTGCGAAAAGAAGGTCATCAGAGTAAACATATTTTTCTGACCCAAATAATTTCATCATTCCATTTAAGATTGTAGATTTTCCGGCATTTGTATAACCAACTAAGGAAATATTATAGGTACTATCCCTAGATTTACGATTTAGGCGCTTTGTTTTTTCTATATCTTTTAGGGCCTTTTCTAAGGACCTGATATCTCTTTCAATAGCTCTCCTATCGGTCTCAAGCATGGTTTCACCTGGACCTCTTGTTCCAATTCCACCTGCCTGGCGTGATAGATAGGCAAACCACTTGTTTATCCTTGGTAGTTGGTATTTTAGTTGGGCTAGTTTTATCTTAAGTCTAGCCTCCTTGGTGTGGGCCCTTTGGGCGAAAATATCCAAAATTAAAGATGTCCAGTCAACAACCTTTAGTTTTAATTCTTCTTCTAGGTTATATAATTGACTGGCTGATAATTCCACGTCAAATATTACTGTCTTAACTTCTAATTTATCTGCCAAATCTCTGATTTCTTCAAGCTTGCCCTTGCCTATATAAAACCTAGGGTTAACCTTAGTCACAACTTGGCTTACAAAGGCAACTGACTCGCCGCCTGCCGTGTTAATCAGGGATTCTAATTCATATATTTTTATTTCTTCGTCATCATCCTTACCTAGGACGTTGACTTGTATAACTTCTTGCATAAAAATCCTTTCCATTTCATTATACTTTTATCTAAAATTTAATAAAGGATGGAACTTACCCGCAAAAAATGATAAAATAGAAGTAAGTATAAATTTAAAAATTAAACGGAGGCCACATGACTAAAAAAATATCCGCTATCATATTAAAACTCCTACTAATAGTTATCCTATTTCTAGGGTCGATTATGATAGTTTTTGCAGGTATAACCGGTGGAGCAATTCTTGAAGTTATGAAGACTGCACCAGAGATAGATGCAGATGCAATCAAATTTGAAATGAGTCAAAACTCTACTGTCGTTGATGAAGACGGCAACGAAGTTGATGCAATTGCTACAAGCCAATATAGAGAAATTGTTCCCTATGATCAAATACCAGACAATTTAAAAAACGCCTTCATTGCTGTTGAAGACGAAAGGTTTAAGGACCATAAGGGTATAGATATTGTTTCTATAATTGGTTCAATGTTTGAAAATATCAAGGCAGGTGGCATTGTTAGAGGTGGGTCAACTATTACCCAGCAGCTTGCGAAAAATACCTACCTTACAAACGACCAAACCTACCAAAGAAAGATTAAGGAAATTTACCTAGCCCTTGAGATAGAAGACCACCTTTCAAAAGAGGAAATCTTAGGTGCCTACCTCAATAGGGTCTTTATGGGGCAAAATTCCTACGGTGTCCAAGCTGCTGCAAATACTTATTTTAACAAGGATGTAAAGGACTTAAACCTTGCCCAATGTGCGGCTCTTGCAGGTATTGTCCAATCTCCATCAGAATATTCTCTCTATAAGGCTATTAAGACAAGTGAAGTGACTGATGAGAGAGTTCTTGGAGAATTTACCATTGACGGGACAAAATATTCTGCAGTTTTTAATGATGCACCACTTAAAAGAGAAAATTATGTCCTAGATAAGATGCTAGAGCTTGGTTATATTAGCGAAGAGGAAATGGAAGAAGCGAAAAGCTTTGACATTGCCAAATCAATAGAACCTGCCGAAAGGGCAAATACAGAAATTACATCATATTTCAACACCCTTCTTGAAAAGCAAGTTGTAGCAAAACTAATGGAAACTCAAGATATGAGTGAAAACCAAGCTTGGGACAGGCTTTATTATGGCGGACTTAAGATTACAACAACCCTTGACCAAGAAATGCAAAGAAAACTTGAAGATATATATGCTAACTTTTCATCCTACCTCATGGGTGATACTTCTGGTTGGAATGTTCCTCCCCTCCTTGACATGAAATATGATAAGTGGGGAAATATTGTAAATTCAAGCGGTAGGCTCCTTTACTATGCAAGGAATAATTTCCTAAATGAAAACAACGACATCAGGCTTTCAGCCGATGATGCCCACCTTGATGATAAGGGAAATTTAGTTTTAACTACAAATAAGGCCTACCTAGACCAAACCAAGCTAGTTTTTAGAGACTACTATTCCCTAGATGAGGAAAATAAAAACCTAAGAACCCACAGGGTTGGTATGGTTGATCTTACTTCTAATAAAAATATCTACCTAGACGATGAAGAACATATTGTTATTGCCAAGAATTATTTAGATGAAAACGAAAACTTCATAAAATCTTACGAAGACGGAACATTTTCTGTAAGCAAGGACTTTTATGCTATGGACCTAGAAGGGGTTATCCAGCCTCAATCATCATCTGTAATTATTGACCACAAGACTGGCCACATCAAGGCAATCATGGGTGGACGTGATCAAAAAGGCCAAAGGATCTTAGACAGGGCCTCATCTGTTCCCCGCCAACCTGGTTCATCAATGAAACCTCTTGCAACTTATACCCCAGCCCTTGACAATGGATTTAACCTTGCAACAGGCCTTGATGATGTACCTTTTATGATGGATGAAGATGGCAAGCCTTGGCCAAACAACGTCTATGGATACTTTATGGGAGTTAAGCCTCTAAGAGAAGCCCTCAAACTTTCCATAAATACAACTGCAGTATCAACCCTTGACAAGGTTGGTATTGACACATCACTACAATATCTCAAAAACTTTGGCATTATAAAAGAAGATGGCAAAGATAACTTTGTAACAAGTGATGAAAACAGGGAAACCAACGACGAAAACCTTGCAGCTATGGGACTTGGTGCCATGACAAACGGACTTACAGCCCTAGATATGACTGGTGCCTACGCAGCCCTTGCAAATGGCGGTAAATATCTTGAGCCACTTACATTTTCAAAAATAGTTGACTCAACAGGCAAGGTTTTATTTGAAGATAAGGATAAGATTTCTCACGAGGTTACAAGTCCAGAAACAGCTTACCAAATCACTTCTGCCCTAGAAGATGCGGGCAAGTTTTATGGAAATATCTTCCTAAACGGAACAGAATTTGCTACAAAAACTGGTACAACAGATGATGATAACGACTTTTGGTGTATGGGTTATACCCCTTATTATACAGTTGGAATCTGGATGGGTTGTGATAACCAAAATATTTCCCTAACAGGTAACTCTGCAGATCGTGCAGCCCTCATGTGGAATGTGATAAATAATAAAATCCTCGAAGGATATGAACCTGCACAATTTGAAGTGCCAAAAGGAATTATCTCTATGGAAGTTGATACCATGAGCGGTATGCTTCCAACAAAAGCTTCATATGCAGATCCTAGGGGAACTGTAAGAACAGAAATATTTGGACCAAACAACAAACCAACACAAAAAGATGATGTCCACGAATGGGCTACTGTCGATTCTAGGAACAACCTCCTAGTAAGTGAACAGACTCCTGAAGAATTCGTAACAACAAGGTCATTTATCAATCCAAAGTCTAACTATAATCCTGCAAACTTCGGCAACATCTACCCTAGAGACTGGTCAAACAGGATGCCAAAAACCTATTCAGGCCTAGGCGAAGAGGAAGATGAAGACGAGGACGAAGAAAAGGATAAGGATAAGGACAAAGATAAAAATAAAAAAGGTGAAAAAGGTGAAAAACCTGAAGGAGAAGAAAAAGAAAGTCATCCAGAAGAAAACCCTGAAAATCCAGAACCATAAGTTAAAAGGGACTGCAGACGCAGCCCCTTTTTCTATATAATAATTTGTTTCATATGCAATATTTAACCAATAATGCTCTCCTCTATTGATCAAATTACGTTCAAGTTTATTATGTAGATTTCAAATTGTATTATTCTTAAATAAAATATATTGATTTGCATATAAAAAAGCCAGGCTCAAGCCTGGCATAAATTCTTATTTTTTACGGTTTTGGATTAATCCTAGGATGAATAATAAAATTACTGCACCTATTACAGCTGAAATTATTTGTGAGAATTTGCCTCCCATATAGTTTCCAAGTAGCCAGTTACCAAGGTAACCACCAAGCACACCTGTAAATATATTTGCAATGCCGCCCATTTCGGCGTCTCTTTTCATTATTCTACTTGCAATATAACCTGCAAGGGCTCCTATAATTAATGTCCAAATAAATCCTAAATTTCCCATATTTCCTCCTTTGGGTTTCATTATTTTCTCCTTATATTTATATCCAATTTTCATTATTTTAAACATTAGCTAAAGATTGACGAAATATTGGCCTGAATATGGTATAATAATTGTGGAAGGTGAACTATGGAAAAGATTAAAATTTTAATAATAGAAGACGAAGAAAGTATCAATAATATCGTTAAGTCCTACCTAGTCAAAGAAGGCTATGAAGTTTACCAGGCCTTTGACGGTGAAGAAGGACTAAAGAAGTTTTTATCAGAAGATATTGACCTTGTTATCCTTGATCTAATGCTACCAAAAATGCTTGGCGAAGATGTGATGAAGGAAATCAGAAATAGGTCCTCAGTACCAGTAATCATGCTATCTGCCAAGGTTGAAGAGGACGATAAGGTCACTGGCCTAAGGCTTGGGGCTGATGATTATGTAACCAAACCATTTTCTGCAAGGGAGCTTATAGAAAGAATCAAAGCTGTCCTTAGACGTATCGAAAAATACAATATCCCAAGGGCTGATATTATTAAAACCCTTGATGGTAGGCTTGAAATGGACCTTGAATACAACAGATTTTTCAAGGACGGTGTGGAAATATACCTAACAAAAAATGAATTTTCTATCCTTAAGACCCTATTTTCAAACCCTAACAAGATTTATACCAGGGATGAGATTATAGAAATTACCTTCGGTTATGACTACGATGCCTATGACAGGGCCATTGATACCCACATCAAAAACATAAGGCAAAAGATCGAAGACAATCCAAAAAAACCAATGTATATCAAAACCATCTACGGCATGGGTTATAAGTCTGGCGGTATAGATGACTACCCTCAAGAATAAGATAATAAAAAACTTTATAGCGGGGATTCTTTCCTGTATCCTAGTTTTTTCTATCCTTATTACCCTCCTTGTCACAATCAACTACAACGACCTTTTTAAGGCTATCGATGATAAGAGGCCCAAAGAAGTTGTAGAGCAATTTACAAGGTTAAACAACGATCCAAATATAAGCGGCCAATCTATGTGGGCTTATCTTTCGAATATGGCTATAGACCAAATGGTTGATATAAAATATTACGATGAAAATAATAATTTAATCAAGGAATTGAAGGGCCGTGACGAGTCGGACCATTCAAAGATTTTGACCAAGGAATATAGTTTTATCGATGAGAATAACAATTCCAAGGCAGGAAAGATAGAAATTTACTACAATAGAGACTACACTGGCGTAAATGAAATGAAAGGCAATTTTACCCAGGCGGTTTTGTATGCAATTACAATTTCCCTGGCTATTGGTCTTGTTATTGCTATAATTCTTTCGACAAATATTTCAAAACCAATTATCTCTATTGACGAATCAACAGTTGCCATCAAGGAAGGAAACTATGATGTAATTGTGGAAGATTCTGATATTCAAGAAATAGAAAGCTTAAGAGATAATATAAATTATCTGTCAAACAACCTAAAAAAACAGGAATCCATAAGAAAGCAATACGCCCAGGATATTTCCCACGAGCTTAGAACTCCCCTTACCAACCTCAAACTCTACATTGAGGCTATGAAAGACGGTGTTGTGGATGCAGATCCAGCGACTTTGGATATTTTATCAAATGAAATTATAAGGCTTGAGGGCCTTGTAGTAGGTCTTAAAAATACCTTTGATGAAAATGTGTCCTATGCCATTTTATCTAAATCTAATGTTAATATTACTGAATTGATTGAAAATATTGCATCTACCTTTCTTGCCAAGGCGAGATTAAATAATATCACTATTGAAACCCACCTTGACAAGGATGTTATATTTTCAACTGACAGAGATAAACTCACTCAAATTATCCAAAACCTTGTCTCAAACGCTATCAAGGCTATTGGCAAGGACGGAACCATTGATATCCACCTTAGAGAAACTGACAAGGAAATTATTATAAATGTAATTGATACTGGTATTGGTATCGAAGAAGATAATATACAGAGAATTTTTGAAAGATTTTACAGGGTTGAAGATGCTAGAAATACTAAGGAAAATGGCGTTGGCCTCGGCCTTGCCATTACAAAAAATTTCGTCGAAGCCCTATCTGGCAAGATTAAAGTAAAATCAAAGCTTGGCGAAGGCAGCGATTTTGCTATAATTTTCGAAAAAAATAACAGGATGACCAATGACAAGAAGAAAGAGAAATTACTCTAGAAGAAAAACAGAAAATACAAGAAGGAAAGAGTCTAGGCCTAGTCAAATCAGGATTGTAAAAGATGATGAAAATCTTACTCCAAGAGAAATATCTAGGAGAAAAAGATCCAGGCGTGAGAGAGAAAGAGTCTACAAAAGGCGCAGGATAATTCTCTCTGCCCTTGCAGTATTACTAATAGTAATTCCAAGCTTTTTTATAATCAAAAAGTTAAATACCTATGCCAAGACCGGCTATCCTGCCTTCAGAGATGAGGTCCTTGATGACCTATCAAAAACAGCTTTCATCTCCTCTACCGAAGGCAGGAGTCTCACCAGTGCCGAGAAAAGCGCTGACTTTGATATTCTCTATGAAACCATAGTCAAAAATTTTGCTGTTGATAAGTCAAATGCAGAATCTTTTGGAGAATTTACAAAAAAAAGCGATGAATACAGGAAAAAAATTACCAGCTCAAAGACCGACCAAGATTTCTTTATGCTCTTAGGTGAATATTTGAGCCTGATAAATGACTCCTACACAAAGATTTTGGATAAGGATAGCTATACCGACTTATTTAACTACTATAAAAACAAAACCGGATCTGCCATGAAGGAAATTTTGGAAAATCCACAGGTTGTAAACCGCTATAAAAGGATAATAAACGATAAAAATGTTAACGAAGCTTCAGTTGGCATCGAAAGCGGCTATGTTTTAAGGATTTCCCTACCAAATTTTAGGGTAAATGACCTTAAAAAAATTATTGATGAAGTAATTAAAAATGTCACAGCAGCACCTGGTATTTCTACTATGGTAATTGACTTGTCAGATAATAATTCGCTAAACAATTTATTTGTAAACGAATTTGCCAAGTATTTTATCCACCAAGACTACACCAAGGAAGACTTGATTTTCTACAGGGGAAATTTGATTGAAAATAATCTAAAAGATATAAAATCTGATGAAAATTCACCTTATCAAACAGCCTTTGTAAAAAATCTTTCTAGTAAATATAAGGAAAAAATCGAGCATTTCGACCTTGATCCTTATATGTACTACGACCAGGTTTCCTTAAAAATTAAAAAAGACCCGACTTTTGCATCAAGAAATATTTATATTTTGACAAATTCAAATACGGCCAACGAAGCGATTAAGCTTGCTTCAATCCTTAAGGAATCATCAAATGCATATGTGGTGAAAAACGCACTTGATCCTAATCCTACAGCTGAAGATAGGATTTACGAGTTTCCACCATCTCTTTTCGTTCTTGACCATTCAGGGCTCATTATTTCCCTAAATACAGCCAGGTCCGAAAACCCAAATAGGTATCTAGAGTACAACCAAAGAATAAATTCAAAATATCCAATCTCATCCATACTTTCAATCATTGGATAAATGGACAAAGAAATAGACCCAAGAGGGTCTATTTTTATGCTTATCTAAAGTTTTTTACGGCAAATTCTTCACCTTTTCTACCAGCTATTGCTGATATTGCTAGAGCTGCGATTAGGCCTAGGAAGGTTAGAACTGAACCAATAGAAACTGCGTTTGATGCCTTGTCAGCACCTTTTTTAGCTTTTTCTACTGTCTCGTCTGCTGTAAGTTTTGCTTCTTTAGCAAGTTCATTAATCTTATCACTTGCCTGATTGATTGCCTTGCTTGTTTCAACAGATGCCTTATCAAGTTCATCATAGATGTTCTTGCCTATTTCTTTAGCTTCTGCTTCGCTTAGTTGTGAATTTTCTGCTACGGCACTTGCTATAGCATCTTCATCTGCTGCATTTGCAATTGTCTCAGCTTTCTTAGAAAGTGATTTTGTTAGCTTATCAATTTCTGCTCCAGCGTTTTCTGGATTTAAAGCTATGGATTTAACTGCTGCTGCGATTTCATCCTTACTTTCCTTTACTTGACCTTCAAGGTAGTCAGGTTGAAGTTCCTTAACATCTGTATCAGCTAAGTATTTTTCAAGGTTACCTTGAAGCTCTGCTGTATCAACATCTCCTAGTCCTTCGCCAACCTTATCAACTGCTGCTCCAATAGCTGAGCTTGCTGCATCTCCTGCACCACTTAGGGCGCTTCCAGCTACATTTGCCGCTGTTCCTGCAACAGCTCCTGCTGCTTGACCTGCAATACCAAGTGTGGTTGCTACTGCGTTAAATACAAGGGTAAAAAGTAGTAAAACTGTTACTGCCCAAGTAATTGCACCATGTAGTAGACCTGTAGATCTTGCCGCATAACCTGCTACAAAACCACCTACGCAAAATGAAACTATAAGTGTAATTGCTGTCCAAAGGCCAGTGAAAAATCCGATTCCTGCAAATGGATTAGCTGATGTTGCAGAAAAAATTCCAAAGCCTAGGGCTGCTGTCAAAAGACTTAGTACAGTAAATACTGCCGCACCTGAAACTGCTCCTGCTATGATAGATCCCCATGAAAGGTTTCTACCTGCTTCTAATTTGCCTTCTCTTTCGATGGCAATATCTCTTCTTCTTTCTTGACGATTTTTTCTTAGATTTTCGCCTTGATTTTGATTGTTTATGTCTGTCATAATTCCTCCTAAATACATCGTTACAAACTTGCGATGTAGGTTCATTATACCAGACCTTAAAAAAATTTAAAGTTTTTGTCAATTTTCTTTAATTTCTTATTAGAAAACTAAATTATCTCTAAGGATTTCTGATACCATGTCCCTGCCCTTGTGCATCTTCTTAATATTTTTTATATCTAGTATTATAACTTTTTCCCTCAAGAGCTTATTTCTAGCCGCATCTGTAAGATAATTAGAATTTATAATTAAAACTGGAATTAAATCATCAGCCCCGCCCCTAAAGTCTTTTATCATTTTAGAAATTTCTTTCTTTGACACCTTGTGACCATACTCGTAATTTCTTATTTCTAGGGCAAAACGCCTGTCATTCTTTTTGGCGTAGAGGTCAAAACGGTGACTTCTTTGGTATTGTTCTTGGTAAGGCTCAACCCTATAACCAGCTCTTCTGAAGGCTTCTGAAATAAATTCCTGGCTTGATAGGTCAAAGTGGATTTTCCTTAGGGCTCTTAAAAGTCCCTCAGGATAAATTTTAAATATTCCCTTATATTGAATCTTATCGTCAGCCTGCCTTTTGATATCAAAACCAACAAGCAAACCTTCAACCACATTGAAATTCCCATGGGCTATGGCATTTCTTACGTGTCTTAAAAGGCTCATTGTCTTAGTCTCACCGTCCGCTAAAGTCATAACGATTTTTTGATCATTTGGGCAAATTCCACCCCTAAAATCATCCACGATTGACTTTTTTATTGCCTCGGTAAAAAGTACATCCTCATCCCTAAGCTTCATGGCAGCCATCAATTCCACAAATACGTAGTCGTCGTATTCCATGTTGGTAAGAAGGTCTTCTTTTTTGGCCTGCTCAGAATTTATATTGGGCACATACCACAAGAGGTATTTAATGGCTTCATCAAGGTTTGGATCAAGCTTAATAGGCACATCTTCATGCTTTATCTGGTATTTTATTTTGTTTTTACACTTTTGAAGCTCAAACTTCTTACTTAATTCCATACTATCCCTTAATTTCAACCTGGTCTTTCCTATCCCAAATAGCCTCTAATTCTCCCCTATAGAAAATATCAATTGACATATCATAGGTGGATGGTTTCCCATCTTTATAAGTATTACCTATCCCATAAAAGTGAATGAGGCCTTGGCCGTAGGCTTCTTCAATAATATCAAAGGTGTAGTCCTTAAATTCATCTAGACTTAAATTTATAGGATTTTTTTCAAAAGCAAGTATTCTCACAGGATAATCCATATTAGCTTCTATATCTATAAGGTCATGGCAGATGATTTTAGGATTATTGATAGCAAAAGTCTTGCCATTTTCAAAAATAACCATACTTGATAAGCTTATTTCAAGGTTCCTTTCCCTTCTATTTATATAGAAAATTTTCGAATCGTGTAGGCTAAATACAAGCTTTTCGGGTTTTAAAATCATAGATTCTCCTTAAAGTTTTAGGCCTATTACAAAGTTACCATTCCTATTTTCAGCAACCTCTATATCTATGGCAAGGTCTTTTGCATAAAGTTTTGCCAGATAAAGACCCATGCCTGTTGATTTATGAATCTTGTCAACTTCGCCTGTGAAGGCCTTTTCAAAGATAAAGGCTAGGTCTTGGTCGGCAACCTTTGGTCCGTTATTTCCTATATAAAGATTTTTACCCTTATTGGTAATATTTATAACTCCATCACAGTATTTAATGGCATTTGAAATAATCTGGGAAATGATAAATACCAGGGTATTTTTGTCAGTGAAAACTTTGGCTTCTCCTACTTCTTCCTTTATAATAATCCCCTCTTCTGCAATCAATGGATAATAGGCCTTGATGGCTTCATCCAGGCATTCTCTAAGGAGGACATCTTCCATCTTGTAGTCTTTTTTGTTTGCATCTACTCTTGCGTAGTAAAGGATTTGGTTGATATAATTTTCTATATTTGTGTTGGCAAGGCTTAACTTATCAAGGATTTCCCTGTCAAAATCATTTTTGTGGTTTTCAAGAAATAAATTTGCAAAAGCAAGGGGAGTTTTTATTTCGTGGGCCCACATTTCTATAAAATCCCTATAGGATATTAGCTTAGCCCTTGATTCTTCGAGCCTCTTATCCTTAATCTTTATAGCCCTTTGAAAGTCACCAAAGATTTGACCATAATCATGGCCAAATTCTGCTACAAGCAAATCCTTGGCCATAAAGGAATTATTTAGCAAAAATTCCTCTAGTAAGGCCTTTTTCTTATCATTTTTCCTTTTTATTGACCTAAGAATAAAGGCAAGGGCCAAAATTGTAAATAAGAGGATAAATATTATGAAATTTCTTATTAGGCCTGGACTTATTAGGTAAATTAAAAAAATAAATAAAGCATCCAAGGCAAGAAAGGCTATTATCCAAAGAAGTCCATCTTTTAATGTGCTATTCATCTATCTCTCCTAGACCGTAGCCCTGGCCTCTCTTGTTATAAATATTATAAGGGCCCAGATTTTTAAGTTTTTTACGTAGCCTTGTTATATTTACTTGCAGGATATTTTCGTCAATGTAAATTGTAGACCAAACTGCTTTTAAGAGGTCATCCTTTGTCACAATCTCTGGATAGGATTCCATTAGTTTTTTTATAATATCGGACTCTGTTTGTGGCAAAATTAGGTAGGCTTCCTTGTAGGATAATTTACATGTTGATAATTCAAGGCTTAAGTCACCTACACTTATAATATCTTGGAAATGATCAAATAGATCTAGGAGTTTTTCCATCCTCAAAATCAATCTCCTGGTATCAACTGGCTTGGCTAGATATTCATCAGCCCCTATTTCAAGACCCTTTATTTCATCTTCAATCCCAACCCTAGATGTGAGCATCAAAACAGGAATATTTGATTTTTCTTTTATTTCCCTACAAATATCAAAACCAGAAATCCCAGGAAGATTTATATCCAAAATCACAAGGTCAGGCCTCATTTTAAGGGCAAGATCATTTGCCTTTAGAAAATTATCCACGCTTGCCACTTCATATCCCATATTTTCAAGAAATTCCCTTAGTTCATTTAGGAGGTTTCTATCATCTTCAATTATTAAAATCTTCTTCATAATTAAGTATCCTTTCATAGCTCATTCTTAGGATAAACCTCAAAAATAGGCCCATTAAAATCAAAAGTGCTAGGCTGATTAAGGCTAAGCTTCCAATTATTTTGCTAAGTTTTAGTTTGAAAAATATATTCATTGTATATGGTATTTTGGTAAATAAAAATATTGACACAATAAGTGAAACAAGACCTACAGTGAGAAAAAGCGTTGTGTATTCCTTTTTGATTATAGCCCTTATTTCATCCATATCCTGACCCATCAAGCTTAGGATTCTTAATTTTTCCTTGGATTTTTCAAAGAGGATAAAGATCCTAATTGTAAAAAAGCTAAGCCCTGCCAGAATAAAAATAAAACTCAAATAAAAATAAGTGTAGAGATTTTCTGTAATTTGAGAAATAGCATTTTTCGCCTGCCAGATGTAGGATTCATACTTATAGCCCCCGTCGATGAAAGCCTGTCTTAGCATATCAGATCCTTTGGAAAAACCAAAGGAGTTTACAAAGTCTTTTGAAAGATTTATATTATAGGCAAAGGGTTCTTTTTTAGAAATCAAAGAGTCATAAACCTTATCATTAACAACAACCATACTGGCTAGGCCAATTACATCGTTAGAAAAAATCTTATTTGATTTTACAATATTTCTTAGCCTATAATTTTTGCCCCCTATTATAAGAGATGAGTCTTTCTTAGCTAGTGTCTCTTCAAGGGCATATTTTTCATTTTCTGTTTTTGCAAGAACAATAGCTTCATTATCTCCTAAGTCAGCTTCTATCTTATAAATATTTTCAAAAGAAGACTCTCTTAATAAAAACCCGGGCTCAAAATAAAATTCATTCCTACTTTGTCTATCAAGGCTGATATTTGCCTTAACCAGATTATTAAGTTCATCTGAATCAATATCCCAATACTCATAACCAAAAACCGGATAAATTTCCCCTATCATTTGAGCCATATCTTGGTCTTTCGATAGGATATCTATCTTTTCCTTAGAATCATAAAGGGTAAAGTCAGCTGGCCTTTCTAAGGCATTTCTGGACGCTATACTTGTTAAGATTGTGTAAGCCAGGATAAGGGTCCCTAAAATAAGCATAAAGCTTGTAAAAAGCAAGGAAGCCTTGTCTTTCTTAAAAGTTAGGCTCAAACTTTTCCTTACAATCAAATTCTTCCCGCTGGTCTTTTGGAGAATTTTTGATAATATAAAAAAAAGTATAAGCAAAAATATACTTATAAGACTTAGTAAGACCAGTAAATCTTCCCAAAAATAATCATAATTTAAAATTGTTCCTAGTAAAAACAAAACTAGTGCCAAAAATAAAAAAGAATCTGACCTTGACCTTATTTCTCCCCTAAAAATTTCATCAGGATTTTTCTTATAAAAATCTCTAACAATAGTGTAAATTGATAGGCTGTTTAAAAACAAACTTATAGCCAGGGTCAAAATAATGGCCTTAAATGATACGCTAAAATTATGGAAAGTCAGACCCAGACTTAGGACCTTTACAGTCAAAAGGTTTATAAATTCATTGATGAAAATAGATATGGATAGGCCCAAAATATTTGCCCTCAAAAGGTCTTTTAGGGAGTCTTTAAAAAGTAAGATAAATAATTTCTTTTGTCCTAGCCCTTCTGCCATCAAAAGCCCGATGTCATTTTTCCTCTCGCTTATCATGTAAAAACTTGCATAATAAATCAAAATAAAAATAAAAATTAGGGAAACTAGGTAAATTAGCCTGACCGTATCAAGGAGATAATACCTATTTTCCTCGTAGATATAGGAAAAAACTTCAGACTTATCGATGGATAAAATTATGTAGGATGTGATGGAAGATATTATTAAGATTAAAAGATAAAGTTTTTTGCTAGATTCATTTCTTTTCATCTTAAAAACTTCCTATCTGCATTTTCAATTCTTTCTAGAAATTCTTCCCTAGACTCATTTTCCTTACGTCTAAGCTCGTTATAAATCTTGCCGTCATCTAAAAATAAAACCCTATCTGTAAAAGAAATTGCTCTTGTGTCGTGACTTGCCATTATTATTGATCTTTTGTGGACCTTGTTATAAGTTTTTAAAAGTCTTAGGACATTTGCACTAAGCTTACTATCTAGAGAACTTGTTGGCTCATCTGCTAAGATAATCTTTGATTCTTTTATCAAAGCCCTAGCTATGGCTACCCTTTGCTTTTCCCCACCAGAAAGACTTTCAGGATAAGAATCAAGTATGTCTTCGATTTCTAAAATTTTTGCAATTTCTAAGACCCTTGCCTTATCTATTTGTTTATTTGAAATATTTAAAGGCAAGATTATATTTTCATAGGCAGTGAGAATGTCAATTAGTTTAAAATCTTGGTAAATATAGGAAATCACATTTTTCCTATAGGAAGAAATAGCCCTTCTATTGAAAAGGGAAATATCCTTATCATAATAGGAAATAGAGCCCTTATTAAAGGACCCTATGCTTGCTAGACAATTAAGGATAGTAGTCTTTCCCGAGCCGGACTTGCCCATTAAGCCTAAAAACTCGCCTTCAAGAAGGTCAAAGTTTAGCTGGGATAAGACTCTTTTGTCTTCCTTACCATAATATTTTTCAAGATTTTCTACTTTTAAAATTCTCTCAAATTTCATTGCTTACCTTTGTTTTTTATTTGACCTAAATCGTCAACCATTGTATAGGTGTCTTTTAGGCCTAGGAGCTTCTCATAAGTTTCATTAACATCTGCGGATCTTGAAACAATAACTTCTTTCCACCTACCTTGGCTGTTGTCTGTGAAGGATTCAATTAAGTTAATATCCTCATCATAGATATCATATGATCCCTTGTTTAAATCATCAAGACTAGTTACTTTGTAGCCGTTTTCTAGTTTTTCGACTTCTTTGTCGTAGCCATCTAAGAATTTTTCGTAAATCATTTCTTCATTACTAGAAATTATAGAGTCTTCCTTAGGATTTTTGCTATAATCGAAAGTATCTGTATAATAAATCTTTTTATTTGTATCTATCCAACATCTTTCATTGCCTTTTCTAAAGAAGATTACCCCATCAAGCTTGCCGCCAATATCAATATTTTTTTCTGAATCTCTAGCTTGTATATATTTATATGACTCGCCTGTATCAAGGTTTGTATTTTCGCTAACAACCACACTTGGATCTTCATCCTCGTGATTTAGATATTTTTCTACAAATTCTTTTTCTACTCCATCAACCTGGCCCAAATATTCTTCTACCTTGGCCTTCTTATCTCTTAATTCATTTTCATAGTCTTTTTGTCCTATAGATCCAGATGCCTTTAGAAAAATCCCTCCAAAAACTATTAGACCTATAAGTAACATTTCTTTTGCGTGTTTCATGATATCCTCCTTATTTTTTGTTAATTAAATAATAACATGAAATAAGGAAATATTTAATTACAAGTTTTGTAAGTATTCTTTTGCTCCACCTAGGTCTAAGATATTTTCTATAATATAAATAACTTTCAAAGAATCTGGTACAAGGACCATAAACTTATTTAAGGAAATATAGCCTTCTATAAGCCTTGGATTTTCAGCAAGATAAGCTTCTATATCAGAATATTCAAGTGGATTTTCCCTTAGGTTTTCAAAGTCTTTTTTAATTTTCGGTCCCAAAATGGTTGAAGACTTATCTTCCACATAATAATCAAGGGACTTTGTTTTTATATTTAGCATAAGAGCCAGGGTTTTGTTTATTTTTGTTGACCTAAAAGTCCTTAGGCCAGTCTCGCCATCGAGGTCTACAAAATGATAAGCCTCTTCACTTATCTCTTCGCATAAATCCTTTATTATTTCTTTTATTTTTTCATCAAAGTCAAGGCCCTCAGGATTTAATAAAATTTCTTCCATCTTTGCCCTTACTTCTCCGCTAATTTCAAATCCACCTGTTCCAGCAAAACTCCTGGCGTTTGCCTTATCAGAAAGGCTGACTCTAATTTTTCGAGTCTTGTGGTTTATGGCTTCGATTTTCCAAACCCCTCCAGAAAGGTAAATCCTATCGGCGATTCTTAAATTTTCTCCAAGTTCAATTTCTCCCAAGACTAGCTTATCAGTCTGGACCTTGTAAGTTTTTTTTGCCACAAATTGGTTATAAAAAGACCCCATGGTCATTAGTTTTTCAGCTTCCATGCCGACTATATATTGGCCGTCAATTTCTTCCAAAAAATCTTTTTCTAAAAGATATTTAGTTAGGGTCTTAAATTCTTCATCAGAAATATCTGCAAAAGATTTTAATTCTTGGTTTAATTTATAATATTCTTCTATAATCAGTCCATTTTTTTCAAGTAGAGTCGATAGGACCTGGTGGGCAAAAATATCATAAGATTTTCTTGGAATATCAATCTTATCAAGTTTTCCCTCTTCAAATAGCTTCAAGGACGAAAGAGCTTGGACTAGGTCCCACTTGTCGGTTGCTATTTGGTGGATTACTGATTTTCGAGTCCTTCTTCCTGACCTACCGAGTCTTTGAGATAAAGATAAAACCGAGGCTGCAGATCCTACTTGGATAACTTGGTCCACCGCCCCTATGTCAATTCCAAGCTCCAGGGTAGAAGTGGCAACAATTATAAAATCTTGCCTGCTGGTCTTAGCAAAATTTTCTATTTCAGTTCGCTTTAGCTTTGATATTGATGAATGGTGGGAGAAAACCCTAATCTCATAGGCTTTTTCTGCCACAAGTTTTTTTAGCAAATAGGATAGCTTTTCAACCTTGGCCCTAGAATTTGGAAAAACCAGGGTTGATTTTCCTAGGGAATATTCCAAAATTTTTTTAGCAATTTCTTCATTTACATCTGTGCATTCTATATAATCAAGACTTGTAACCAAGTCATTTTTCGACCTATCAAGGAGGATATTAGCCTCCCTCCCATTTAAGAAAAAATTTTTAGCTAGGTCGTAGTTTTTATCCCCGATAGTTGCAGAAAGGCCAAGCATTCTAGGGATTTTTTCTGTATAATTTTGTATTCTTACAAGGAGAGACTTTAATTGTAATCCCCTATTTGAATCCAAAAATCCATGGATTTCATCAACTATGATAAAATCTAGATCCTTAAATAATATTTCTGCCCTTCCCTTATCAGAAACTAGCATAGCCTCCAGAGATTCTGGAGTTATAAGTAAAATTCCTGAAGGATTTACCACAAGTTTTTCTTTTTGTGTCACAGATGCTTCCGAATGCCAACTTGTAACTCCTATATCAAGTTCCTCGCACATATCTGTAATTCTTTTAAATTGATCATTTATAAGGGCAATTAAGGGTGAAATATATAAAATTTTTAGTTTATTTTTTATATCTGTGGACTGGGAAATGGCTGGTAAAAAGGCAGCCTCAGTTTTTCCTGATGCTGTTGGAGCTGCTAAGATTAAATTATTTTCCGAACCATATAGGTGTTTAATAGCAGCATCTTGAATTTTTGTAAGTGATGGCCAGCCTTTTTCGTAGATATACTTTCTCATATCCCTGGCTAATAAATCATAAGAACTTGTCATATCACTTCTATTTCATCATCTAAATTGTCAGGGTCTTTAGAAACTGGAAGGAGGTTGCCAAATTTATCAGCTAAAAGGTCGGAAATTTCTGTCTCTGGATTTTGTCTTTTAATATCAAGTATTTCTATAAAGTCCTTGATTACTGCCCTTGGGGTCAAAAATTCATCGGCACCCGGCCTATTTAGCTGACCTTCCATGTAGGAAATTATTTCAGAACTTGATACATCTATTTCAGCTTTATAATGAGTATTGTAAATATTTACCAAATTTTCAAGCAAAGTATAAATCTCTTCGTCACTTAATACCTTAAGGCCGAGGACAGTTTTGTTGGTATTTACAAAATCACTATCCATAGAGGCTTCGCTTCCAAGCCTGCCTTTTAGGGCACCATAAGAAGCAAGGCCCCTAGATTCATCAAAAACAGTCTTTCTTGTTGCCCCAAAATTTATAAACAAACCCTTGGCTTGGTTTGACTTACATTCGTTGTAAATATTTAAAATCTTTTCGTAATTTCTTTCCCTGGTTGTGGCGTGTGGGAGTTTGTAGAGGTTTACCGCCTCATCAAAATTTATTACAAAACCAGCATAGCCAATTTCTTGAAAAAGCTCGGCAAGATTTTTTATAGCTTCAAAATAATTATCATCATTAATTATTTCATTTATGCCCAAGTCTTTTTTAGCTTCTGTCTTTGTGGTAATATCTCCCCTTATCCACCTCATAGCCTTAAGCTTTAAGATTCTGTTACCCGTAATAAAGCCCTCATAGTATGTTGAAATTGCTTGACCTAATTCATAGGAAAGCCCAACTGTCCTAAATTTTGCCAGAGTTTCAAGGATAATTCCTATTACATCGTCCTTATATTCGCCTCTCATCAAATCTTGTAAGTCGTATCCTTTGTCTGCGCTTAGCTTGGCAAAGATATTTGAAATCCATTCTTCAAAAATTATTTCAATTACATTGCCAGTCCTGGCGTTTTTTGTCTTGAGGTTTTCAATAATTGTAGAATATAAGTTTACAGCTTTCCTGTCTGTCGCATAAAATCTTCTTGATGGATTTAGATCAATGGTTGATGCTACAAAGTTTTTAGAAAGGGCTAGGTTTTCTATGGTTTTAAGCATAAAAGACTTGCCGGACCCGAAATCGCCAACCCAAAACCTTAGGTCAGAATCTCCATTTTCTATATTTGCCAAAATCTTTATAAGCTCGTCAACTTCAGCCTTTCTGCCTACAAGGAGGTGGCCAAGGCCAATGTCTGGCACAACTCCCGCTTCAAGACTTTTTATAATAGTGCTCGCTTCTTTTGGATTTATCCTATCCATCAATTAACTCCTTTACCATTTGTTCATAAAACTCATCAATAAGGATCCTGTCATCCTCAATTACCAAAGTCTGATCATTTATATATTCAAATAATTCGTCATTAATATTATTAATAAAAACATTTAAGAAAAGCCCTTGATCCATAGCAAGGCCAGTCGCTTCCTTCTTTGAAATAAAGCCTTCTTTTAAGATTTTTTCTAGAAAAGATTTTGCTGATGAAGAAATCTTTTCATTAGAAATTTGATTTTCTTCCTTTTTATCCTCGGTCTTAAGTTCTTCTGGAATTTCCTCATTCACAGGAAGTTCTTCATCTCCGCCAACAAAATCATTTATGGTTTGGACTGTCTTTGACAAGTCTTTCCTTGATTTTTTCACAAGGCTTTTATCAAGTTTAATCCTCTTAGCCTTAATTTCCCTAAGGTCTAAAACTTCTGAAACTAGGTCAATATCAAAGTTTCTATCCTTAATTAGGTCCAAAAAATCTTGGTAATTTTCGTCCCTAATTATTTCAAAAAGTGCCTTTTTATCTTTTGGTCTTTCCATATTATTTTTGAAAATATAGTAAAGTGCCAAGACCCTTGTCGGCGTAAAATCAGCTTTTAAAAGACTATCTAAAATTTCTCCAAAATTTTCCCTATTATCAAAAGACCTTAGGATTTCTTCTTGGCGGTCAAGATTCAAACTTTCTATGAAAGCCGCTATATCATTTGATTTTTGAGGATTTTCCTTAAGATATCCCAGGTAAATTTCTTCTATTTTTTTATTTTCCAAATTATCAAGAAAAACTAATTGATAATCCATAAAAACACTCAAGATGTCATCGCATTGGTTTTCTAAGAGAATATCTATAGCCCTTTGGGTTTTAATCCCAGCTAAGAAGGAAAATTTATTCCTAACATTAGCCTCTGTCATTATAAATAGGCTATCCAAAAGATTTTTCGAAAGTGTATAGGGCCTGGCGTAAGTTTTTAAAATATCGCTATTAATTTCAGGCCTTGTAAAAATTATTTTCAAACTTTTAAGGAATAAATTTATAGTTAGGTCTGCCAAAATCGGATTTTCCCAAAGGACATTTCTCCTTTGACTTAATTGGAGTAGGGCCCTTTCCTCATCTTTTTGAAAATCATACCTATCACGAAGTTTCCCATCCATATCCCAAAATACAGCCACTTTCCCTGATGCGGTTAGGTTATAAAAATCAATTACATCCTTGCTTAGGCTTGGAAATTTTTTTAAAAAATCTTCAGCAACTGGACCAAAAAGAGGTTCTAAATCTCTATTTATAAGACTTTTTATGTTCCTATAGATCCTTGCCGATTTTTTTTCGTGGTAGGGATCTATAAAATCCTCAACATAGTCACGGGCTAGGACGTAAAGTTGGTTATAAAAATAAGGAGACTTTGTAATTTTCACTTCTTTTTCGCCAAGCCTTGCAAACTTTATATAAAGCTTTAGGCTCTGTGACTTAACCTGACTTGGCACATCCAAAAGATTACCTGTAAGCCTTAGTTTTGACACGTAATAGCCGTCGTTTTTCTCTCCTAGGTCAAGGTTGATAGAAGCTTTGACTTGGTCAGTATTAATTTTTCTTTTAATTTTCTTTTTATCTACATCTTTGATATCATTAAGTAAATTTTCAATCAAAGCCTTAATATCATCCATGGCCCCTCCTTTTTCTAGCTTATGTATCATTATACTGCTGTAAGGAGCTTTTCTAAAGGCAAAAAATTCCAATAAAAAAAGTGCCGAAGCACTTTTTTACTTAGTAATTATCTTCATTAGGTCATTTACAGATGAATCGTAAACTGGACCAAACCTTAACATATATTTCATTAAAATATAGAGTCTATAGAAATTAAGACGTTGTTGATAGCCTTCATCAAGTGGCATTAGGTCCTTGTATTCCTCATAGAAAGCCTTTCTAAAACCGCCAAAAACTGTTGAAACTCCAATATCAAATTCCCTATCACCATAAAGTGGTGATGGGTCAAATACGATTGGTCTTTCGTCTTCATCAAACATAAAGTTTCCTGCCCATAGGTCGCCGTGGAGTAAAACCGCTTCTGACTTATGTTTATCAAGCTCTCTTTCTATGACAAACCTTACTTCTTCGTACCTAATCCTATCCTTATCATCCCAAAGTTTGGTTTTTATAAGCATATCTCTTAGCTTGTCCATTCTCTCGAAAAGAAAAACTTCCTTCCAAGTGTCTTTAAATTCATTGTCAAAATCACAAGCTGTACCAATAAATGGATAAGGAAAACCAAATTTCCCATCAGGACTTTTTATCTTGTGAATATCTGCAATAACCTTAGCCAAGTCTTCCTGGCTACCAGCTCTTTCTTCGTGATGGTAGGTCATGAGTAAATATGCTGACCCATCTATATCCCCACTTGCGAGGGCTCTTGGCGCAAAAATTCCATTTTCTTCAAATAACTTAAGTCCGGCTTTTTCACATTCAAAAAATGAAGCATCTTTGTTTTTATGGACCTTCATAAAATAAGATCCACCATCAGCCTCAAGCTTGTAGGAATCATTCACATCCCCACCTTCAATTGGGCTGATATTTGTTACATTATTAATAGGTAATAATTCTATAATTTTTTCCATAATATCCCCTATTCTTTCTTTACTTATAATTTACTATATTTTTTAAAATTTACTAGAAAATCCCCCAATCATAAAAGATTAGGGGATTGTAATTACTTATTGTTGTAACATTTTTTCTGCTTTTTGAATTAATTTTTCTGACTTATCCATCAGTGCTAAAAGTCTATCTTTGACTTTCTCTACCTTATTTGGAGCAGCTTCAAACAATAGTTTTACTGCTGATATTTGTGTCTTATTTTCGCTGATAGATTGTTCTAATCTTTCTCTTTGTTCTTTAGAAAGTTTCTTATCTGTTTTAGGGCTTTCTTCCTCCTTAGCTTGACCAAAGTACATTGTGTAGTCACCAACAAGACCTGTAGCAGCAGAGCCTGACTTGTCAGCGTAACCAAACTCAACTCCTACATAGTTTAATCCACCTGCGTAGATGATACTTAGGCCCATGTGGTCATATTCAGGGTCTAGGATGATGTGAAGGTGGGCGTTGCCGTTGTTGTAAACACCGTTTGATTCTTTTAGAAGATCATATTCACTCTTGCCTCCAAAGTTTGCCCTCTTGCTGTAAGCCCATTGGTTGAAGGCCTTTGATGGTGTATATGGATCAGAGTTGTTAGCAAGGATTTCTGCATAAGTTCTTGTTCCATTTGGAAGAGCTGCTGTAGCACAATCACTACCGTCAGGTCTTTGGTGAGAAAGTCCTGTAAGACTAACTTCATACATCCTTTGAATGGTTATTTTTTCAAGGTCTGTTGACCACTTTGTTCTATTGATGTAGGCTTCTTTTGATGTGATTCCCTTAGTCTTTAAATATTCTCTTAGCTTCATATTAGTTGGATTTGATTCAGCATCAGAAATATATGGTACATTTTCATCCCACATCTTTGCTCTTAAGTTTCTAATTGCTGCAAGAGCTTGAGATTTATTTTCCTCATCTTGTTTTAAATTTAAGGTGATAGCCTTACTTTCAAAATTTTTTGTAGAAATACCAAAATCAAGCTTTTGGCTCGCATAAGCTACATTTTCACTTTGAGGATTTACAAATGCTAGGCTATTTGCTGATAAACTTGCTAATAGCGCTAAGGCTAGAACTTTTTTTGTTTTTTTCATGACTGCTCCTTTATATTTATTAGTACTATTATAACATAAGTTACTTTTATAACAAAATATTTTATTGTAAAGTTACATTAAAATCTTTAATTATTTACCTTCAAAAAAATTCAATATATCATTATAAACCATTTTTTTGTCGGTTTCATTTAGAATTTCGTGTTTCATATTTTTATAGACCTTATTTTGGATATTTTTATAACCAATTGATTTTAAAAAATCTAGACTGGACTTAATTCCCTTATCTCCCTTGGTTATAATGTCATCTTCGCCAACCATATTATAAATTTCCAAATCCTTATTTTTACATTTATATGTGGATTTTTGGCCTAATTTTTTATTAATCTCTACTAAGACCCTTGAATAACCAGTCTTAAACTTAAAAATCCTAAGTGGGTCATTAGCTTTTATTCCTATATTTTCCACATCATATGAGATAAATTCCAAACCCTTTGCCCCAACAAGGGCATCGATCAACCTACTCTCTCCCTTATCTCCAAAGTAAAAACATCCTATATTAAAGAAAAATAAGGCAAAGGCTGATAGAGGATTTGTTGGCACAGTTCCAGTTAAAATAAGTTTGTCTATTAAATCATCGTTTTTCCTTATAAATAATCTAGCAAGCATAGATCCCATTGAATGGCCTAACATGTAGTATTTAAGGCCTGGATATTCTTTTTTCATGTATTTTGCAATCATTATCTCATCGTCCACGATCTCTTCTGCCCTTTTCATATAGCCATTTGGATAGGTAGTTGAAATTGATTTGCCGTGGCCCCTGTGATCGCCTATTACAACTATGTATCCGTTTTCATTTAAAAAGTTTGCAAAGTCTAGATAATTTCCCGAATGTTCTGCCACACCGTGGATTAGTTGAACAATAGCCTTGGGATTTTCACAACTTAATATCCTTACAAAAGAGTCAAAACCATCGGTATTTGTAAGGTAGGCTTCCTCATAAAATCTATCCTTTTTTACAGTCTGCCTCCTAAAAAACTTCTTTGTCATATCAAGTGACTTATAACGAATTTCCTTAATCAAATAATAAATTTGTGGAATGAGTAAAATTAATAAAATAATTATTATTTTGTTCATTAGCATATCCTCCCTTCTGCTTTGGCCAAGTCTTCCTTGCCCTTGTATGCTATGGATGTTTTTATAATAATTTCTACAGCCTTGACCATATTTTCAAGACTCATAGATCCCGTACCCCTCTTATCTAAAACCTGAGCTGGCAAATATGGGACATGGATAAAGCCTGCTGATATATTTTTGTATTTATCGGCAAAATACAAGTCGTTATACATGATGAAATTGCAAACATAGGTACCAGCTGAGTTTGAAACTGAAGCAGGAATTTCTTCTTTTCTAAGATTTTCAACTATTGCCTTAATTGGCAGTGTCGAAAAATAGGCATTTTCCCCGTCCCATCTTATTTTTTCATCAATAGGCATCTTCCCATCGTTATCAGCAATCGAAGCATCTGCTATATTTATAGCCACTCTTTCTACTGTAATATCAGTCCTTCCGCCTGCTTGGCCAAGAGAAATGACTATATCTGGCCTTGTTTTGATTATTTTCTTTTCAAGTATATCTGCACTTCCAACAAACCTAGTAGGAAGCAAAAGTTTTTCTAACCTGTGACCATCAATTTCATCTCCGAGCTTATCTAAAATTAGACTTGCCGGGTTTATTTGTTCTCCGCCAAAGGCATCAAATCCTGT
The DNA here is from genome assembly GCF_056590475.1 of Anaerococcus sp. C0059F3. NCBI lineage: Bacteria > Bacillati > Bacillota > Tissierellia > Tissierellales > Peptoniphilaceae > Anaerococcus > Anaerococcus sp. C0059F3. Next base: position 147,963 of record NZ_JBWPWE010000004.1, read on the forward strand.
AATTAAAATTTTCATAATTCACCTCTATATTTATTTACCATAAAGTGTCAGTTTTTAAACAAAATAATATAAATTTATAGTATAGTGATGAAAAGGAGATAAGTATGGATATTAAAGCAATTTCAGGCGACGACTTATTAAAACTTGACCCAACATATAAAATTATCGACGTAAGAACTGAAGAAGAATATAAAAATGGCCACATCAAAAATGCCATAAACATTCCACTTGATAAAATTTTGGAAAATGACTTTGACCTTGGAAAAGATGAAAAACTCATAATCCATTGCAGGACAAATGGCAGATCTAAGATGGCTGTTAAAAAACTAGCTGCACTTGGCTATAAAAACCTAAGCCTTGCCCCAGGAGTTGAACTCTTTGACTATAAGCTAATTAAATAAAAGGCCTTGCTCGGCAAGACCTTTATTTGTTTATGTTTTTTTCTAAAACTTTACCTGCCAAGTATCCACATAGGACTGACAAGACTATAAGCATCAACCAACAAACTATAAAATGACTTACATTGGAGTAGTCAATAAATTTTCCAACACCATGGAAGGACCCAGGTCTTTCAGTAAAACCTGTTAGTCTTAAGATGGAATCATAGCCATTTTTACTAATCATAAGGCATGATATGGCTTGGAGATACAATTTTTCAAGTTTGATATTTCCTGCCAAAACCAGTTGAATTAATAAGACAAAAGGCATGACAGTCATTGCTATTTCTGTATTTTTAACTGCTGCAGAAATTAAAATTCCAAGGGCATTGGCAGCATAGATAATAAGGAAAAAACTAATAAATAGTCCAAGAATTACAATATAATTATCCATATTTTGATGGTAAAAAATTGTAAGAAGTATTGTTATTATTAAAGCTTCTATTAAAACTATCAAAAGACCGAAGATCATATGACTGGCTATATATGATTTTATATCTAGTCCTTCCCTATATTCGTGTTTTATTATGTCTCTTTCCTTGCAAATTGATGTGATGGAGTTAAAAATCCCTAGCCACAAACAAGCACAAGCCAAGATAAATACAGCTGTTCCAGCATCAGACGATGTTGTTAAAAAACTATCTGGACCAGTTATGAGCCTTACTATTAAAGGTGTAGTGATAGCTCCTAGTAAAATTACTAATTTTGACTTATTTTTAAAATCCCTAATTAATTTTCCATAATAAACTTTTATCTGTTCTTTTTTAGATAGATAATTCATCTCTTTCCCCTTTATTAAATCTTTCTACATAATAATCCGTATCATCTAAAAGTCTATCGACAATTGTTTCAATATTTTTTGTATCAAAAAATTCCATAGCTTCATCTGGGCTTCCATAAAAGGCTAGTTCACCACAATTTTCAGTCTGACTTTTACCCAGAACTAAGATTTTATCATATAATTCTACAGTCCTATCTGGGCTATGGGAAATTACCATAATTATCTTGCCATTATCTGCTATTGTCCTTAGGTTTGCCATAATCGACCTTGCATTATAGCCGTCAAGCCCAGAATCTGGCTCATCTAGCAAAAAAACTACAGGTGATGCAATATATTCACTGGCTATGGATAGCCTTTTTCTCTCACCTCCAGATAAATCTTTTACTAAGGAATCTTTTAGCCTTGAAAGGTTCATCATATCAAGGATTTCTATTACGTAAGCATCTAATAAGTTATCATCCTTGGTAAAGTCCCTAGGAAGTTTTAATTCCCCAGAGTTTTTAAGAGTCATAAAAACCGTATCATTGTCTCTAGATAGGTCAAATTGAGGTACTGTCGACACCATTCTTTTGGCCAAATCAAAGTTTTTGGCAAAGTCAATATTGCCTATACTTATTTGAGCCTTTGAGTTATGTTCATTTAAAAATTCATTGAAAAATGTGGATTTGCCAGCTCCTGATGATCCTAGAACTAAGATAAGTTCCCCTGGTTTTGCTTCAAATTTAATATCCTTAAGTAGGGTTTTAGGACCATTTTCTGTCATAACCACTTTTTCTTTAATATCTACATCCAGGATATCATCCTTATCTATATTTACAGCAAAAATAGCCTTGGATCTTTTCTGATAGTCTTCTAATTCTTTTTGATAAATTAGGAAATCATCCCTTAGGATAAACATCCTTCCGTCTTTTTGGACAAAATCATTATTATTAAATAAAATTTCATCATAAATTTTTTTATTATTTAAGAAAAGTCCCTCAGAAGGTGGCTTGATTACAAGTCTAGCATTTTCATATCTTATAAAATCGACATCTAAGTTAAAGCTTCCATCAACTTTTTGCTTTTCCCATATAACATCTTCCTGATCTAAAATTGTATAAATTAGGATAAGGCCTTTTAATTCTATTAGATCATTGTTATGAAGATAATATTTATTGGTGGAGTCTATAATTTTTTTGTTTACAAATAGGTTCGAACTTGGATTAACCTCAATATAATAGCCCTTATAATCATTTGCTAAGACAACATCATTTTCTAAGATAATTTCCTTATTAAACTTTATAATTTCTGGATTTTCACCTATTTTAATTATAAGAGGATAAATATCGGTATTTAAAATCTTATCTGACGCATTTATGCTTTTACTGAGATTGTCATATATATCTATAAGAGGTTTTGCAATTGGTCCAGTCTTTTTTGTCGTATCCTTTAAATCAAGAAAAGACGTCCTCTTAACCCTAGGCCCGTCGTTTCCTACAAGAATTCCACAATTAGGGCAATATTTATAGCCTATTTTTAATTCATAAGAACACTGAGGACATTTTTCTTTTAACAAATACTTATCCATTTAATTCTCTCTTTTGTCCGCAAACAGGGCAAAAATTTGCGTTTGCCTCATATATGGCCCCGCAATTAGGACATTTTCTAGTTGCATTTGTTAGGATAATTATTTGCTTATTTAGGTCTGTGAGTCTTTCATATAATTTTTTTATATTTTCTCTTTCCTCTTTAAAATCTGGTAGACTTTCGCCTTTTTCTAACCTATCATAAAGCTCACATCCCATAAGCCTTAGAGCTTGATTCATCTCTTCTTCCAAATTTTTATATTCTTTTTTTAGTTTATTTTCTTCTATTTTTGTTTTAGCAGATTCACTAACCTTGTTAGAAGCCTTACTAACTTTTGAAAAAACACTGTCTAAAAAATCCATAATTAATCCTTTCTTATGATTCTATACTAGCACAATTTAGCTTGTTAATCAATTGATTATTTTATTAGAAATTCAATATGCAAAAAAATCCCTCAACCGAGGGATTTTTACTATAATTTCTTAACTTTTTTTGCTTGTGGGCCTCTTGGGGCATCTATTTTTTCAAATTCTACATTATCTCCAGTATCTAGCCTCTTAAATTCTTCCTCAGAAATAATATCTGAAAAATGGACGAAGAGGTCTTCTCCGCCCCATTTTATGAAGCCAAATCCTTTTTTATTATCAAAAAATTTAACTACACCTATACTCATTTTGCCGCCTTTCTTGCTGAAAATAGGACTCTCAAAGTTTCCTCATTTACATCGTCAAGTGTATCCTCGTCAAAAATCCTTATATCAGTAAAACCAATCTTTTCAAGCAAAGTTTTTACATAGTCAACCCCGTAAATCCTTTCTTGTTGGTATTCTTCTATTCTCCTGTATGTTCCGTCTGGATTTTCTACGAAAAAATTTAGATTCATATCAATTAGGTCATCTTCTATATAATTATCCCAAGTATAGAAAATATCCTCATACTCGTAGACATAACATTCTGACCCAAAAATTTCTCGCATTTTCATTTCTGAATTTATATCAAAAACCAAAAGCGAATCGTCCTTGAGGTTGTTATAGGAGTTTCTAAATAACTTCTCAAGGTCAGCTGGATTTGTGACGTAATTTACACTATCCAAAAGGATTACTATTAGATCGTAAAAGTCTTTTTTCTCGTATTCTACCATGTCATAATAGATGAGATTTACCTTGTCATTGTCGTATTTTTCTGCAAAACAGTTTAGCATATCTGTTGAAATATCAAGGGCGTCTATCCTATCAAAGTCATCGAAAAAATATTGGGTGAGCATGCCTGAGCCACAAGCGAGCTCAAGCATATTCTCATTTCCAATTTTATAATCTTTGGCCAAATCCTTGATATTTTGAGCATAGTAGTCGTAATCTATATCAAAACTTAATTTATCATAGATATAGGAAAACTCTCCGTACATTACTTATCCTTTATTTCTTCAAGGCTGGCCTTTGTTTTTTCTAAAAGATCCTTATAGTCTGCTAGTTTTTCTTTTTCTTTATTTACTACAGCCTCAGGAGCCTTGTCTGTAAAGCCCTTGTTTGAAAGCTTGCCTTCTGCCCTTTTGATTTCAGATTCGATTTTCTTAATCTCACCTCTTAGACGTTCTCTTTCTTTTTCATAGTCCATCAATTCATCTAGGGACATATAAACTGAAAATTCGTTAAAGACAAGTTTTACTAGACAGTCATCAGAAATATTAGCTTGAGACTTTTCTAAAACTTCTACTTCGCTTGCACTAGCAAGGTTGATAAATTGGGCCTTGATTTGTGCAAGTAAGTCTTTATTTTTATCATTTTCTGCTACTATAGTTAATTTTTGCTTAGTTTTTGCAGGTACATTTAGGCTTGCCCTTTGGTTTCTGATTGCAGTTATTGCCTTGATTACAGAATTTACGTTTTTCTCTTCTTCTGTAAAGTTAAATTCTTCCTTGATCTCTGGCCATTCTTCAACAATTAGCATGTCCTTTTTGTTTGGAAGGGAAGAATAAATTTCTTCTGTTATAAATGGCATAAATGGATGAAGGAGGATTAGCATTGATTTTAGAACGTAAAGAAGAACTTTCTTTACATTAGCTTTTGCTTCTTCATCATCACCATAAAGTCTAATCTTAGCAAATTCTATATACCAGTCACAATATTCGTTCCAAATAAAGTCTTCAATCCTATCTGCAGCAAGGCCGATTTCGTACTTATCAAGGTTTTTTGATACGTCTTCTATAACTTGGTTAAGCCTTTTTAGGATCCATTCGTCTTCGAGGGTTAGGTTTTTGCCATCAAAGTCTAAATCATCAGTCTCATCTATATTCATAAGGACAAATCTTGATGCATTCCACAACTTATTTGCAAAGTTTCTAGATGCAAGGAGCCTATCCTCGTCATATCTCATGTCGTTTCCTGGAGAATTGCCTGTAATTAGGGTAAACCTAAGGGCGTCTGCTCCGTATTTATCAACTACGTCTATTGGGTCAACACCGTTACCAAGTGATTTACTCATCTTTCTACCTTGGCTATCTCTGATTAGACCTGTAAATAAAACGTGGGAGAACGGAACTTTTCCAGTTGTATATAAAGAAGCAAATACCATTCTTATTACCCAGAAAAAGATTATGTCATAGCCAGTTATTAAAATATCTGTTGGGAAGAAATAATCAAATTCTTCGTTTTCTTCTGGCCAACCTAGGGTTGCAAAAGGCCAAAGGGCTGATGAGAACCAAGTATCAAGAGTATCTTCCTCTTGGGTTACTTTTTTGCCTTCTAACATGCCGTTTCCATCTGGTTCGTCTTCTGAAACTATGATTTCTCCATCTTCTGTATAGAAAACTGGAAGTCTGTGTCCCCACCAAAGCTGACGGGAAATTGTCCAGTCTCTGATATTTTCTAGCCAGTTCATATAGGTTTTTGATAGGTTTTCTGGAATAAGAGTAAGTTCGCCTGAATTGTAGGCATCTATACACATCTTAGCAAAGCCATCCATCTTAACAAACCATTGCTTAGAAATTAGTGGCTCGATTACAACATCAGTTCTCTCAGAATAGCCAACTGCGTGGTCGATTTCTTCGATTTTTACAAGTAATCCTTGCTCTTCAAGATCAGCTAGCATTTCTTTTCTAGCTTCATACCTATCCATACCAGAATATCTTCCATAGCCATCTACAATGTGGGCCTTTGTGTCAAGAACAACACATTGGCCAAGGTCGTGGCGGGCGCCAACTTCAAAGTCGTTAGGGTCGTGGGATGGGGTTATTTTTACACAACCTGTACCATATTCCATATCTACATAATCGTCAGCAATTATTGGAATTTTCCTACCTACAAGTGGAAGGATTAAATTTTTGCCTATCTTATCTTTAAATCTTGTATCTTCTGGATTTACTGCCACAGCCAAATCGCCTAGCATGGTTTCTGGACGGGTTGTAGCGATAGTTATAAAATCATCGGAATCTTCATAATGGTATTTGATATACCAAAGCTTGCCCTTTTGGTCTTTGTGGTAGACTTCTGCATCTGAAATAGCAGTTTCTGCCATTGGATCCCAGTTTACAATCCTGTTGCCCCTATAAATCAAACCGTCATCGTACATTTTTTTGAAAACTCTTTTAACAGCACGAGTTAAGTTTTCATCCATGGTGAAGGAATCGTGATCCCAATCGCAAGAAACACCTATAGTTCTTAGTTGTCTTTTGATTGTGCCGCCGTATTCGTGGGTCCAATCCCAAGCTTCCTTAAGGAAACCATCCCTGCCGAGGTCCGCCTTGGTTTTTCCTTCTTTTGCAATTTTACCAACTACCTTGGCTTCTGTGGAAATAGAAGCATGGTCAGTGCCTGGTATCCAAAGGGCTTCAAAACCAGCTAGCCTCTTATATCTAATGATAATATCTTGTAGGGTGTTATTTAGGGCGTGGCCCAAGTGGAGTTGGCCTGTAACATTTGGTGGTGGCATAACAATTGTAAATGGTTTCTTGTCAGGATTTACTCCTGCCTTAAAATAGCCGCCTTCTTCCCATTCTTTGTAGATTTTTTTCTCAAAATCCTGTGGACTATACTTTGTATCCATATTTTCTCCTCTCAATTAAAAAAATGGCAACGCATTCTAGGACGAATTATCGCGTTACCACCTAAATTTCTTATAAAAAGACTCTCTTTGCATTTATGCATGCTACATTAACATATATGAAAGCAACCTTCACCTATTTATTCCAAAGATTTTCACCAACCATCTTCTCTCTAAAGGACTTCCTAGGCTAATCCTCTTTCATTGTTAGTATTAAACTGTTGGGATTATTATATTAATAAATCCCCAAAAGTCAATAATTTTAGTGATTGTTAATTTAATTTCAATCTCTTACATGATATGGATTTCCCTTACTTAATAAATATTGAAAAATTTTAACTAAAGCCTATGATTATCATAAGATTTACTATTAATTAAGGATATTTATAAATTTTTGATGAAAATATTTTCATTATTTTGATTTTTTTGGTATAATAGCTATAGAGTCTTGGTGTAGGAGAAATTATGAAATTAATAGTGTATATAATCTCAGATGGTAGCTCTATTGGCCTAATAGATATAGTAAAGGAAACTATGAGCCACTTTAATCAATCCTATGAAATAAAGATTTTTGATAGGATTATTAATAGAGAAAACTTAACTAAGCTACTAACATCAATTACAGATTCAAATTCTTCGATAATTTACCACTCATTTAGAGATTCTAAAATGAAGGCCTATGTCAAAAACTACCTAGCTAGTAGAAACCTTAGGGAAATTGGTCTAATAGATTATTCTGTAAGGGAAATGAATGGATTTTTGGAAAATCTTCCACAAAATAAGAAAGACAAAAATTCCCTAGACCCCGTCCACCAGAGGAGGCTAGCAGCCCTTGATTTTGCCATTGATTTTGACGATGGACAAGATTTTAGGGGCTTAGCATATTGTGACATAGCAATAATTGGAGTTTCAAGATCTTCTAAGACTCCCCTATCCATGTATCTTGCGAGTATGGGATATAAGGTAAGCAACATTCCAATCCTTGTAGACTCAAAGGTCCCACAAGAATTATTTGAAATAGATCCAAATAAGATCTTTGGCCTTACAATCGATAAGGATGTCCTAAAAAAAATCAGGGAAGAAAGACTCAAGTCTTTGGGCTTATCTGTAGATTCTCTTTATTCGTCAAAGGAAAGAATAGGCAAGGAAATCGATTATGCGCTTGAGCTTATGAATGACTTGGACTGCACAATCATTGATGTGACTTACAGGTCTATAGAAGAAACTTCAGAAATTATCACAAGCAAATTAAATAAAATATAGAAAGGGAAAAAATTATGAGCACAAAATACGTTTACAATTTCGATGAAGGTAACAAAACAATGAGAGACCTTCTAGGCGGCAAGGGTGCAAACCTAGCAGAAATGACAAATATGGGAATCAATGTACCATATGGTTTTTCTGTAACAACTGAGGCATGTATTAGATATTACAAAGAAGACAAAAAACTTTGGGATGCCTTAAATGAAGAAATCACAAACCACATCAAAGACCTTGAAAAACACAATGGCAAGACCTTTGGTAACAACGAAGACCCACTTCTAGTATCAGTTAGATCAGGCGCTCCTATTTCAATGCCAGGTATGATGGATACAATCTTAAACCTTGGTCTTAACGATATAGCTGTTAAAGGCCTTGAAAATAAGACAAACAACAAGAGATTTGCCTATGATTCTTACAGAAGATTTATCCAAATGTTTGCTGACGTTGCTATGGGCCTTGACAAAAACAAATTTGAAGAAGTCCTAACAGCTAAAAAAGAGGAAAAAGGCGTAAAAACAGACCACGACCTTGTAGCAGAAGACTTTGTTGACGTTGTTGAAAAATATAAGGTCGTTTACAAAGAACTTGCTGGAGAAGAATTCCCACAAGATCCTAGAAAACAACTTGACCTTGCTATTTCAGCAGTATTTTCTTCATGGAATAACCCAAGAGCTATCCTATATAGAAAGTTAAACGATATTGATGATAAAATGGGTACAGCTGTAAACGTTCAAACCATGGTATTTGGTAACATGGGAGAAACTTCTGGTACTGGTGTTGCCTTCTCAAGAAACCCAGCTACTGGTGAAAACGTACTTTATGGTGAATACCTAATGAACGCTCAAGGTGAAGACGTAGTAGCAGGTGTTCGTACACCAGAACCAATCAGCCACCTTCACGAATTAATGCCTGAAGTTTATGATGAATTTTATAATACAGCACAAACTCTTGAAAAACACTACAAAGACATGCAAGATATGGAATTTACTATCCAAGAGGGCAAGCTTTACCTACTTCAAACTAGAAATGGTAAGAGAACTGCCCAAGCAGCTGTCCAAGTAGCAGTAGATATGGTAGAAGAAGGATTAGTTGACGAAAAAGAAGCCCTATTAAGAGTCAACCCACAAGACCTTGATGGACTCCTCCACCCAACCTTCACCCAAGAAGCTGTTAAAAAAGCCCAAGCTTTAACAAAGGGTCTTGCTGCATCTCCAGGAGCAGCTGTAGGTAAGATTGCTTTCTCTGCCCCAGAAGCAGCTAGAAGAGCAAAAGACGGCGAAACAGTTATACTCGTTCGTGAAGAAACAAGCCCAGAAGACCTTGAAGGTATGGTATCAGCAGTTGGTATCCTTACTGCAAGAGGCGGTATGACTTCCCACGCAGCAGTAGTTGCAAGAGGTATGGGTAAATGCTGTGTATCTGGTGCCCAAGATATCCACGTTAACGAACTTGAACATACATTAAGAGTAGGCGATGTTGTCCTAACTAGCGAAGATACAATCTCAATTGACGGTTCAACTGGTGAAATCTTTGCAGGTGCCCTTGCTACCCAACCACCACAAATGCACGGTGCCTTTGGTAAATTCATGCAATGGGTTGATGAGTATAGGGATATGAAAGTTAGAACAAACGCTGATACACCAAGAGATGCTAAACAAGCCCTAGAATTTGGTGCTGAAGGTATTGGTCTATGTAGGACAGAGCACATGTTCTTTGCAGATGACAGGATTTTCCAAGTTAGAAAGATGATCCTTGCTGCTGACGTTGAAACAAGACAAGCTGCCCTTGATAAGATTCTTCCAATGCAAGAAGAAGACTTCTATCAAATTTATAAATTAATGGAAGAAAGACCAGTAACTGTAAGACTTCTTGACCCACCACTTCACGAATTCCTACCAAAGGGAGAAAAAGAAATAGCTGACCTTGCCCTAGAATTAAAAATCCAACCAGCAAGAGTTCACGAAAGAATTTCAGAACTTCAAGAAGTAAACCCAATGTTAGGTTTCAGAGGTCTAAGACTAGGCGTTATCTATCCAGAAATCTCTAGAATGCAAGCAAGAGCAATCATGCAAGCTGCTATTAGACTAAATAAAGAAGGCGTAAATGTAGTTCCAGAAATCATGATTCCACTATCTTCAGATGTTCACGAACTTGCCTATGTAAAAGATATAGTTGTAAAAGAAATCGAAAAAGTCTTTGAAGAACAAGGCATGGATATCAAATACCTACTTGGTACCATGATTGAAATTCCAAGAGCTGCTATCACTGCCGATGAAATCGCACAAATCACAGACTTCTTCAGCTTTGGTACAAACGACTTGACACAAATGACCTTCGGCCTATCAAGAGATGACGCAGGTAAATTCCTACCAGCATACATCGAAAAAGACATCCTAGAAAAGGATCCATTCCAAGTTCTAGACCAAAAAGGTGTTGGTTTCTTAGTAGAAACAGCTGTTGAAAAAGGTAGAAAATCTAATCCTGCCCTCCACCTAGGTATCTGTGGTGAGCACGGTGGAGAACCAAACACTGTTAAATACCTATACAACGTAGGTCTTGACTATGTATCTTGTTCACCATTTAGAATTCCAATCGCTAAACTTGCAGCAGCCCAAGCAGCAATTGAAAAAAATAAATAAGATAAAAACCATTCTCCGACTAGGAAAAATCCTAGTCGGAGATTTTTTCGCCTAAAATTTGCAATTTTTATAATTTTGGGATAAAATCTTCAAATAATCTAAAAGGAGATTTTATGGAAAAAATCAAAAGCATCAAGGGCATAAACGGTGCCCAATTAAAATATATAGCCTTTGCCTCAATGTTTATAGACCATTTCAACAAGGCAATCATAACACCATTTTTAACAGGAACTGGCCCTATGGTCATTATTACAACAATCTTTGACATCTTGGGAAGGATTGCCTTTCCAATCTTTGCCTTTATGGTTGTGGAAGGTTTTTTCAAAACAAAATCACGCTGGTCATATTTAAGGAATCTTTTGATTTTTGCGGTAATTTCTGAAATTCCTTACGATATGTTCCAGTCGGCTGAATTTGTAAATACCTGGTCACAAAATATTCTCTGGGGCCTCGCCCTTGGACTATTTACAATCATGGTAATTGATAAATTAAAAGATTACATTAAAAAAAGACCCCTATGGATTTTTGTTTCTATCTTAATAGTTGTCCTTTCAAGCCTAGGCTCCATGCTCATTTCATCTGACTATGAGTACTATGCCATTATAATAATTTACCTATACTATCTTTTCTATGACAAAAGACTTCTGGCATCAGGACTTTCCTACCTTGTGATAATTAAGGAAATATACGCCATCCTGGGTTTTGCAACTGTACTTTTCTATAACGGAGAAAAGGGCAAACAAAATAAAATATTTAACTACCTATTTTATCCAGTACATTTGCTAATATTCGGAATAATAAGAATGGTCTTTAAAATCTAAAATACAGCTTAATTTTAAGCTGCCTTTTTATTTTGCAATTTTTTTCTATGAGATTTTATTAATGAAATGGAATTTATAAGAATTGAAAGAGCCACACAAATCCAAAGGGCCTTAGATATGGTTGGTATGGTATCCATTATGTCGCTCCAATCCTCTCTAACAACTCTTCCTGCCCCATCTGCATAAAAAGCGCATACAGTAAGGCTTGTGATAGATAAAGACAAAAATCTAAAAAGATTATCTTTATTTTTGTAATTTATAATATTTAAAAGGGCGGTAATTATAGCACCCGCCCCAAAGATAAGCCACATTAGAAGGCTTCCTTTTTTATATACTTCTTAACTATGATTCCAAAATAGATTGACATCAAGATAGCTACAACTCCTGCAAGGGCTCTTTTTGTCATTCCCACAGCTGGGATAAAAATCGCTATGGCAAATAGCGAAAGAATAGCTATTGTATAGATAGATAAAACAATACCTCTAGTTGCCATTTTCACTGTAGTTGCATTTTATCTTCAAAAGATTTTCTCAACACAAAATAGAAAAATCTCATAAAAACTATTATAAGTAATAAATAAAGTGCTTTTCCTAAAATTTACACATTTTATCCTTTCTTATAAAAACTATACTTTCCCTAATATAAAATCCCACACCATCAAAAATTTAAGAAAAAACAGTGGATTTGACCACTGCTATTTCTCATCATCGATTATGCTTAATTCCAAGACTAGGGCCGATAAGTCTTTATTATTTTTAAATTGAGACCTAAAATCAGGATTTTCTATGCCTATAAATGAAAATTCACTTGAATCAACAAGGAATGCTGCAAATAATGGGAAAGGCTTATTTTCCTTAAGTAAACCGCCCTCAGTCCATTCCGAAACCTTGAATTCCCCATTTGTAAAAACTTGATTTTCATAATCAAATTTAGTAACTTGGGAAATTTTCTTGTCTGAAATCTCATAAACGTTGACTTGGTTTGAAGAAAGTTCAAAACCTAGTTTTTCCCCTTCTTCCAAATCTGGAAGGCTAATTTCAAAAATTTTATTTTCTTCTCCATTGTCAAAACTTGTGAGTTTCAGTTTAAGATTTGAGTCTTTGCCGCCCTTAATGGAATAAACTCCAGTTCCAAAATCGACAATATTGCCACCATCATATTTATCCATGAGATCAAGGTCAAAATCTTCTTTTACAAGTCCCACTTCCCCAGGATTTTGGCTTTCAATTTTGCATGCTCCTAGGATTAGAATGAGCAAAAGGCTTAATAATATATTTTTCTTTTTCATTTCTTCCTCCTTAGATAATCGGAATTTTATCAAGATTTAAAAATCAATTTGCTTCCTTATCTAAATAAGTTCAAAAGCCAAAATATTAAGGTCCTTATCTTCTTCAGTCATTTTTTTAAGGTCTTCTTTAGTGATATTTTTTATATCAATATCCTTATCATCTTTGGACATGCCGACAAAAAGGATAGTTGACTCCTTATCCTTAATATCTCCTTGATCTAGCCAATAGGTCTTCTTAAATACGTCTTTATCTATAGAATAATCAGCCCTAAAGCTTGACGCATCCTTTACTTCCTCGCCATCTATCCTAAAGAATGTATAAGAATTTTCATTAAAACCTAGACCTATTAAAGCATTTGACTTTGTGGCGTTCACTGGTCCTCTAGAAATCTCAAAGATTTCCCCGTCTTTTATAGAAATTAACTGCTCCTCTAGATTTTTTGTATCAAGTCCTTCTAGAGAATAAGTATTATAGGCAAGGTCTAATTTCTTTTCTTCGCCAAAATATTCTACCGCATCCACATCAGTCTTAGCTTGACTTATTTTTACACCTTCTTCTAGATTAGCTTCCTTATTGCAGCCTGTAATAGCAAGGGCTAAGGCACATATTAATAAAAACTTTTTCATCTCATCCTCCTTTATCTTGTTACTTATATAATACCCAAAATCTTTTAAAAAAAAGGATTTCCTAAATAATTCAAAAAAAGCGGCCAAAGCCGCTTATATTTTGATGATAAATTCTATAATGCTATTTCTCACTATTCTCAAGTCTTAATTCTAAGAGCATGCCTGAGTATTCCTTATGAGTTTTTATCCAATCTCTTATATCATCTTCATGAAAAATTGGGGTTATCAAAGAATTAGCTTCATTAGAAAAACTTGCAAATACTGGGTAAACTTCTCCGTTCTTGATTACCCCACCATTATCCCACTGCCAGCCATTTGACATCTTGTGAGTAAGTTTTTTATCTTTAAATTCATATTTGGTAAGTACAGAAGTTTTATTATCTGATAGATCGTATATATATATTTTGCTAGAATTTACCGCTATACCAAGCTTGTCCTTATCTTCTATCTTAGGAAGCTCAATATCAAAAGCTTCTGAAATTTCCCCATTTTCATAAGTTGAAAGAGTCAGGCGAAGATCATCAGGCCTTATTCCCTTGAAGGAATAAACTCCTGCCCCATAATCTAAATTATCTCCACCATCAAAGGTGTCAAACACGTTAAGCTCATAGTCTTCTTTTGTAAGCATGACATCCTCTGCATTTTTCACTTCTACTTTACAAGACGCTAAGCTTAGTATTAAAAATAAACTTAATAATACATTTCTCTTTTTCATTTTTTCTCCTAAATATGGAATTTACTTTTCTTTTTTATCTAGTATAAGTTCAAAGGCTAAAATCTTGAGGTCCTTATCTTCTTCACTCATTTTTATAAGGTCTTCTTTTGTGATATTTTTTATATCAATATACTTATCATCCTTGGACATCCCAACAAAGAGGATAGTTGATTCCTTATCTTTTATATCAGCTTGGTCTAGCCAATAAGTCTTGTTAAAATAGTCCTTGTCCATAGTGGAATCTGACTTATAACTTGTATAATAATATACTTTATCTCCTTTTATCCTAAAGTCGATATAGGAATCTTCATTAAAACCAATACCAAGTAAAGAATTTTCTTTGACATCAAGTAAAGGTCCATCTACAAAGTTAGAAACTTCCCCGTCTTTTATAGTAAATAAGTTCATTTCTAGATTTTCTGTATCAAGTCCTTTTAGGGAATAAGTATTATAGGCAAGGTCTAATTTCTTTTCTTCGCCAGAATATTCTTTTACATCTACATCAGTCTTAGTCTCACTTATTTTTACACCCTCTTCTATATTAGCTTCCTTATTGCATCCTGTAAAAGCTAGAGCTAAGGCACATATTAATAAAAACTTTTTCATACTGTCCTCCTTTATCTTGTTAACTTCATTATATCACATATCAAAAAAAAAAAAAAAAAAAGGATTTCATAAAAATACTAAAAAAGCGGCCGGAGCCGCTTGTAAATTTTTATAAAATCATTAATAAGAAGATGATTAAAAAGACCATTAAAACCTTGGCACCCAAGGGCAAAATTTTAACTTCTTTTTCCCAATCTGTGCTCCTATACATTTTTTGCTCGTCTATATATGAACTCGTAAAGGACAAAGATTTTATATAATAGGTTAAATTTTCCTTAAATTTGATGATTTTGTCTTTCAACTTCAATCCTTCTTGTATTTTCTAGAATAAATTTATAATATTATCATTTCCGTCAACGTCTATATCAAGAGCATTTGGATGTTTTGGAAGGCCTGGCATAGTTAAGACCTTATTGAGATAGACAACTATGAACCTTGATCCTGTCTTAATTTTGATGTCAGAAACTGTGATTTCAAATCCTTCTGGTCTGCCCTTGATTTTGCCATCATCTGTTAGAGATGCTGGAGTTTTTGCCATGCAAACTGGGAAATTTCTATAACCAAGTTCATCGATTTTATCAAGGACCGCCCTTGCTTCATCTGTAAAATTAACCTTGGCTGCTCCGTAGATTTCCTTGGCGATTGTGTTGATTTTCTCTTCTGTGGATAGGTCGTCTTTGTAAAGAAGTTTTACTTCTTCGCTATTATTTTCAACTATTTTCACAAGTTTATTGGCAAGGTCAATAGCACCGTCACCGCCTTTTGCCCATACTTGGGTTAGGGAAAATTCTACGTCAAAGTTCTTTGCCCAATCTTCCATGAATTTAATTTCAGCATCAGTATCTGTCACAAATTCATTGAGGGCAACTATTACTGGAAGATTATATTTTCTCATGTTTTCTACGTGCTTTTCAAGGTTTTTAACCCCTTCTTTTAGGGCATCTAGATTTTCTCCAGTAAGATTTGCTTCGTCAACACCACCATGAAGTTTAAGGGCCTTGATTGTTGCAACTACAACTGCTGCCTTTGGACGTAGGCCGGAAACCCTACATTTGATGTCTAAAAACTTTTCAGCTCCTAGATCGGCCCCAAAACCTGCCTCTGTGATTACATAGTCAGAATATTTGAGGGCTGTTTTTGTTGCAATAACAGAGTTACAGCCATGAGCAATATTTGCAAATGGACCTCCGTGGATGATTGCTGGGTTGTTTTCTAAAGATTGAACAAGGTTTGGATTCATGGCATCTTTAAGGATGGCCACAACTACACCTTCAACTCCCAAATCTTTTGCA
The DNA here is from genome assembly GCF_056590475.1 of Anaerococcus sp. C0059F3. Classification (NCBI taxonomy): domain Bacteria; kingdom Bacillati; phylum Bacillota; class Tissierellia; order Tissierellales; family Peptoniphilaceae; genus Anaerococcus; species Anaerococcus sp. C0059F3. The sequence continues at coordinate 164,035 of NZ_JBWPWE010000004.1, forward strand.
AAAATAGGTTTGTCATCTTGGTTATAACCCACCATTATATCGCCAATTCTAGACCTTAGGTCTTCTAGATCTTCTGCAAGGCATAAAATAGCCATTATTTCACTTGCAACTGTAATATCAAATGAAGAATCCCTCTCGTCCTTGCCATTGGCATTGATTTTTATCCTTCTAAGGGCCCTTTCATTCATATCCATGACATAGTTAAACATAACTTTTTTAAAGCCAAGTTCATTACCTTGGAAGATATGGTTATTAATTAGGGCCATAATCGCATTGTGGGCAGATGTGATGGCGTGAAAGTCACCATTAAAATGTAGATTTATCTCATCCATTGGCACAACTTGAGCGTAGCCACCACCTGTTGCCCCACCTTTTCTACCTAAAACTGGTCCAAAAGATGGTTCCCTAAGGGCAACTGTAGATTTTTTACCAATTTTATTTAAACCATCAGATAGGCCTACGGTAACAGTTGATTTTCCTTCCCCAGATGAGGTTGGGTTTATAGATGTGACTAAAACAAGATTTTCAGATAAATTATCAAAATTTTCTCTTTTGATCTTTGCCTTGTAGTCACCATATTTTATTAATTTATCGGCTGAAATGCCAATCTTTGCTGCAACGTCTTCTATTTTTTCTTTTTTTGCTTGTAAAGATATTTCGTAATCAGTCTTCATTTTCCCTCACTTTAATGATAAATATCCGATGTCTTTTCTATAGAAAAGATTATCGCACTTGATTTTTTCAATGTCCTTGTAGGCTGCTTCTCTCGCTTCTTCTAAGGAATCTCCTTCTTGACACACGATTAAAACCCTGCCGCCATTTGTAAGAATCTTTCCGTCACTTTCCTTTGTACCCATATGGAAAACTTTTGAATCAAGGCCGTCAAGACCAGTGATCTCAAAACCCTTTTCATAGGATTCTGGATAACCCTTAGATGCAAGGACAACACCTATATAGGCCCTATCCTTCCACTTAATTTCCATTTCTCTTCCGTCAAGGACTGCCTCAGCCAAGTCGTAAAGGGAAGTTTCCATAGACAAGAGGATAATTTCTGTCTCAGGATCTCCGAAACGGACGTTGTATTCTATAGTTTTTATTCCATCCTTAGTTTTCATAAGGCCAGCAAATAAGATTCCCTTAAATGAGCGGCCTTCCTTAATCATAGCCTTGGCTGTTGGTTTTAGGACCTTTTCTATAGCTTCGTTAATATCAGCGTCTGTGATATGCTTAATTGGCATATAAACGCCCATACCACCTGTATTTAGGCCTAGGTCATTATCAAAGGCCCTCTTGTGGTCTTGAACAACCTTCATAGGCATAACTATTTCGCCTGACACAAAGGCTAGGAGAGAAAATTCTTCTCCCTCAAGAAATTCTTCTATAACAACAGATGCACCAGCTTCTGCAAATTTCTGATCAACCATAATCTCTTTGAGAGCTTCTCTTCCCTCTTCGAGATTTTGGGCAATAATTACACCCTTACCTGCAGCTATTCCATCAGCCTTGATTACCAAAGGAAAATCGGATTTTTCAACATATGCTAGAGCTTTTTCGTAATCTGTAAAAGTTTCGTAGGATGCTGTTGGTATGTCATATTTTTTCATCAAATCTTTGGCAAAGGCCTTTGAGCCTTCAAGGATGGCTGCAGCCTTGTTTGGGCCAAAGACCCTGATATTTTCTTTTTCTAAAAGGTCAACAATCCCGTCAACCAAAAAGGCTTCTGGACCTACAAAAACCAGGTCAATTGACTTTTCCTTGCAAAAACTAGGAAGGTCTCTGACCTCGCAAGTGATACATGTTCCAAACTGGGCCACGCCGGGATTTTCTCCCAGCATAAATATTTCGTGGCCTTCCCTATATAATTTATCAGAAATGGCATGCTCCCTGCCGCCATTTCCTACTACTAATACCCTTGCCATATCAATGTTTAAAGTGGCGCATGCCAGTAAATACCATGGCTATGCCGTTTTCATTACAAGCGTCGATTGATTCTTGGTCTCTTATTGATCCGCCTGGTTGGATGATAGCCTTAATGTCGTGTCCCGCTGCCTCATCAACGCTGTCCCTGAATGGGAAGAAGGCGTCTGATGCAAGGACTGAGCCCTTTGCCTTATCGCCTGCTTGTTTAAAGGCAATTTCAGCTGCACCGACCCTGTTCATTTGACCAGCACCAACACCTACAGTTTGACCGTCCTTGGCAAGTAAGATTGCATTTGATTTAACGTGTTTTACAATCTTGTAGGCAAATTCTAAGTCCTTTAGGTCTTCCTCGCTGACCTTTGTCTCTGTAACTGTTTCTAGTTTTTCATAAACCTTGTCATCATAGTCTTGGACTAGGATTCCGCCCCTAACTGATTTTATCAGTTTAGGATTTTTATTAGTTTTCTTTGGAATCTTGTAAATTCTGACATTTTTCTTCTTTTCTAGGATCTCTAAAGCTTCGTCTTCGTAATCATAAGCTAGGATAATTTCAAGGAAAATTTCGTGCATTTTTTCTGCAGTTTTCTTATCAATTGTGCCGTTAATCGCAACTATACCTCCGAAAATTGAAACAGGGTCTGCTTCAAAAGCCCTAGTCCATGCCTCATAAACAGTCTTTCCTGTAGCAACCCCGCATGGATTCATATGTTTTAGGCCAACACAAACTGTCTCGTCAAATTCTTGCAAAATATCAAGGGCAGCTGATGCGTCTTGGATATTGTTGTAAGACATTTTCTTGCCATGTAATTGGACACAATCTTGAAGTGCATAAGAAACTTCTTCGTCTGAGACGTAGAAGGCTGCCTTTTGGTGAGGATTTTCTCCATATCTTAGTTCGTCTTCTAATCTGTAAGTTAGGGTTAAACTTTCTTCCACATCCCCATTTATTTTATTAAAATAAGAAGCGATTAGAGAATCGTATTGGGCAGTTTTGTTGAAAACTTTTCCTGCGAGCCTTTGTCTTGTTTCTAGGCTTGTCTCTCCATTTTCTTCTAATTCCTTAAGAATAGTTTCATAGTCATTTTTATCTGTAACTACGGTTACAAACTTATAATTTTTTGCAGCAGATCTTAGCATAGAAGGGCCACCGATATCGATATTTTCAATTATTTCGTCATGGCTTACCCCTTCTTTGGCAAGGGTTTCTGCGAAAGGATAAAGATTGACGCAAATTAAGTCAATATAGCCAATTTCATTGGCCTTAAGCTCTGCAATATGGCTATCATTGTCTCTTTTTGAGAGAAGACCGCCATGAACTTTTGGATGAAGGGTCTTGACCCTACCTTCTAAAATTTCTGGAAATCCTGTGTAGTCTTCTATAGAAATGCAATCAACTCCATTTTCCCTAAGATGATTTAAAGTCCCACCTGTAGAAATTATTTCAAAACCATTTGCCACAAGACCTTTGGCAAAGTCTGCCACACCAGCCTTATCGCTCACACTTATCAATGCTCTTTTCATTTTTCCCCCTTTAAGATTTCTGCTCCTGTCTTTATGTAAAGCTTATGCTCAATTTCATGAACATGACTTTCTATCTCATCTAGACTCTTTGTATAATCAACCTTAAACTTATCTTGGGCGAGGATTTCTCCGCCGTCGATTTCTTCGTTTACGTAATGGATTGTAACTCCGATGTATTCCTCTCCCGCTTCATAGGCTCTTTTGATTGACTCTATGCCCTTATATTTTGGAAGGAGGGAAGGATGGATATTAACTACCTTGCCCTTATATTTTTCTAGAAAATCTTTAGATAAAATCCTCATATAACCTGCTAGTAAAATATAATCTAGGTCTTTTACCTTCTCTAAGATTTCTTTTTCATAAGCGGCCTTATTTTCATAATCTTTTGGATTAAAGACAAATGTCTTAATATTTTTATCTTCTGCTTTTTTTATAACCTTGGCTCCAGGCTTGTCACAAACCATGATTTCAATATCTGCCAGTTTTTTTATCTCATCTGAACTTGCCAAGGCATCGAAGTTTGTGCCCGTACCTGAAGCAAAGATTCCTATTTTTTTCATAGAAGGATGATTCCTTCCTGGTCTGTGACTTCTCCTAGGATAAAGGCGTCGTCGATTAGGTCAAGGACTTTTTCCTTGTCAGCATCATCAACAATTACTGCAAGGCCTACTCCCATATTAAAGACTTGGTACATCTCGTCGTGGTCGATTTGACCTTCTTCTTCAATAAATTTGAAAATTTCTGGAACATCATAAGAATCCCTGTAAATTTTCATGCCTAGGCCTTTTTTGAGCGCTCTTGGTAGGTTTTCTATAAAGCCACCACCTGTGATGTGGGAAATGCCAGCAACCTTTACATTTTCTAATAAAGTTTTTACTTCCTTAGCGTAGATCCTTGTAGGTCTTAATAGGGCTTCGCCAATGGTTTCCCCGTTAAATTCGTCATTTAAGCTTATATTTTCATCCTTTAGGACCTTTCTAATTAGGGAAAAGCCATTTGAATGAAAGCCAGTAGATGGAATACCAATTACAGCTTGGCCAGGCTTTGTGTTTTCTGGATTAATTAAATCTTCCTTTTCGGCAGCTCCAACAGCAAAACCTGCTATGTCGTATTCGCCTTCCTTATAAAAACCTGGCATTTCAGCAGTTTCCCCGCCTACTAAAGCTGCCCCCGCCTGTCTACAACCATCAGCCACACCCTTGACAATAGCTTCGATTTGGGCTGGATCGTTTTTGCCACAGGCAATGTAATCTAGGAAGAAAAGTGGAATTGCCCCTTGGGCAAGGATGTCATTAACACACATGGCAACAGCGTCAATGCCGATTGTGTCGTGCTTATCCATGTCAAAGGCAAGCTTAAGCTTGGTTCCAACCCCGTCTGTCCCGCTAACAAGAACTGGATTTTTAAATCCGTAGGCAGAAAGATCAAAGGCTCCGCCAAAAGATCCAATCATATCCATCATGCCCTTGTTTTTTGTGGATTCGACGTGTTTTTTTATTCTCTCAACTGATTCATAACCGGCATTTAGGCTAACACCTGCCGCCTTGTATTTCTCGCTCATTTACTCCCCTTTGCTAAAAATTCTTTTTGTATATCTGTAAGTTCCGCCTTAAATTCTTCTACATAATTGCCTAGGCCTTCAACATAGTCGCCTGTGAAAATATCTAGGGAAATTCCCTTGTTAGGACTATCAAAGTCAAAGCCAACAGCTTCCTTAAGGCCATCAACACTTATAAATTCCAAACTATCTGCACCAATTAAGTCCCTAACCTCATCTTTGCTTAGGTTTGCAGCGATTAGTTCTTGAGATGTTTTCATATCAATTCCCGAAAAAGATGGGAAAATAATCTCTGGTGAACCTATCCTTAAATGGACTTCGCTCGCTCCTGCCTTTTTAAGCATGGAAATGATTCTCTTTGAGGTAGTGCCTCTTACAATTGAGTCGTCAAGTAAGATTACCCTCTTATTTCTAACAACATCAGAAAGGGCTGATAATTTCATCTTTACTGCAATATCCCTAAGATTTTGGGAAGGCTCGATAAAGGTCCTTCCTATGTATTGGTTTTTGATAAGACCCATCTCGTATGGAAGGCCGATTTCTTCTGCATATCCTGTTGCAAGGGATAGGGAAGAATTTGGGACACCAACAACTATGTCAGCTTCCACAGGATATTCTCTCGCCAAAACCCTACCGGTATTTTTCCTTACTATGTGGACGTTTTTGCCAAGGATGGTTGAGTCAGGCCTTGCAAAATAAATAAATTCCATGGATTCGATGGCTATATTTGACGCTTCTGTGAAGATTCCTATTTCGTAACCTCCATCGTCAATTTTTATAATTTCACCAGCAGAAATATCCTTTAGAAAGTCTGCTCCAATAACATTTAGGGCACAAGACTCGGAAGCGATTGTGTAAGAATCGCCAAGTTTTCCAAGGACTAGAGGCCTTGTTGCGTGTCTATCAACGGCACCATATAAGGCATCTTGGGTTAGAAGCATTACAGAAAATGATCCCTTAAGCTTGTTTAGGGCTTCCTTAAATCTTTCCTCAATTGTTTCTTTTCTGGACCTTCTAATTAGGTGCATGATGATTTCTGCATGGCTTTCTGAGTGGAAAACTGCTCCCTCATCTTCAAGCTCGGCTCTTAACCATTTGGCGTTATTTAAATTTCCGTTCATGGCAATTCCTAGGTGGCCGTCGTTAAATTTATACAAAAGTGGTTCTATATTTTGAACGTTGGTAGAATTGCCGCTTGAGTACCAAAGGGCACCCAAGGCAGCTGATCCATCAATTTTTTCTAGTTTTCCATTATCCTTAAAAACATCTGCCAAGAGACCAACATTTCTGTATCCCCTAAGTCTAGTTCTTTCTGTTGAGACAATACCTGCACCTTGTTGGCCCCTGTGTTGAAGGGCGTGAAGGGCATAAAAGGCAACACTTGGAGCCTTTTCTATATTCCAAATTCCAAACATCCTTACTCCTTATAAAAAATCTATCTAGTAAAATATTTCACACCATTTTTAAATATATCTTGCCTATCCTTTAGGGTATTGGTTTTGTAAAGGGTCTTATAAGACCTTTCAGAATGGCCCATCTTTCCTAAGATTAGACCATCTTCACTCACCATTCCCTCTATGGCTAGGGCTGATCCATTTGGATTATATTTACCGTTTAGGGTTGCATCCCCATCGGCGTCTACATATTGGAAGGCTGCAAGGTGCTTGAATTTCTCTATATTATTTCCAACGAGTCTTCCTTCTCCGTGGCTAAATACAAGTTCATGAAGGTCACCAATTTCAAAGCCTTGGGTCCATGGTGACTTGGTAGATGCCACTCTAGTAATAGCTGTATCTGATATATGCCTAAAACCAACATTCCTAAATAGGCTTAGGTCGTTTTCGTCAAGGTCTGTGATCTTTCCGTAAGGTAAGAGTCCTGATTTTATAAGGGCTTGGAAGCCATTACAAATACCTAGGATTAGCTTTTTGTCATAAAGATGGGCATGGATTGCTTCTTTTACCTTGTCATTTTTTAGGATATTTACTATAAATTTCGCTGACCCATCTGGCTCATCACCTGCAGAAAATCCACCAGGGAAGGCTATGATGTGGGAAGATTTAATTTCCTTAACAAAGGCGTCGATTGATTTTTCAATGTCGTCTTCTTTTGTATTTGTAAATACAACTTGACTGACTACTGCTCCCGCCTCTTCAAAGGCCTTTTGGGTATCGTATTCTGAGTTAGTGCCAGGAAATACTGGAATTACCACCTTAACCTCATCAACTTTTTCATTGTAATAGACATCTTCAGATTTTTCTGACACTAGGTTTTCAACCTTGCCCCCATTTTTGTTGTAGTAGGTTGGATAGATTTCTTCTAAGGTTGACATGTAGGATTTTTCAGCATCATCAAGGTCGATTTTAATTCCATTTATAGAAATTTCTTCGCTCACCCTACCAATTTCCTTAAAGTCTAAATCACAATTAGATTCTACGACGATTGAGCAAGGATTGAAATCAAGGGCCTTGTCATAGTCAATTGTAAATCCTAATTTATTTCCCAAAGCCATCTTGATTAAAGATGAGGAAACTGATCCAAAGTCTTGAACATAGGCAGCTACAACCTTCTTTTCTTTGATATAAGAATTTAATTTTTCAAAGTCAGCCATGGTCTTAGATAGGTTTGGATAGGCCTTTTCGTCTTTTTCTATTTCTATTATATATAATTTATTGCCGATCTTTTTAAGGTCTGGAGTAATAACGTCTTCGATTTTTACTGGTGTACACGCAAAGGAAATCAAGGTTTCAACTACATTTAGGTCGTTAAAAGATCCTGACATTGAGTCTTTTCCCCCTATAGAAGGTCTACCAATTTCCCTTTGGGCTATGATTGAACCAAGCATTGCCTGGCTTACCTTACCCCATTTTTCTGGGTCATCTAAGAGTTTTTCAAAATATTCTTGGAATGAGAAGTAAAGATCTTCCTTGTTTCCTCCAACTGCATAAACTTTTGCCACAGATTCTAATACTGCGTAAATGCTAGATAAAAATGGTGAATATTTTGAGATTTTTGGTACAAAACCGTAAGCCAAGATGGTTGCTGTATCTGGTGTTGAATAAAGTGTCGGAATGGCTGCAACTGAGGCTTGGACTGGAGTTATCCTTTCCTTGCCTGCAAATGGCATCATTACTGTTTGGGCACCTACTGTTGAGTCAAACATTGAAACCATACCCTTTTGGTTGGTCACATTTAAATCTTTTAGCTCATCTAGGATTGCTTCCTTAGTGACTTCTTTTTTGACAAAAGGATTTTCCCTTACATTATCAACCAAATCTGCCTTGGCGTGTTTTCTGACACCTGCTGTTGCTAAAAATTCTGCGCTAAAGTCTACAATTTTTGCGTCTTCGTAGTACATTTCTAGGCGGTTTCTGTCGGTTATGTTTGCAACGTGAACGTATTCGAGGTTTTCTTTCTCACACTCTTTTACAAAGGCCTCGTAGTCTTTTTTATCGATTCCAACCGCCATTCTTTCCTGAGATTCAGAAATAGCTATTTCTGTTGGATTAAGGCCCTTATATTTAGTTTTAACCCTGTCAAGGAAAATTTCAATTCCTTCTGAAAGCTCGCCTATGGCTACAGATACACCACCAGCCCCAAAGTCGTTTGATTTTTTGATAAGTCTTGTGACTTCTGGTTTTCTAAAGAGTCTTTGGATTTTTCTCTCTTCGACTGGGTTTCCCTTTTGAACCTGACTTGAAGCTGTTGTTAGGGATGAATCATCGTGGATTACAGATGATCCTGAGGCACCTTGGATGCCGTCACGTCCGGTTCTACCGCCAATCATTACAACTATATCACCAGGAACAAGCTCTTCTCTCTTGTAATCACCGTCTTTAACAGCTCCTACAACTGCCCCAACTTCCATGGTTTTTGCAACATAAGAAGGGTCGTAGATTTCTCTAACAAAGGTAGTCGCAAGGCCAATTTGGTTACCATAAGATGAGTTTCCTAAGGCCTTACCCTTTGAAATTTCAACTTGTGGTAGCTTGTTGGCTAGGGTTTCTTCTCTTTTTTCTAGGATATTGCCCGCTCCTGACACCCTCATGGCCTGGTAAACATAGGACCTACCTGAAAGTGGATCTCTAATGGCACCGCCTATACAGGTTGAAGCACCGCCAAATGGCTCGATTTCTGAAGGGTGGTTGTGGGTTTCGTTTTTAAATTGGATAAGCCACCTTTCCTTCTTGCCCTTATTTTCAATTTCTGTAAAGAAGGAACAAGCGTTAATTTCTTCAGAAACTTCTATATTGGTATCGCCCAAAACCTTGGTGTGGTATTTGCCAAAGATTGATGCCATATCCATAAGCCTAATTGGCTTTGTAATGCCAAGTTCTTCCCTTAATTTCAAATAATAATCAAAGGCGTCTTGCATTTCCTTTTGGAAAAGTTTTGAATTTATATTTACCTCATCAAGGCTAGTTTCAAAGGTTGTGTGCCTGCAGTGGTCAGACCAAAATACGTCTAGAACGTAGATTTCAGTTTCACTTGGATCCCTTTCTTCTTTTTTGTAATGGTCTTGGATAAATTCCAAATCTTCTAAATCTAGGGCAAGAGAAAGGTCTTTTATTAATTTTTCGAGTTCTTCTTTTCCATAATTCCTAAAACCTCTTAAATCTTTTAGAGGTTTCATCTGTGAATCTATGGCAAAGTCCATTTTACCAAGGTCTTTTTCGCTTGATTCGATTGGGTTTATTAGGTATTTTTTAATTTCTTTTAGTTTTTCCTCTGAAACGTCCCCGTCTAATACAACAAGTTTTCCTGCCCTTACCAAAACATCTGCCTTATCGTCAATTAGCTTTAAGGCTTGCATAGCTGAATCTGACCTTTGGTCGTATTGGGCTGGGAGGGTTTCGTAGGCTATGTAGGTTTTGCCAGATAAATCAAGGTCTTCAAAAACCTGGTCTGTCATTATTTCTGAAAAAACTCTAGTTTTTGATTTTTCATAAAGATCATCGCTTATGTTGTAAAGGTCGTAGATTACATAAGTCTTAAGGTCTTTTAAGTCTAGATCAAAGTCCCTATTAAAAAGATTTTTTAAATTTTCACTTTCCCTGTCATAGGCTGGTCTTTTTTGTACAAATATTCTCTTATTCAAAGTCATCCTCCAAATATACGCTTCCTAAAAAGTTCATGTGTCCGATTTTCCTGTTGTGGCGAGCTTCCTTTTCGTATAAGTGAAGGTAGCCTTGTTTCTTGGTGATTAGGTTTATAAAATATTCTTCGTTTTGGCCTAGGATATTATATAAAGTCGCTTCCCTGTTTTCGATTTTCCCCACCTTAAGTCCGCAAATACCTTCTATGTGGGCCCTAAATTGGGATTTGGTCGCTGATTCTTGGGTAATATGACCAGAATTGTGCACTCTTGGGGCAATCTCATTGAAAATTACCTCTCCATTTGATATGAAATACTCAACTGTAAGAACACCATAATAGTCATTGTCGGCTAGGATTCTTTTTGTATAATCTATAGCCTTAGCTCCTTGGTCCTCTGTAATTCTTGCTGGAATATTTGACCTATAGAGAATGTTGTTTCTGTGTTCATTTTCAACCACAGCCACAATCTCGATTCCCTCGATATCCTTAACAGCAACTACAGAAATCTCCTTATCAAGGTTGATTAATTCTTCAAGGATAGTATCTTTTTCAACTTCCTCATTTGAAGAAATAATTTTTTGCCCCTTGCCGTCATAGCCAAACCTGGTGGTTTTCATGACGTACTTGCCGTTAATATCGTAATCGTCAATGTTTGCATCAAAGTATTTTACAGTTGGAATCCCAAGTGATTTGGCATATTCCTTCTCTCTTAGCCTGTGCTGGCTAATTTCCAAAAGCCTTGAAGATTGGACGAAATTGTACTTATTTTCAAGTTTTTTATAGGACTCTATATCTATATTTTCAAACTCAAAAGTCACTACATCACTCATTTTGCAAAGTTTTTCGATATTTTCGTATACATTAAAAGCACTATGGATAAAATAATCTGCAAATTTTCTTGCGCAGGCGTCCTCACCCGGATCTAGAATTGCTACTTTATAGCCCATTTCCTTTGCGCTCATAGCGAGCATCCTTCCAAGTTGGCCGCCACCGATTATACCGATAGTGCTTTTGGGTAATATAGTCTTGATCATATTTTCATATCTTCCTTTACTATATTTTCTAATTCAATTTTAAAATCCCTGTACTTTTCTGCTAATTTTTCGTCGTTTATAGCAAGAATTGCAAGGGCAGTAATAGCAGCGTTTTTTGCACCTGCCTCTCCTATAGCCATGGTTGCAACAGGCACACCATATGGCATTTGCACAATAGAAAGAAGCGAGTCAACGCCGTTTAGGGTTGATGATTTAATTGGGACACCAATCACAGGTAGAGTAGTTGACGCAGCAACCATACCTGGCAAATGTGCAGCACCACCAGCCGCAGCAATAATAAGGCTGTAGCCGTTTTTCCTAGCATTTTTCGCAAAGTCAACCATTAACTCAGGTGTCCTATGCGCACTAACAACCCTCTTATCGTAGTCTATGCCAAACTTATCAAGTACAGCACAGCACTCTTTCATAGTCTTGTAGTCAGATTTTGAACCCATTATGACAGCTATTTTTGACATTTTAACTCCTTAACTTTTCTTCTACAAAATTAGTATATCTATTTTATTATTTTTTTCAATGGTAAAGTGAAAATTAAATTTTTTATGAAGTCGGCTTGACAAATTATTCTTAGTAAATAAAATTTATTTGTAAGAAAGTCGTAAGTATTATATCATTATTGTAAATGTATAAGGAGAAAATAATGGATTTAATTTACAAAGGCAAGACAAAGGACATCTTTAGCCTCGAAAATGGCAACATCTTGATGAAATTTAAAGACGATGTTACAGGCAAGGACGGCGTTTTTGACCCAGGTGAAAACCAAGTTGGCCTATCAATAGAAGGCGCAGGCAATGCAGGCCTTAGGATGACAGAATTTTTCTTTAATAAACTAAATGAAAAAAATATCCCAACCCATTATGTAAAAGCAAATGTAGAAGAAAACACAATGGAAGTTAGAAAAGCAAGAGTATTTGGCAAGGGTCTTGAATTTATTTGCAGATACAGAGCTGTAGGATCTTTTTATAAAAGATACGGCAAATACATAGAAGAAGGCGCTCCACTTGACGCATTTTTTGAAGTAACAATCAAAGATGACGCAGCAGGAGACCCTACAATTTCTAAAGACTGCCTAGAAGTTCTAAATATCGCAACAGCTGACCAATATGAAGAACTAAAAAGGCTTACAAAAGAAATTTGCGGCATAATTCGTGACATCCTAAAAGAAAAAAATCTTGACCTTTATGATATAAAACTAGAATTCGGCCTAGATGAAAATAACAAAGTCATCCTAATAGATGAAATATCTGGCGGAAATATGAGAGTCTACAAAGGCGATGATTATATCGAACCACTTAGACTTACTGATTTGGTTTTAGACTAATTATAAAAATCCCTTTTTAAAAAATGTACTGACCCCCAAAAGTTGGACTTAAAAATCAACTAATGGAGGTCAGTTTTTTAATGGCAAAATACAGCACAGAA
>NZ_JBWPWE010000005.1:0-164545 GCF_056590475.1 Anaerococcus sp. C0059F3
AGGTCCAAGGTGTAAGTGCAGTAATGTATTAAGCTAATGGATACTAAACTTTACATCTTGACTGGAAATATTGTTTGAGAGTCCTATCCCAATTCAATGAAATTGAATTGATGGAAGGACCTCGTCGAGAGTTTCCCAAGAGCGCAAAGCGCGATTGGTAAGAAACTTACGGACCAATAGTAAGTAAGAAAGTGACTTATGTTTGGAAAGTTTCACTCGGCGCTATTTAGAAAATAAAGGTCATTATATGGTGATGATTGCATAAGGGATACACCTGTTCCCATACCGAACACAGAAGTTAAGCCTTATAACGCCGATGGTACTGCTCGGGCAACCGTGTGGTAGAGTAGGACGTCGCCAAATAAACAAAGATCCACAGAAAAGTGGGTCTTTTTTAGTATAAAAATTAATTCTACACTAATCCTTAAACGAGAGGGTAGAGGTCGGGCAACCGTGTGGTAGAGTAGGACGTCGCCAAATAATCAAGACTCACATCAAAGTGGGTCTTTTTTAGTATAAAAATTAATTCTATACTAATCCTTAAAACGAGATAGTAGAGGTCAATCAACTCTGAAATGATAGTAGGAAATCGCCAAATAAATTAGGATTCACAGTGTTGTGAGTCCTTTTTTAGTGTTTAATAATCTTAAAATGAGATAGTAGAGGTCGGGCAACCGTGTGGACGAAAATCGCTTCTAACGAAGCTCTCCGCGCTCCAACGCTACTTTTCGGGATTAATATGCCAAATCAAGGCATATTAATCAGAGTAGGAATTCTGCCCGAGCGGCCTAGAGCGGCCAAACAAATTAGGATTCACATTACGTGAGTCCTTTTTTAGTATCTAATATTGAATTCAAGAATTGATTTTCTTAGTATCATTAAATTGCATGAAAAAAGACGATAGTATAAAGGTCTATCGTCTGATTTTCAGATTATTTTATTTCATTTTCTTCTATATCTTTTAAACTTGTACCTTTTTCAGTTTTCCAATGTGTTCTGCCATTTGCATTAGTCCCTAAGACAAAGGCGGCAGCATAGGATGGACTATTAAATAAGTAATTTTTATTTAGCCTACCATCTACAATTTCATTATTTCTAATGCATTTCTCCCTCAATTCTTTTATTGATTTTGGAATGGCAGTTGAATCTATAACCTCGATCATACTATCTTTTAGTACAACAAATCCTTCATCTGTTCTTTTACATTTAGCTTCTATTTGTCTACTTGACTTACCACTTTTTCTTGAAAGATATAGGAATAACTCTTTTTCATCATTATTATTTTCATCTTTTTCTTTTGATAATTTATCAACTATGGGAACAAATATTTTATAGCCGAGGACCCCAAGAACCATTTTAGAATATTCTATGAAATCTTCCAATTCTGATTCTTTTTCTTCTGTTACATTTCCAGGGTTTGGATCATTTCCATTTCTTACTTTATACCTATCTACATCTATAGCCATGTTTGTGAACTTATTCTCTAGGTAAGAGATTTCAGTTGGACCAAATGAGTTATTTTGTGTGGTTAACATAACTGCTTCAGTAAAATAAAATTCATTTTTTAGATGTTCACTTACTCTAAATAAAACGCCCTCACCATTTTTTCTTATCCCAGCTTGACCTATATATACCTCATCATTCCCGTCGTCATTCTTGCCAAATAAAAAATAAACTCCACTTTGTTTTAAATCTTGCCTATCTTTGCATTTTTCAAGGTAAGGTCTTGGAACCTTATAGGCTAAGCCTGTCCAATTCGATAAGGTACACTTTATTCTACCCGTAACTTCTCCATCCATTAAAAAAATATTGAAATTTTTGCTGTTTTTCATCATAGCACTCCAAATATTATATATTAACTATATTATACTGGTTAATATTTTATTTATTATTATTTTAATGTAGACATTATTATTAAATCTATTTTAAAGTGTTGAATTTTACAGAATTGGAGAAAATCTTTAAAAAATATTGAAAAAATCTTATTTTAATGTTTAAAACCACATTATCAGGGTATAATAGTAATAAGAAAAATTAAATAGTTTTCTTACCCACTGGCACAGGGATTAAGAAAATTGAATATTATTTATAGATTTATTTGATTTTGATGCTTTTATGGACTGCTGGTGATTTATAAGTTTCTAGTATATCTACTTTGCTTATGAATTTATAGAAAAAGTGGTGGAAGATAAGTGTAAAAGATGAGCCATCTGACGTTTTTCTATATGATTTGAACTAAAAGTTTTGAGAAAGAAAATAATTTTGTAAAGTATTTTGTAAGCCTGTTGCTAATAGAAAAGAAGATTTCACATATAGTAAGGAAGTTTCATGAAGCTTAGGGCTTCGCATATAGAAAGGAAATAAGCGTGATTGAACCTAAATCAGTACGCTGTGCCGGTGGGGAAAAATAATCGACTTTGAAGTGTAAAGAAATTTCAGAGTCGATTTTTTGTTTTTAATTTTTATATAATTATTGAAATTAAGATTGAAGCTGGATTATTAGGTTGAATAATTTTTGATCATACTTATACCAATAAGTTCATTAGAATTAGTGAATTTGTTGGTTTTTTTATTTGGGTATTTCCATAAGTTTACAGGGGAAAATTCATGTAAAATTTATAAATTCCTTATTGCAAATGATAAGCATTTGATGTAAAATAATATTTATTGCAAATGGTTTGCATATTAGGAGGAAGAATATGGTTAAAAAATTCAGAAATTTATTTGTTATTCTTATCCTTGCTATGGTTTGTTTAACATCCTGTGGTAAGGATAATCAAAATATTGAAAATAAGGAAGCTGTGGATAAAAATGTTGAGTCTAAGAAGACTATTTATGCAAGTTTTTATCCTGTTAGTGAACTTGTAAAGATGATTGCCGGAGATAAGTTTGAGGTGAAGACTATCATAAAAACTAGTGAAGAACCTCATTCTTTTGAGCTTACTAGTCAGGCTATGAAAGACCTTAATGGAGCTAATTTAATTGCTTATAATGGGGCTGGTATGGAGTCTTTTATAGATGATTTAAAGGATAATGTTAAGGATGATGATAAGTTTTTAGACTTGTCTGATGGGCTTACCTTGCTTGATTCATCGAAGGAAGGCTCAGATATGGCTTCTATTAATCCTCACACTTGGCTTTCTATTAAGAATGCTAAGGTCATGGTTGATAATATTTATAGGAAGCTTTCAGCCATTGATCCTGATAATGAAAAATATTATAAAGACAAGCTTGATGAGGCTCTTGCTAAGTTTGACGATCTTGATAAGAAGTTTACTGATGAGCTTGCAAAGGTTAAGGACAAGGAGAAATATTTTGTTGTTTCTCATGCCGCTTTTAATTATTTAGCAGATGATTATGGTCTTAAGCAAGTGGCTGTGACTGGTATTTCTCCAGAAGAGGAACCTTCAGCTAAAGACCTTAAGACTATTGCTGATTTCGTTAAGGAAAAAAATATCAAGACTATATTTTTTGAAGGCAAGGCAACTCCAAAGGTGGCTGAGACTTTGGCAAAAAATACAGGAACTAAGACCTCAACTCTCTATACAATGGAAAATCTCGATGACCATATGATAGAAAAGGGTTATTTTGGTCTTATGGAAGAAAATTTGAAGGCTTTGGTTGAATCTTTCAATGAATAGAGAGGTATTAAAGGTAGAAGGTCTTAGTTTTGCCTATGATAAGGAACTTATTCTTGATAATATTAGTTTTGAAATCAACCAAGGTGACTTTGTTGGCTTGGTTGGGGCAAATGGTGTTGGAAAGTCAACTCTCCTTAAACTTATTTTGGGCGATCTAAAGCCTAGGAATGGCCAAATAAAAATATTTGGCGATGACATAAGAAAAGATAGGCACTATAGAGACCTCGCTTATATTTCACAAAATGCAGTGGAATCTTATAGAAATTTCCCAACAAGTATTGAGGAATCAATTAAAATTCACCTTTCTTATCTTAAAAAGAAGACTGATCCAAAGGAAATAATGGAAAAACTTGGCTTATACGAACATCGAAAAAAATCTTTAAGCGAATTGTCGGGTGGACAAATTCAAAGATTTGCAATAAGCCTAGCTCTAATTAAAGATGCAAGTCTTATCCTGCTTGATGAGCCAACTACAGGTATAGATGAAAATTTTTCTAAGGATTTTTTTGAAAATCTCAAGGATTTAAAAGACGATGGGAAGACTATAATAATAATTACCCACCAGCTAGATATGGCAGGCCTATATGTAGATTACGCCTTGCGAATCAAGAAGGGGAAGATAGAAAGAATAAGCAAAGATAAGCTTAGTTTGTGAGGTAGTATGTTAGATATATTTGAATATGAATTTATGCAAAGGGCTTTTATTGTCGGAGGGCTTTTGGCTTTGATTCTGCCATGTATGGGCCAATTAGTCTTACTTAAAAGACTTTCGATGATAGGAGACACCCTCTCCCACTCATCTCTTGCTGGCCTTACTATAGGGCTTGCCTTTGGATTTAGCCCTATTCTCGCGGCCATTATTGCTTGTCTATTGGCAGGGCTTTCTATAGAAATAATTAGAAATAAATTGAAGTCTTATCAAGAAATTTCAACAGTTATTATTTTAGCAGCGTCAATTGGTCTTGCAGGGATTTTTTCATCTATGGTCAAAAATACTAATGCCATATCGTCGTATTTATTTGGTTCCATTGTGACAATATCTGATGAAGAATTTTATTTGGTTATAGGTGTCGCTGCACTTGTGCTTGTTGCTTATTCCATACTTTATAAAAAACTTTATTTAACAATTTTCGACCAGCAAGCAGCCAAGATCATGGGCATAAACACAAGGATAATCAATTTATTTATAACATTTTTAACAGCAATTGCTGTGTCTATTTCGGCTAAGACTATTGGTTCTTTGATAGTTTCGTCAATTTTGGTTATACCGAGCATATGTGCTATGCAATATACCAAAACATACAAGCAGACCTTGTTATTATCTATAGGGTTTTCGCTAACTTTTGTATTTTTAGGCTTAATAATATCTTATTACTTAGATTTAAAACCAGGCTCTGTAATTGTGCTGATATCTGTTTTATGGCTAATACTAAGCCTAATTATAAAGAAAAAATAAAGGGGAAATAATGAAAAATAAAAAAAATATAGGAAAAGTAGTCTTATTAGCTTGTGTTTTTTTAACAAGCCTAAGCTCCTGCTCCCTATTTAAAAATAATAAAGAAGAAAAACAAGTAAAACCAAGCCAGAAAGTAGCCTATGAGGCTAAAAAAACTAGTCTTAAAAAAGACACTACTACCGAAGTTTTGGTAGATTCTGAAATCAAAAAGGAAGACATAGTTAAAATAGTAAAACACGGTGATCACTGGCACGTATTTACCAAGGACGGCAGGGAAAAAATAACTTACTCTGACCCTAATCAGATTAAAGAAAATGGAAATTTTGATATGGTCAGTGTTGTAGGTAAAAATCAATTAAAAAACAAAAACGTGGTAGCTATCAAAAAACACGGTGACCACTACCATGTCTACCTTGCAGATGGGACAGAATACCTTACCTACGAAGACCCATCAGCCCTATTTCCAAATATAAAAATAGGGACTTATGTGGGAAGCCATGGACAAGAAAATAGAAGTAAGACTAAGGCACAAAAAGTAGCTGAAAATAAAAAAGTAAAAGAGAAACTCGAAAAAGAAGATGAAAGGGTTATAAAGATACTAAAACACGGTGACCACTATCATATTTATACATCAAAGGGCAACGAATTTGTAACCTACGAAGACCCAAGAAGCCTATATCCAAACGCATCTTATGGTATATATGAAGGTAGCCATGGTGATAGGAAAAATATGATAGCAAAAATCCTCAAGGAAGATAAGGAAAGGAAAGCTAAGAAAAAAGCAGCCGGAATAAAAGATGAGAGAGAAAACTCTGATAAACTTATAGAAGCTGATAAACTTGTAAAAGTGGAAGAAAATAAGAAAACTCACAATGTGGTAAGTATACTAAGGCATGGGGACCATTGGCATGTATACACATCTGACGGAAGGGAGTTCATTACTTATTCAGATCCATCATCAGATTATCCAGGTGTAAGTGTGGGTATTTATCACGGCAGCCATGGTGATCAAAAAGTAAAGCCAGAAAAAGAAAATGGCGGAAAAGTAGAGAATCAAAATCAAGAAAATTCAAGTGAAGACAGGCCAACAAATGCAGCGGAAGATAGGAAAACAAGGATAGGAAAGCTAAAGATTACAAATATTCTTGGCCAGGAAGAAGTCGACCCTTATGATATAGTGAAAATTTTAAAACATGAGGACCACTACCATATTTACGATTCAAAGGGTAGGGAAGGTGTGACTTATGAAAATCCTCAAGACCTATATCCAAACGCCAGCTTTGGCCAATATGAGGGAAGTCATTCAGACAAGGACCAAAATAAGAATAAGATCAATTGGCCAGAAGGAATTACAAAAATTATTGACCACGGCGACCACTGGCACCTCTATAAGGGCGATCAAGAAGTTGGAGTTGTCACAGAAAACCCAAAAAGTCATTACCCAGATGCTGAATATATTAATGAATCAAAAGATTATTCTCATGTAGAAGTAAATGATGGTGATTTGTTTAACTATGACAGTGTTGAAGGCAAGAAAATAGAAGGAATAGAAAGAGTCTTCGATGATAGGTTCAAACAAATGGAAAATTTTGGACAAATATCAGATGGAAAACCAGCCTTCGGCCCAGGAGGCCAATACAAGGGCGGTAAGGTATTTTATTGGCTTCATGGAGACCATTACCATTATCTAAGCATAGAAGACTTAGTAAAAATGGAAAAAGCTGGAGAATTAGGAGATTTTACAGCTAAAGATATTGTAGCCACATTAAAATACAAGATGGAGAATCCGGACGAAAAAATAGGCCAAGATTATGATGACGAAAAATCAGAAATTTTAAGATACAATATAGAGCAAATGTTGAAAAAAGAATATCCTGACGCCGACGTGCAAAATATAGGACTTAATTTTCATGTCTACGGACCTAGTCACCTCACTTTCCATATAAGCGATTTTGAGGACGTTGATGGAAAGATAGTCTATAAAAAAGACAAGCTTCCAGAAATGAAAAAAGAAGAAACTAGTGAAGAAAATCCAGACAAAAAGGAAGTCGAAAATCCTTCTAATGAAAATGCTGGAAAAAATAAAGCGGAAAATTCTTCAAAAGAAGATTTGAAAGCAAAAGAAGGGGAAAAAGATTCTAAAATCCAGGAAGAAAAGAAAGAGATAGATCCTGAAGAGAAAGAAGAAAATCTTAAAAAGGCTCAAGATGGATACTCAAGTAAGGAAGAAGCAGAAGAAGCAGCTCAAAAAGCCTTGGATAGTGACTTTGCAAATGACTCTTACGAAATCTTTCAAGGAGAAAATGGAAGGTGGTTTTTCAATTTAAAAGTAAGCTAAAATTGTAAGAGCGCTTAGTTAGAAGCTGAGCGCTTTTTAACTTATAAATTTAGCGAAATTTCATTATTTAAAGTATAATCCTTGCTAACAAAAATACTAGAGGTGACCTTATGGATATAAATTTTAAGAAACAAATAATGAACGATTATTCAATAAGTTCTGGAGAATTCAAGGATAGAAAGAATATTTTTACAGTAAATAAACCAGAAGAGTCATTTCTCTTTTATGACAAGGCGCCATTTTCTGCTATATGTGTAGGCGGAAAAGTCTTTATGAGATCTGAAGATTATGATTTGATAGATGAGCTTAGGGAAAATTTCAAAGATTATCCAGGAGCCTGGTTTGCTGAGGCGGCTAACATTAGAAAGCTTGATAAAATTTTGGGAGAATTTGGAATAGAAATCGACAATTTTTTTCCTTTGATGAGCTTTTGTGATAGGGAAGTTTTGGTCAAAGACTTTGAATTCACAAGGATAGAAAAGGAAGATATAAGCAAATTTAAAGGCAAGACAAAAATGGCCTTTGCTTTTGATGAGGATGATAGAATAGGACTTGGTTTTTATGATGGCAAAGAGCTCATAGCCCTTGCGGGAGCCTCTGTTTCTGGCAAATACCTTTGGGATATAGGCCTTGAGAAATTTTCTGAAAGTCCTAAATACCAAGGACTTGGATCCTCAATTTTAAGGAGCCTATCTTTAATAATAAGGGAAGAAAATGAGGGTATAAGCCCAATCACCGCTACTCAATTTTCCCACACAAGGTCTATAAATACCGCCATAAGGGCGGGATTTGAGATGAATCTTTGCATGACTGGTAGGAAAAAATAGGTCAATAATTGCTGGATTTGTCGTTGACAATAAACGCCTAAAGCGGTAATTTATAAGGGTAGGAAAAAGTAAATTTTTGGAATGTAGCCAAGCCGGTAAGGCACCAGATTCTGACTCTGGAGATCACAGGTTCGAATCCTGTCATTCCAGCCAGTGTAGTAAATCCGTGGATCATATCTACGGATTTTTTATTTTATAATTTTTATCTAACAAATATTTTCCCAAGAAAAAACCAACCCTCTTAAGGATTGGTTTCGTGTTTTTTCATTATAGTTCTTAGAAGTCTACCTTTTCTCCGTAGTAGGCTGCGTGGTAGATTTTTTTGATGTCTGCTGGGCTTGTTTCTCTTGGGTTTGTGAGTGTACAAGCGTCTTTGAAGGCATTTTCGCTCATCTTATCTAGAACTTCTAGGAAGTCTTTTTCTTCGATTATAGTATTTTTGCCGTCTTTGATATTTGCTGTGATGCCTACAGCTTGATTTAATTTTCTGATTTCTTCTGCTATGTCATCTACTCCTAGGATTTTTTCGATTTTTTCGTATTTATCGCAAGCTTTCCTGTTGTAGTCGATGATGTAAGGAAGCATGATTGCGTTAGCTTCTCCGTGGGTTAGGTGGAAGATGCCACCGATTTTATGTGCCATAGAGTGAACTATACCAAGGGAAGCATTTGTAAATGCCATACCTGCTATACAAGATGCAATGTGCATTTTTTCACGAGCTTCCATGTCGTCGCCGTTATCATAGGCTTTCTTTAGGTATCCGAAAACTAACTCAATAGCTCTAATTGCGTATGGGTCTGTGAAATCATCTGCTGCTGTTGATACAAAGGCTTCGACAGCGTGGGTCATTACGTCCATACCTGTTGCTGCTGTAATTTTTGGAGGCATGGTTGCTGGAATTCTCATGTCAAGAAGGGCTACTTCTGGAACAAAATCTGGGTGAACAAGTGGGTATTTGATTTCTTTTTCTGTATCAGTTATTACAGAGAAAGCGGTAATTTCACTTGCTGTACCAGATGTTGATGGGATACAAATCATCCTTGCCTTGTTTTTTAGTGGTGGGTTGTCAAAAGCAGCTAGTCTTTCAAAATCCCAATCTGGGTGCTCATAGAAAACCCACATGGCTTTTGCAGCGTCCATTGCAGAACCCCCACCGATTGCGATTATCCATTCAGGTTCAAATTCAGCCATCTTTGCACCGCCAGCTAGGCAGGTTTTAACAGATGGGTCTGGTTCTACACCGTCAATTATCAAAACTTCCATGCCTGCTTTTTCGAGTTGGTCTTTAGCTTCATCAAGGAAACCAAATCTTTTCATAGAAGAACCGCCAGTAACAAGGACAGCTTTTTTGCCCTTAAGGGTTGCTAAATAATCGAGTGCGTTTTCACCGTGAACTATGGTGTTTGGTACTGAAAATGTTGTATATGTCATAAAATCCTCCAAATCTATTTATCGTTAATTAAATAATTAACAATCTACTTTTAATATACCACTCCTCTTATGTTATGTAAAGGTTTACCCAAATATAAATATATATAGTATCCGTGAATTTTTGTTTGAAATTTATAGTATAATCAAATAATTAATACTAAAAATGGGAAAAAATTAATTTAAAAGTATAATTGACCATAGTACACTAATACATAAACTAATTAAAGGAGACACATATGGGCTTATCATTAGCTTACAAAATATTAAAAAATCACTTATTAAAAGGAGAACTCAAGACTGGAGAAGAGATTGCCATAAAAATCGACCAGACCTTGACCCAGGATTCTACAGGGACTATGGCCTATCTCCAGCTTGAGGCAATGGATATAAAAGATGTGGCGACAGAAAATTCTGTGGCTTATATCGACCATAACATTTTGCAGGCAGGTTTTGAAAATGCTGACGACCACGAATTTATAAAGTCAGCTGCTAACAAGTTTGGTATCACATTTTCAAAGGCTGGTGGCGGAATTTGCCACCAAGTTAACCTCGAACAATTCGCTAAACCTGGCGACACACTCCTAGGTTCTGACTCCCATACTCCTACAGGTGGCGGTATGGGCGAACTTGCAATAGGGGCAGGTGGTCTTGAAGTGGCTGTTGCTATGGCCAAGGGTTTTTATTTTGTAAAAGTCCCAAAAATTTTTAGGGTAAATCTCATAAATTCCTTAAATCCAGCTGCCAACGCCAAGGATGTCATCCTTTATATTCTTGGAAAACTCACCGTAAAGGGCGGCACAGGCTATATAATGGAATATACAGGAGAAGGTATCAAGTCCCTTTCTGTGACAGATAGGGCTACAATTTGCAATATGGGGGCTGAGCTTGGAGCGACCACTTCGATTTTCCCATCAGATGAAAATACAAAATCCTACCTAAAAAGCCAGGGAAGGGAAGAAGAATATGTGGAACTAGCGGCCGATCCTGACGCTTTTTATGATGATACAATAGAAGTTGACTTGGCAGAAATAAAGCCAGCTGTGGCCAAACCACATTTTCCTGACCAATATTCAGAGGTCAAAGATCTTGGCAAGATAAAACTAGATCAGGTTGCCATAGGATCTTGTACAAATTCTTCCTATATGGATTTGATGAAGGTGGCAGCGATCCTTGACGGCAGGAAGGTCCACCCAGACGTGTCCCTTGTTATTTCACCAGGATCTGCAACAATATTAGAAAAAATTTCAGAAAACGGAGCCCTTGCGACAATGATTAAGGCGGGGGCAAGGGTCCTTGAATCTGGCTGTGGACCATGTATTGGTATGGGACAGGCACCAAGGTCTGGAGGTGTTTCCCTAAGAAGTTTTAACAGGAATTTTAAGGGTAGGTCAGGCACCATGGATGCTGAAATTTATCTTGCAAGCCCAGAAACTTGTGCGGCAAGTGCTGTCCTAGGCTACATTGCAGATCCAAGTGACCTTGACTACAAGGAAGATTTTGATAAAAATGTAAGCTTTAATCACACAGACGCATATTTTATAAGGCCTGAAAAAGACTTATCAAAGAGAATCAAGGAAACTATCAAAGGCAAGAATATCAAGCCTTTCCCGAAGGCAGAAAAGACCACTGATATAGATAAAAAAGTAATTTATAAAGCGGGTGACGGTATAACTACCGACGATATTTGTCCATCAAATGCTCATCTTTTGCCATTTAGGTCAAATATCGAATACTTATCAAACTTTGCTTTCACAACAAAAATCGACGATTTTAAGGACAGGTGCCAGGAAAATGGCGGAGGAATAATTGTCGCAGGCGAAAACTACGGCCAAGGTTCATCCAGAGAACACGCCGCCCTCCTTCCTTTATTCTTAGGAATCAAGGCTGTCGTGGCCAAATCTTTTGCGAGGATTCACAGGTCAAACCTCATAAATAACGCAATCTTGCCCCTAGTTTTTGAAAATGAAAGTGATTACGAAAAAATTTCCGAATTTGACGATATAAAAATTTCTAATATGGAAAAATCAATCGAAACCGGGGAATTTATCCTAGAAGATCTTACAAAAAATATAAAAATAAAATTAAAGGGAGATTTTTCTGACAGGGAAAAGGAAATTCTCCTTGAAGGCGGATATTTAAACTACGCTAAGAACCTAGATTTGGAGGGAAAATGAAAATTACACTTATAAGGGGCGATGGAATTGGGCCAGAAATCACAGCTGCCATGGAAAAAGTTGTTGCGGCCCTTGGGATCGACCTTGAATTTGAGGAAATAAATGCAGGACTTTCAGTATTTGAAGAAGAAGGGGTCTACATTCCCCAAAGGCTTTTCGATTCTATAAATAAAAACAAAATCGCCATCAAGGGCCCGATTACAACTCCGATTGGCCATGGTTTTAGGTCTATAAATGTGGAACTCAGAAAGAAATTTGACCTTTTTGCTAACATCAGGCCAATCAAGGCTCCAGGCCCTCTTGAATTAAAATTTGACGGTGTGGACATGGTAATCTTTAGGGAAAACACCGAAGACCTCTACGCTGGCATCGAAGAGCAAATTTCTCCTGCCGAAGCCCATTCTATCAAGGTTATCACCAGGGAAAAATCTCAGAGAATTATTGAGAAAGCTTTTGAATTTGCTAGAGAAAAGGGCAGGAAAAAGGTGAGCATCATTACCAAGGCCAATATTATGAAGCTTTCTGACGGACTTTTCCTCGAAGTTGGTAGGGAAGTTGCCAAAAAATTCCCAGATATAGAATTTGAAGAGCTTTTGGTTGACAATACAGCCATGCAAATGGTAATGAATCCTGGCCGTTTTGATGTACTTGTGACAGAAAATCTTTACGGCGATATTTTATCAGATCTTGGCGCAGGTCTTGTTGGTGGGCTGGGTCTTATGCCTGGGGTAAACAAGGGGAAAGATATTGCAATTTACGAATCCATCCATGGTTCTGCTCCAGATATAGCGGGCAAAAATCTCGCCAATCCTATTGCCATGCTTTTGACCTTTTGCCTTCTCCTTGACGATATAAATGAAAAAGAAAATGCAGAAAAAATCAGAAGTGCCATCTACAAGACTCTGGCAGATAAGAAAAACTACACCAGAGACTTGGGCGGAGAAAACACCACCACCGGCATAACAGAGGCTATCATTAGCAATTTAGGAAATTAAAATGGATAAGAATTTAGAAGAAAAACTAAGGGCCTATGCTGGAGAAATCGAAAAGGCTACAAGGATTGATAAGGAAATTTACGAAAAATATTCAATTAAAAGGGGCCTTAGGAATAAAAACGGAACTGGAGTTTTGGTTGGAGTAACCAAGGTCGGTGACGTTTGCGGCTATCAAATCAATGAAGGGGAAAAAATCCCGGCGGCTGGTGAGCTTTACTACAGGGGTTATCCTTTGACAAGTTTGGTCCGCGACATAGAAGAAAGCGGCAGGCTTGGCTTTGAAGAGGTCATCTATCTTTTGCTTTTTGATAAACTTGCAAATGAAAACCAACTAACAAATTTTAAAAAAATCTTAGTCGAAAATCGAAATCTTCCTCCATATTTCATAGAAGATACCATCATGAAGGTGCCTGGAGCGGATATTATGAACAAGATGATGAGATCCATGCTGGCCCTTTATACCTATGACGAAAATCCTGACGGGACAGATTCCCAAAATGTCCTGGGCCAGGCCCTATCGCTAATTGCCAAGATGCCTTTGATTGCGATTTATTCCTACCAGGTAAAAATCCACAATTTTGATAAGAAATCGCTGATTATACACAATCCAGACCCAGAAAAATCTATAGCAGAAAATATCCTGGCCATGTTAAGGCCAGATCAAAAATATTCTAAAGAAGAAGCAGCCATTTTAGATTTGCTTTTAATAATCCACGCTGAGCACGGTGGCGGAAACAATTCTGCCTTTGCAACCCACGTAGTATCATCATCGGGAACTGATTCTTATTCGGCCATGGCAGCAGGTCTTGCCTCCCTCAAAGGACCAAGACATGGTGGTGCTAACATTAAAGTGGGCAAGATGCTTGATAATATCAAAGGAAATGTCAAAAACAGGGAAGATAAGGAAGAGATAAAAGCATATCTTGAAAAGATTTTGGACAAAAAAGCCTTTGACGGCGAGGGTTTGATCTATGGCCTAGGTCACGCAGTCTACACACTTTCCGATCCGAGAGCGGTTTTGCTAAAAGAAAAGGCCAGAGATTTAGCAGAAATAAAGGGAAGACAAGCTGACTTTGCCTTTGTAGGAAATGTTGAAAAAATCGGCCAAGGCTTAATCCAAGAAAAATTCAACAGGGCCTACCCACCATGCGCCAACGTCGATTTGTATTCAGGTTTGGTTTATGATATGCTAGGAATCCCCCGTGAATTATTCCTACCAATCTTTGCCATAGCAAGGACAGTCGGCTGGTCAGCCCACAGACTAGAACAAATCACCGACAAAAAAATAATCAGACCTGCCTACAAGTCCTTAAGTGAGAGGAAAAAATACATAAATTTGGATCAAAGATAGGAATTAAGCCTGTCTTATGGCGTAGTTCTTTGTAATTAAAAAAGGCAAGGTGATAAGGGAGAAAAATTATAAGGATTTACTAGAAAATCAAGCTTTAAGATAAATATAGGCATTGATTTTACAAGGATTTTGGGCTGGGAGGAATATTTTTGTAATGTGAATTTGCCTACAGGTCTTTTTCTCTTAAGTCCATTTTTAAAACAAATAAAAAAGAGCGAAGTTCATCTTCGCTCTTTTTTGGCCTTTAAGTGGAGATAGTAACCACTTATTAGCCTTTCTCGGGAGGGTCTATTTTTTCTTGATTCTCTTTCTTGTATCAAGGGCTACTGTCAAGATTATTAGGATACCCTTGATTATGATTTGTACATAGGAGTTAAGGCCTATGTATAAAAGTCCGTAGTTAATTACTTGGAGGATTATTGATCCAAGTACGATTCCTGGGATGGTTCCTATACCGCCTGAGAAGGAAACACCGCCGATTAGACAGGCTTCGATGGCGTCTAGGTCGTAGGCATCACCTGTTGTTGATGTTACAGAACCTAGTCTTGGTCCTTCAAGGAAACCTGATAGGCCGTACATAATACCAGATATTAAGAAGACTATCATAATGGTCCTGGTTACGTTGATACCAGATACTTCGGCCGCTTCTGGGTTGCCGCCTACGGCGAACATATTTTTGCCGAGGACTGTTTTATTCCAGATAAACCACATAGCTACTGATGCTATGGCAGCGTAGATTATGAGGTATGGAAATTGGAGATTTGTGCCTGGTATATGAAAGCCCCCTCTTACGAGGTTGGCGTATCTTTCGTCAAAACCACCGATTGGTTGTGGTCCAAATGGGTTGGCTGCTATGAATAATTGGAGGATACCAAAGATTGCAAGCTGAACACCTAGGGATGATATAAAGGCGTGGAGTTTAAGATAGGCTACTCCAAAACCGTTTATAGCTCCGCAGATGGCGCCGATTGCTATTGCAGCCAAAAGTCCAACTATGATTGATGGATTTTGGATATTTGGGAAGAATTTTTGGGCAAAGCCAGGTGACTGCAAGAGAGCACCAGCTATAGCCGCAGTAAATCCTACTATCCTACCTGCTGAAAGGTCTGTACCTGCAAGGATTAATAGACCACCTGTACCAAGGGCTATAAAGAGCCTGGTTGAGGTTTGGGATAGGATGTTTAGAATGTTTTTCGGATTGGTTATAAAGGTCGGATCAACGATAATTATGCCGATAATTAGGGCGGCGATTATGATGATCAGAGCGTTGTTTAACATAAACTCTTTAAAATTAAAAGGTTTTTTATTTTCTGTTTTTTCCATTTTATCACCTATACATACTTAGCCTGTAAAGCCATTATCTTTTCTTGGGTCAAGTTTTCGTCGTTTTTCTCTATGCCAGCAAGTCTACCATTACTCATAACCATAATTCGGTTGCAGACCATTTGAAGTTCTGCCATTTCTGATGAGATAAAGATTACTGATTTGCCTTCCTTGGCCAAATCGCCTATTAGCTTATAGATTTCGTATTTGGCCCCAACATCTATACCACGGGTTGGCTCATCTAATAGGAGGACGTCTGGGTCAGTTAGAAGCCAGCGGCCAATGATTACCTTCTGTTGGTTGCCACCTGAAAGGTTCATAATCTTGGTTGATTGGCTTGGAGTTTTAACTTCCATTGACTCTATGACCTTGTCGGTGTCTTCCTTTAAGGCCTTATCGCTTACTATAGAATGTTTTGAATATTTTTTGATGTTGGCTATGGTTGCGTTTAGCCTGATTGCCGCATAAGGAAAGATGCCTGTGGCCCTTCTTTCTTCT
Source organism: Anaerococcus sp. C0059F3 (assembly GCF_056590475.1). Taxonomy (NCBI): domain Bacteria; kingdom Bacillati; phylum Bacillota; class Tissierellia; order Tissierellales; family Peptoniphilaceae; genus Anaerococcus; species Anaerococcus sp. C0059F3. The sequence continues at coordinate 16,035 of NZ_JBWPWE010000005.1, forward strand.
GTAACAAGGGCAAAGCCGTTTTTGATAGCTTCGATTGGGTCCTTATTTTGGACTTCCTTGCCGTGAATGAAAATTTGACCAGATTCCTTCTGTCTTAGGCCAAAGATAGTTTCAACAAGTTCTGTTCTTCTAGATCCAACCAAGCCTGCCACGCCGAGGATTTCCCCTTTTTGAAGGGTGAAACTTATGTCTGTGACGGTTGGTTTATATTTGCCTGAAAGGTTTTTAACTTCGAGCATGACCTCATCTTGGATATATTCGTCAGTCTTTAGGCTTGTAGCGTCAATCTTTCTACCAACCATTAGTTTGATTATTTCGTCCTTGCTAAGTTCACTTGCTGGTTTACAATCGATGAATTTACCATCACGCATGACTGTTACAAAGTCAGAAATAGAAAGAATTTCTTCCATCTTGTGGGAGATGTAGATTATTCCTACGCCTTGTTTCCTAAGTTTGTTTATAATTTCAAATAATTTGTCAACTTCAGATTCTGTTAGAGAACTGGTTGGCTCGTCTAAAACTAGGATTTTGGCGTCATAGGAAACAGCTTTTGCTATTTCAATAAGCTGTCTTTCTGCAACTGAATACTTGCCGATTATCTTTTTTGGGTCAAAGTTTAGGCCAAGCCTGTCAAAGAGGTCTTGGGTTTCCTGGTTCATTTTTTTGTGGTCTATGATTCCGTATTTGTTTGGAAACCTGCCAAGCATGATATTTTCAGCGACAGATCTCATAGATACTTGGTTTAATTCTTGGTGAACCATGGCAACTCCACTATCTAGGGCGTCTTTTGGGTCCTTGTAGGAGACCTTTTTGCCGTCTATATAGATTTCACCAGAATCCGGAGTATATATGCCAAAGAGGCACTTCATGAGGGTAGATTTACCAGCACCATTTTCTCCCATCAAGGCATGGACGGTGCCTCTCTCTAGGGAGAAGTCTACCTCGTCTAGGGCCTTGACACCTGGGAAGGTTTTGGTAATTTTTCTCATTTCTAATAAATTACTCATATCTTCCTCTCTATAATAATTCAGAGGCAAGGAAAAAACCAATGCCTCTGAATAATAAACTACTATTTACCTGTGTAGATTTGATAATCAATTCTGATTGATTTTTTATCTGCTCCAAGCTTGTATTCTGTACCGTCAATAAAGTCGCCATTTCCTAGTTTGTTTTTCATAGTTACGATAAGAGCTTTTGCCATACCTTCAGCGTCTTGTTTTACAGTACCAGACATTGTTCCTTTGTCGATTTCTGCAACAGCAAGGTCTGTAGCATCTACACCTACAACTACCATGTTGTCTTCAGAAGAACCAGTGTTCATACCAACTGCTTGTAGGGCTGAGATAGCACCGATTGCCATACCGTCGTTGTTGGCGATAACTGCATCGATATTGTCTTGGTTAGTTTGTAGCCATGTATCCATAGCTGTTTTAGCCTTATCTGTATCCCATTTAGCATCTTGGAATGCAACTTCGTTTACTTTGATGCCGTTTTCTTCAAGAGTTTTTACAGAATATTCTGTTCTTGCTTGAGCTTCTGGGTTATCAAGACCACCGTTAAGCATTACATAGTCAAGAACTCCGTTGCCGTTTCTATCCATGTCGCCTTTTTTCCAAAGATCTGTTAGGATTTGACCTTGCATTTTACCAGCTTCTGGAGCATCTGTACCGATGAATAAGAATTCTTTTAGGTCTTCTTCTGTCATAGATTCAGTCATATCTCTGTTAAAGAATGCTGTTGGAATGCCGCTTGCTTTGATAGTTTCCATAGCTGTTGGAGCTGCAGAAATATCTACGATATTAAGAAGGATACCATCAACGCCTTGAGCTATAACGTTGTTAAGTTGGTCTGTTTGTGTACCTTGGTTGTTTTGTCCATCTTGGAAAACAAGTTCTATAGAGTCGTCTTCTGCGTCAAGTTTTTCTAGTTGTTGACGAACAGAAGCGATATAGGTATCAGAACCATTGTAAAGAAGTACGGCTATTTTCTTAACTTTACCGTCTGTTTTAGCTTCTTCTTTGCCTTCTTCAGCTTTTTCTTCTACTTTAGCTTCTTCCTTGCCTTCTTCAGCTGGTTTGTTTGAACCACAGCTAGTAATACCAAGTGATAAAGCCATCACCAATGCTAAGCTTGCAAATTTTCTAATATTCATAATTCCCTCCTGTGAATATTATAATAACGATTTCCTTATTCTAATATGATTGTTTTTAGGAATCGTCCCGATTTAGCAAAACGTTTTTTATTTGCTATCGTAATTTAAATATAACCTATTTCTAAATTTCTGTCAACACTTTCTGACAATAACAAACAGGATTTTTTTAGAAAATTAGGTAAAAATCAATGATAAAAAGATATATAAAATGCAGGACGAAGGGCTAGATTAAGGCAAATAATTAAGAAAACCAAAAGGGAACTCAAAAAATATTGTGGGATAAAATTTTATAAAAAAACTTTTTCCAGAAATCGAAAATAAGATATAAAAAATCTCTTAAATTCTTAATTTTTGGGTATTTATTATTTAAATAGAAATAAAAAAAGTTTTATTGACAAGAAAGTTATATGGGTATATACTTGAGCCAAACAAAAACGAACACAAAAGAACACAAGGAGGCAAGATGAGTAAAGAAATTTATTTAGGAGTAGATGGAGGAGGCACAAAAACAGCCTTTATCCTAGAAAAAGACGGAAAAACATTTCTCCACAAGGAAGGCACAATCCACTTAAGCCAAATATCTAGAGACGAGTTTAAAAAGAGAATTAAAAATGCTGTAGAAGTCCTTACAAAAGAAGCGGGGATCACAAATAAGGACATTGCTTACACTTTTGTATCAGTTCCAGGCTATGGCCAATATCCAGAAGACGAGGCCTTTATTGATGAGAGCCTAAGGGAAATTTTAGGGACAGGTAATTTCAAAGTCGGCAACGACTGCCTAAATGCTTGGGCAGGATCCTTAAATGCTAAACCAGGTATAAACTTAATCTTAGGCACAGGATCAATAGGCTTTGGACTTGATGATAAGGGCAATTCTCTAAGATGTGGTGGTTGGGGTCCACTAATAAGCGATGAATCAAGTGGATACTACCTCGGTCTTAGACTTATAAATTATTTCACCAAACAAAGTGACGGAAGAATCCCAAAAACCACGCTCTATGACCTAATCAAAGAAGAATTAAAAATCGACGATGATTTTGAAATAATACCAATGGCAGAAGGCATGACCAGGGATGAGCTAGCGGCAGTGAGCAAAATTTTAGGAAAACTCTTGGAAAACAAAGACGAGTGTGCCCTAGAATTAATAGACAAAGCTGGATACGAGGCAGCCTTAACCATAAATACCTTGGCAAAACAGCTAGACTTTGAAGGAAAAGTCCTAGCATCTTATTCAGGTGGAGTATTTAACCTGGGTCAAGCTTTGATAGGAAAAATCGAACAATATTTAGACCCAAACATTGAATTAGTAAAGCCTTTTGCAGACCCAACCCAAGGCGCTCTAATCCTTGCTAAGAAGTTTTCTAAAGAAAATTAGCAAATATTGCAATTAAGGTGTTGACAAAAAATTATAAGCTTGTATATTGAAAGTGAACAAAAACGATAAAAAGAAAACACAAACAAACATCAATTTCAATTAAGTGTTGAGAATAAAAAGAAAAACCATTTGAAATTGGCTTAGATTTCTTGTTTGGAAAGCTGTGCGTAAAAAAATATAAGGAGGCAGTATGAAAGTATTTCTAGCATCTGATATGGATGGTAAAGGGCTAAAAGATGCCCTAGTTGAAGAAGTAAAGAGACTTGGCTACGACTATGAAGACCTCACAGAAGAAGGTTTTGACCTAGTTGATAGCTCCAAGGCCGTATGCCAAAAGCTACTTGAAGTAGATGGCATGCTCACATCAGGCTCTGATGACCAATCAGTAGGCGTGGTTATCGATAAGTACGGAGCAGGTTCTTATATGGCTTGTTCAAAACACAAGGGAATGATTGCCGCAGAAGTTAGCGAAGAAAGATCAGCCCTCATGACAAAAAGACACAACGGTGCAAGAATCCTAGTTATGGGCTCAGCCATAGTAGGTGAAGAACTTGCCAAATCATGCTTAAGATCATTCTTATCTCACGGTTATGACGGTGGCCGTCACCAAATAAGAATTGATATGCTAAACAAAATGCTTTAAGGAGGTCTTTTATGAAAATAGCTTTAGGATGCGATCATATTGTAACAAGTCTTAAGATGCAGGTATCAGACCATCTTAAGAGTCTAGGCCACGAAGTTTACGACGTAGGATGCTACGATAACACCAGAACCCACTACCCAATCTACGGCAAAAGAGTCGGCGAACTTGTAGGCAGCGGTGAATGTGACCTAGGAGTAGTGCTTTGCGGTACAGGAGTTGGAATAACAACAGCTGTAAACAAGGCTTTTGGAACCAGATGTGCCCTAGTAAGGGATGTAGAAACAGCAAGAGCAGCCAAAAGAGAATTAAATGCCAATGTAATAGGCTTTGGCGGAATGATTGTTGGAAAAGACTTGGCTCTTGAAATCGTAGATGGATTCCTAGAAACTCAATACGAGGAAAGCCCTGAAAGGGAAAAAATAATCGAAAAGATAATGGCAATCGAAGAATCCTATAAAGAGGATAAAGAAAAACAAGTTGCAAACCCAGAATTTTTCACAGAATTTATTGAAAAATGGGACAGAGGCGAATATCACGATTAATTAGGAGTAAAAAATGACAAGCGAAAAGAATTTAACAAGACAAGAAATTGGTATGATTGGTTTTGAAATCGTAGCCTATGCTGGAGATGCTAGAAGCTCACTATTAGAAGCAATCAAATGTGCAAAAAAAGGTGAATTTGACAAAATTGACGGCCTTGTAAGAGATGCTCAAGAAAACCTAAACATAGCCCACGCTAAGCAAACAGAAATGCTAGCCCTAGAGGCCCAGGGAAAAGATCTTGAAATCGGATTTATCATGATTCACGCCCAAGACCACCTAATGACAACAATGCTTCTTAAGGATATTGTCTACGACATTTGCGAGATTTACAAAAAATAAAAAAGAGGTAAGTGATGAATAAATTAGTAGAAAGAATAGAAAAGTTTAAACCTTTCTTTGAAAAATTATCAAGAAATATATATCTAAGATCTATTAGAGATGGATTTATCGCTGGTATGCCAGTGGTATTATTCTCAAGTATTTTCATTCTTATTGCTTTTGTGCCAAACGCCTTTGGTATAGTTTGGAGTGATAAGACTGTAGAAATGCTTATGAAACCTTACAATTACTCTATGGGTATCCTTGGTTTCTTAGTAGCCGGTACAACAGCCAAATCCTTTACCGATATGGTAAATAGGACAATGGATAGGAGAAAACAAATAAACTTCATGTCTACCATGCTTGCGGCTATGATTGGATTTTTAATCCTTTCAGCAGATCCTGCAGCAGAAGGCGGATTCCTAAGTGGATTTATGGGTACAAAGGGCCTTATTACAGCCTTTATCGCAGCTTTTATAACAGTAAACATTTACAAAGTTTGTATGATAAATGAAGTTACAATAAAGATGCCAAAAGAAGTGCCACCAAACATTTCTAGGGTATTTACAGATTTAATTCCATTTTCACTTGCCATAGTACTTCTTTATGGAGTTGATATTATAGTAAGAAATATGACAGGAAATAGTGTGGCTGAGTCAATTAGTTTGGGACTTGCTCCACTTTTCCAAGCTGCAGATGGTTATCTTGGTTTAACATTTATCTTTGGTGCTTATGCATTTTTCTGGTTTATCGGTATCCACGGACCATCAATTGTAGAACCAGCTATAGCAGCAGTTTTATATTCAAACGCAGAAATAAACCTAAGCCTAATGCAAGCAGGCCAACACGCTGATAAGGTAATTACAGCCGGTACACAAATGTTCATAGTAACAATGGGTGGTACTGGTGCAACCCTTGTAGTGCCATTTATATTTATGCTTCTTGCGAAATCAAAGAGAAATAAGGTGGTAGGAAGGGCATCAGTAGTGCCAACCTTCTTTGGTGTAAACGAACCAATCCTATTTGGTGCACCAATTGTACTAAACCCAGTTTTCTTTGTGCCATTTATCTTAGCTCCAATTGTAAACGTATGGATCTTTAAGTTCTTTGTTGACACACTAGGCATGAACAGCTTTACAGCCAACCTACCTTGGACAACACCAGCTCCACTAGGAATGCTATTAGGACTTAACTTCCAAGTTAAGGCAATAATTCTAATCTTTGTTCTGATAATAGTTGATACTCTAATCTACTATCCATTCTTTAAGGTTTATGATGAAGAAATCCTAGAAGAAGAAAGATCTGGAAAGACTGATGGTTCAAGCGAATTGCAAGAAAAAGTAAAGGCTAATTTCAATACAGAAAAAGCTGATAAGATTTTAGCGGAAAATAAAAAAGAAGAAACACCAGCAGAAAAAGACGCCTTAAAGGCAGATGGGGATGATGATAAACCAATAAATGTCCTCGTACTATGCGCAGGCGGCGGCACAAGCGGACTTCTTGCCAACGCTCTTAACGAAGCGGCAGAAGAATATGGAGCCAAAGTCACAGCAGTAGCAGACAGCTATGGCGCTCACAGGGATATTTTGCCAGACTTTGACCTTGTAATCCTTGCCCCACAAGTTGCTTCAAACTATGACGATATGAAACAAGAAACAGACCCACTTGGAATCAAGTTGGTTAAGACCCAGGGAGTTCAATACATCGGACTTTCTAGGGATGGACAAGCTTCACTTGATTTTGTAAAAGAAAGTATGAAATAATGAGAAAATTACCTAATGATTTTATATTTGGCGGCGCAACAGCTGCCTACCAATGTGAAGGTGCGACAAAAACCGATGGCAAGGGACCGGTAGCCTGGGATAAGTATCTTGAGGAAAATTACTGGTATACTGCAGAGCCAGCTAGCGATTTTTATCACAAATATCCAGTAGACCTAAAACTTGCTGAGGAATTCGGTGTTAATGGAATCAGAATTTCTATAGCCTGGTCTAGGATATTCCCACAAGGCTTTGGAGAAGTCAACCCAAAAGGTGTTGACTTCTACCATAGGGTCTTTGAAGAATGTCACAAAAGAGGGGTGGAGCCATTTGTAACCCTCCACCATTTCGATACACCAGAAGCCCTTCACTCAAATGGGGACTTCTTAAATAGGGAAAATATCGAACACTTTGTAGACTATGCCAAATTCTGTTTTGAAGAATTTAAGGAAGTAAATTTCTGGACAACCTTTAACGAAATAGGACCGATAGGCGATGGTCAATACTTGGTAGGGAAATTCCCACCAGGTATCCAATACGACTTGGCCAAAGTTTTCCAATCCCACCACAATATGATGTTAGCCCACGCCAAGGCCATCCTTGCCTACAAGGAAGGTGGCTATGATGGGGAAATCGGAATTGTACACGCTCTTCCAACCAAATATCCATTTGATCCGACAGATGAGAGGGATGTGAGGGCGGCAGAACTTGAAGATATAATCCACAATAAGTTTATCCTAGATGCAACTTATCTTGGAAAATATTCTGAAAAAACCATGGAAGGTGTAAAACACATTCTTGAAGTAAACGGAGGAAGCCTTGATATTAGGGATGAAGATATTGAAATCCTAACAAAGGCTAAGGACCTAAACGACTTTTTGGGTATTAACTACTACATGAGCGATTGGATGGCCCACTTTGATGGGGAAACAAAAATCACCCACAACGGCAAAGGCGACAAGGGTGGTTCAGTTTACCAAATCAATGGAGTTGGCCAAAGAAGGTTTGATGTAGACGTGCCAAGGACCGATTGGGATTGGATGATCTATCCAAAAGGCCTCTATGATCAGATTATGAGGGTAAAAAGAGATTATCCAAACTACAAAAAAATCTATATCACAGAAAACGGCCTAGGCTATAAGGATAAATTTGAAGATAATACTGTCTATGACGATGCAAGAATTGACTATATCAAACAACACTTTGAGGCAATTTGCGATGCCATAGATGACGGGGCTGTTGTAAAGGGATACTTCCTATGGTCACTCATGGATGTATTCTCTTGGTCAAATGGCTATGAGAAGAGGTATGGCCTTTTCTATGTAGATTTCGACACCCAAGAGAGATTTCCAAAGAAATCTGCTTATTGGTACAAGGACCTCGCAGAAACTAAGGAGCTTAAATAAGACTTAACAAAAGCTTCGAGGAATGGAAAAGCAAATGTTAAAAGAAGAAAGACAAAAAATAATTCTAGATAAGCTAAAAGAAAATGACATTATCCAGGTTTCTCAAATGACAGACCTTCTTGATGTGACAGATATGACTATAAGGCGCGATCTTAAGGAGCTTGAGGATAAAAACCTCCTTGTCAGAATCCACGGCGGGGCGAGCAAGGTTGAAAAAGCAAGGTCCAGAGAGTTTTCAAACGAAGAAAAACTCCTCCAAAACAAGGACCTAAAGATAGAAATCGCCAAGAAAATCAATGAAATCATGGCTCCTGACCAAAATATTTTCCTAGGTGCAGGGTCAACCATAGAATATGTTAGCGAATTTATTGGAGAAAAGAAACTCAATATTTTCACCAATTCACTCTACCTTTTTAGGAAGTTAGTCTTTCTTGATAATGTGAATATTAAGCTAATTGGAGGGGAATTTAGGAGGGTGACAGGGGCCTTTGTTGGTCCCCTAAGCCTTGATCTTGTTGCAAAGATGAGGTTTAACCAGGCCTTTATTGGTGTAAACGGTATTAATAAAGGCAAGGCCTACACCTACAGCCCAGAAGAAGGAATTTTGCAGAAGATGATTTTGGATAATTCCTTTGATAGGTACTTGGTAGCAGACTCCTCCAAGCTTGGCTATGAAGACTTGTATCATTTTTATAATATAGAAGATGCAAGATTTATTACAGATTCTAAAATAAGTCCGGACCAATCCAGTGAGATTGAAAAATATACGGAAATAATTAGATAAAATTAAAAAAAGCCTTATAATAATGGTAGTGACCATTTAATATATAAAGGAGAAAAAATGATATTAACTATTACAGCGAATCCTTCTGTAGATATGTCCTACCAGCTTGATAAGCTTAATATAGACGGTGTCATAAGGACTGATAAGGTTATCAAACACGCAGGAGGTAAGGGTATCCATGTTGGTTATGTCCTTCATGATTTGGGTGCAGATGTTGTCCACTCAGGTTTTGTCGGAGGCAAGCTTGGTGAATTTATAGAGGAAGGTCTCGAACAAAGAGGTCAAAAATCAAAATTCATTAAGATAAAAGAGCCAACTAGAAATTGTCTTGCAATCCTTCACGAGGGAAAACAGACAGAAATCCTTGAGGCAGGTCCAACTATTAGCCAGGCCGAAAGAGAAGAATTTATAAGGAAACTCGACGATATAAGCGCAGGTTGCTCTGTAATTTCTATGTCAGGGTCCCTACCAAAGGGTCTTGATTCAAGTTTTTATGAAGAAATCATAGCCTACGCAAAAAAGCATGGCATCTTTGTTGCTGTCGATACATCTGGACAGACCTTAAAAGATGTCGTAAATGCTAAAATAAAACCAGATTTAATCAAGCCAAACGAAACTGAAGTGGCAGATTTGTTGGGCGAAGAAATCACCAAAGACAATATCAAAGACGCCCTAAAAAAATCTCCTCTAAGCGAGATAGAATACGTAATTGTATCTCTCGGATCAGAGGGAGCAGTTGTTAAGGCGGGAGATAGGATCTTTAAGGCAAGCGTGCCAAGGGTTACCGCAGTAAATCCTGTTGGCAGTGGTGACTCATCTCTTGCAGGAGCAATCTTTGCCATTTCCAAGGATAAAAAAACTGAAGAAGTGATCAAAACATCAATGACATGTGGACTTTTAAATGTTTTAACAGAAGAAATAGCCCACATAGAAATAGAAAAGTTTGACGAGTATTTTGAAAAAATTCAAGTAGAGGAGATAAAATGAAAATATCGCAAGAAAAATTAGCGAACCTAAAAAAATTAGTAAATGAAGACGGAGCCATAGCAGCCCTAGCCATAGACCAAAGAGGCTCTATGGAAAAAATGATGGAAAAAGCAAACCCAAGCCTAAACAACGTAGAAGGCATAGGAAGCTACAAGGAATTAGTATCAAAAGAACTAACTCCATACGCATCATCAATCCTCCTAGACCCAATCTATGGAGAAAAGGGAATCAAAGCCAAAGATGCAAACGCAGGCCTCATCCTATCATATGAACAAACAGGCTATGACGAATACGACGAAGGAAGACTACCACGTCTAATCGACTTCATGAGCGTATTAAGAGCTAAAGAAATGGGAGCAAACGCAATAAAAACCCTCCTATACTACGACTGCGACGACGAAGAAAAAACCAACAACATCAAAAAAGCATGGGTAGAAAGAGTAGGCTACGAATGTGAAGGACTAGGCCTCCCACACTTCCTAGAAATCATCACCTATGACAGAAACATGGACTCAGAAAAGAACGCTGAATACGCAAAAGTAAGACCACACAAAGTAAACACCGCCATGAAAGAATTCTCAAACCCAAGATACAAAGTAGACGTATTAAAGGTAGAAACACCAACAAACATGAACTTTGTAGAAGGACTAGGCAAAGAAGAAGCGGTTTACACTAGAGAAGAAGCAATCAAACACTTCAAAGAACAATCTCTATCAACTGACCTCCCATACATCTTCCTATCAGGAGGAATCACAGCAAGCCTCTTCCAAGAAACACTAAAACTTGCCAAAGAAGCAGAAGCAAACTTCAACGGAGTTTTATGTGGAAGAGCAACATGGAAAGACTCAGTAGAAATCTTCGGCAAAGACCAAGCAGAAGCTAAAAAATGGCTAGAAACAGCAGGCAAGGAAAACATCCAAACCCTAAACGAAGTATTAAAACAAACAGCTCATTCTGTATTTGATAAGATAGAAGAATAATAAAGCGAAAAGCTCTGGGAAACCAGGGCTTTTTTTAGTAAAATTTAGATTAATCTATAAAATAAAAAACAAAAAAGGTATTATGATAAAGACAAGCAGAAATAATAAATGAACCTATAAGGAGACACCTATATGTTTAATAACCTAGAAGACATCCTAAGAGACCTATCCCAGGGCCTTTTCCTTCTATCAATTCCTGTCAATATCTTGTATTTTTCCTTGACCAAGCTTGATAAAAAACTTGATCAAAAACTAGGAGATAAAAATGACTAGGGAAGAAATTTTATACATATTTTTGTCATTGGCTTGGGGGATGATTCTAGTAGTTGGAATAGTAAGGGTGAAGAGATTATTAAAATCAATAAATGATAAGATTGATAAACTTTAATTAGGAAAACAAGGATAATTTCAAGAAAACGGGTATATATTTATTGGCAAGTATTAGTTAAAAATATGGCCAAAGCTAAGAAAGTATAAGTTATAAAATCATTCGAATACAAGAAGAGAAAGAAAAAAATTATGGAAGAAAAGGAAGTAATAGAAAAATTAAAGGCGGATCCTAGAAATAAAGCATATACAGACAGGGGAATTGGTCCGATTTTTCAATTTAATAGAAATTCTAAAATTTTGATAATTGGACAAGCTCCTGGGAAAAGGGTTGAAGAAACTGGTATTTTATTCAATGACAAGAGTGGGGAAAATCTCGTCAAATGGCTTGGTATATCGGAAGATGCCCTCCATAGTGAAGATTTTTCTATAATTCCAATGGATTTTTATTATCCCGGCAAGGGAAAATCAGGCGATAAGGCACCTAGATCTTTTATTGCAAAAGAATACCATCCCTTATTATTAGATGAATTAAAGAATGTTAGGCTAAGAATTTTGATAGGGGCCTATGCCCAAAAGTTTTATTTTAAGGATAAATTTAAGAAAAACTTAACCGAAACTGTAAAATCCTATGAAGACTTTCTGCCAGAATATTTTCCCCTAGTTCATCCAAGCCCCTTGAATAACAGATGGATGGCAAAGAATAAATTTTTTGAGAAAGAAGTTTTGCCAAAATTGAAAGAAATTGTTGGAGAAATTTTATAATACGAGATAAAATTGATATTATAGAAAGGAAGATATAATGAAAAAAATCAGCGCAAATATTTTAGAAGGTAAATTTGAACATTTGGTAGACGAAGAAAACTTGCAGATAACACATTTACAGATAAAAAAAGGCGAGGAGGTTCCAAGCCATAAGTCAGATAAAAATGTAGTAGTTGTAATTTACAAGGGAAAAGTAAATTTCACTGGAGAAAATGGGAAAGAGATAATTGTCCCAGGGGACATAATTACTATGGATCCTGATGAAATGCACGCCCTAGAGGCCCTTGAAGACAGTGATTTGATGGTTATTAAGGCTAGGATATAGATGTTGAGACTTTAGGTTAATAATTATATAATTTTAGCTTATTAGGTATAAAGAGAGGGGCCATTGACTCGTCTCTTTTTTGCTTTCATGTTTATTTACAAAATTAAAGATGGTTAATTTTACCAAGCAATGAATAGGTAAAATTTTTTTAAAAATTAATGGTAATTACCACTAAAAAAGGGTATTAATTTAATATAAGGTTTATTAAAAACTAGGGAGGATTTATGGAGAGATTTAAGAAAATTATCATAATCATATACCATATTGCCCTTATTGTTATTGCCTCTAATGCTTTGGCTACTAGAAACAACCTGCTGATTAGACTGTTGGCGGCTATAGTTTTGGTTGTAAGCCTTAGCAAAATCTTTAAAAAGGAAACGTGGACAAGTTTATTTGCTATTGATGCAAACAAGATTAGTTAGACATGCTACTATATATTAAAAGGAGGATTTATGTTTTACAAGGCTGATTATTTTGTTTTAGAAGACGCTATGCTTGAAGATTATTATATGGAAGTCGAAGACGGGGTCATTGTTGGATTTTCCAAAAATGAACCGGGCGACTATGAGTATTTGGGAGAGATTGTGGCTCCTGGTCTTGTCGATACCCACATCCATGGTTACCACGGCAAGGATATTATGAATGCCGAAGAAGGGGCCTTAAATGTGATTTCTAAGGGACTTTTGGAGTGTGGAGTTACTAGCTTTTTACCAACTACCCTTACAGATTCTAAGGAAAAGACAGATGCAGCTCTTAAAAGAGTTGGACAAGAATACAAGGATGTAGAAGGGGCCAAGGTAAGGGGAGTTTTCCTTGAAGGACCATTTTTCACTGAGAAATACAAGGGCGCCCAAAACCCAGCCTACATGTCAGATCCAAAGATTGACTATTTAAAGGAATGGATTGAACTTTCAGATGGTTTGGTAAATAAAATCGCCATCGCTCCTGAAAGGGAAGGTGCAGAGGACTTTATTAAAAAGGCCAATGCCATGGGCGTTAGAGTTGCTCTTGGCCATTCAGATGCAAGCTTTGACCAAGCTGTGGCTGCTGTTGATGCTGGGGCAAATATTTTTGTCCACACCTACAACGGCATGAGCGGTCTTCATCACAGAGAACCTGGCATGGTTGGCGCTGCTATGTCTACAGATGCTATTTCAGAGCTAATTTGTGACGGCCACCATGTAAATCCAAATGCTGCAAATATCCTAATGAACGCTAAAGGTAGGGATAAGATTGCCCTAATCACTGATTGTATGAGCGCTGGCGGCATGGCTGATGGGGACTATATGCTAGGAGATTTCCCTGTTAGGGTTGAGGGCGGCACAGCTAGGCTTAAGGATGGCGGCTCTCTTGCAGGTTCCATCCTTAAATTAAAGGAAGCTGTTAAAAACGTGATTGATTGGGAAATTGCTGATATTTTTGAAGCCATTCAAATGGCAAGCCTTGTGCCAGCCAAGTCTGTTGGCATAGATGATGTTTGTGGCAAGCTTAAGGAAGGCTACTCTGCTGACTTTATAGTTCTTGATTATGATATGAACCTAGAAAAAACATTTTTAAATGGCAAATTAGTTTATAGCAAATAATATAAAATATTTAAAGCTTCTCAGAAATGAGGAGCTTTTTTATGTAGGATAATGATAATCGTTATTGACAATCTTTTGAATTTTTATTATAATTATAAGGGTTAATTAAATAAATAACTAACTAACAATAAGCTTTAAATAGCTTAGGATAATTATTATATAAATTTGGAGGAATTATGAAAGTAAAACATAAAGTAAGCTTAGCTCTAGCCTTATTATTGGCGATTAATATAGTGCCTGGAAGAGTAGATGCCAGCCAGGTAATGGAAGAGATGCCTAAGCAAGAAACTATGAGTGAAGAGAAGGATGTTGAAAATCCTATATCACTTAGTGACGAAGCCACACAGGATGATGAAACAAAGGCTTTTGAGGAAAAAGTTGCTAAGGCTAAGGAAGAACTTAAAAAATATTTAGACTCAATGGATGAAGAATCTGTTGATAATCCAGCTATAGCCTACGAAGGACAAACCAAGGAAGATATCAAAAAGGCCATAGCAAGGGCAAAAGAGCTTTTAGCTGATGAATCTATAGACCAAGCTAAGCTTGAAGAAATGGAAAAGATTCCTTTTAAGAAAGTAGATGGCAAGAAACAAGGTTTATTTAGAGACTACACCCATAAGGCCTTGGTAAATTTTGAAGTAGTGGGTGAGAGGACAAATAAGAATCCTCACAACAATAAAGCCTATGTAGGACTTAGGGATAATAAAATCAAGATCAAATCAAGCTTTAAGGGCCTAAAAAAATCTGGAGAAAGCAAAAATAAATTTATAAAATTAAACTATGTTACAGAAGCTGATTATCAGGCAATGAAGCTTGATGGAGTATCAGCTGCAACACCAAAATACAAAAAACAAGAACTCCCTCAAGATGATTACATAATAAGGGAAGTAGAAGATGGCTATGAAATAGAAATCACCAAACTACCTGCAGATGCGAAATTCATCAAACCTGTAGCTCTAGTTAAATTTGCTGATGGAACATATTTTGAAAATGGTGATATAGTCTATGTCAAAAACGAAAAATCATCAGCTAAGCCAGCAAAGGCTGAAAAAGTAGATCAAAAGAGCGGAGCTACAGAAAAGGCAAGCGAGAAAAAAGAAGAAAAACTTTCAAGCAAAAAAGCTAAGGAAGTTAAGAAGGCAGACTCAACAAGCGAAGCTACAAAGAAAGATAAAAAAGAAGAAGCTAAAGTAGGAGCTAAAGCTGCAGCCAAAAACGCAAAAACAGGCGTGGCATCTTCAATAGCAGCTATCCTAACTCTAGGAGCAAGTTCAACAGCTCTCTTTGCAAGTAAAAAAAGAAAATAATATTCTAAAGAGTCCTTGGGACTCTTTTTTTTTAAAAAATCATTTATAGGTCCTGTATATTTATTTGGAAAAACCGTTTGCTTGGTTTATAATAAGCTTATAAAGCATTTTAAATTTAAGTAAAGCAAAAGGAGATAGAGATGACAGATTATAGGATTGAAAGAGATTCTTTAGGAGACCTTAGGATTCCAAAAGACGCTTATTATGGAGCAAATGCCTATAGGGCCTACGAAAATTTCAAAATTACGGGCAAGGCTATGGACCCATATTTTATTAGGGCTATTGTTGAAATCAAAAAGGCTTGTGCCATTCAAAATAACAAGGTTGGCATTCTTTCAGATAAGAAAAGCAAAGCTATTGTTGCCGCTTGTGATGAGGTTTTGGCAGGCTCATATATAGGAGACTTTATCGTTGACCCTATCCAAGGTGGAGCAGGAACTTCTTTTAATATGAATGCCAACGAAGTTATTGCAAATATTGCAAATGTGGCCCTCGGCGGGACTCTTGGTCACTACGAACATATCCACCCAAACGACCACGTAAACCTCGGCCAATCCACCAACGACGTTATACCGACAGCTGGCAAAATCGCTATAATTCGCTATATAAAAGACCTTGCGGAAGATACAGAAAAACTAATCGTAGCCCTTGATAAAAAGGCAGAATACTTTGACGACTATGTAAAAATGGGCCGCACCCAGCTTCAAGATGCTGTTCCAATCACCCTTGGCCAAGAATTTAAGGCCTATTCTAGGGTTGTGGAAAGGGGACTTTTGAGGTTTAAAAAGGCCATCGAAGAGCTTTCTTCAATCAACCTAGGCGGCACAGCTGTGGGAACTGGCCTTAACGCTGACGATGATTTTGTTGAAAATATCGACAAGGTCCTAAGGGAAATCACAGGTCTCGATTTAAAACAAGCAGAAGATTTGATAGACTCCACCCAAAACCTAGATGGATTTTTATTCACTTCTTCAGTTTTAAAAACTTTTGCAGCCAGCCTTTCAAAGGTGGCAAATGACCTAAGACTCCTATCTTCTGGTCCGACAACAGGTATTTCAGACTTCAACCTACCAGCCAAACAGGCAGGATCTTCAATCATGCCAGGCAAGGTAAACCCAGTAATACCAGAAGTTGTAAACCAGGTTGCCTTTTTGGTTGTAGGCAATGACCTAACAGTAACCATGGCAGTTGAGGCTGGTCAATTAGAGTTAAACGCCTTTGAACCTATAATTTTCTACGCTCTAATCCAGTCAATAACAAGCCTTAGGGGAGCAATTCACACACTCACTCTTAATTGCATAGAAGGCATCACAGCCAACAAGGAAAAACTAAGGGCCAAGGTAGAAAATTCTGTAGGAATCATCACCGCCTTTGCCCCACACATTGGTTATGATATGGCTTCAGCTATCGCCAAACAATCAATGAAGGAGTCTAGGCCAATTAGGGAGATAATTCTAGAAAAAGGCCTCATGACAAGTGCTGAGGTTGATAAGATTTTAGACTATAGAAAGATGACCAAACCTGGCATCTTAGATGAAGAACACATGGAGACACACTAATGAATTTTAGGATAGAAAAAGATTCCATGGGGGAAATCAAGGTCGCAAATGACAAGGTCTGGGGAGCTCAAACCCAGAGGTCTTACGAAAATTTCCCACAAGGAGTGGCAATCATGCCCCTTGAGCAAATCAAATCCATGGTTATTGTTAAAAAGGCAGCGGCAATAGTAAATAATAGCCAGGGCAAACTTGATGATGTCTATAAAGATGCCATTGTTGAAGCTTGTGACAAGGTTTTGGCAGGTGGCTATGAGGACCAATTTCCACTTACAGTTTATCAAACAGGGTCAGGCACTCAGACAAATATGAATGTAAATGAGGTTATAGCTCATTTGGCAAACCAAATTTTGGGTCAAGACCTAATCCACCCAAACGATCACGTCAATATGAGTCAGTCAACAAATGACTCATTTCCAACAGCTATCCACCTTACAAGCCTAAAGATGATAAATGAAAACTTACTTCCAGAAGTT
Organism: Anaerococcus sp. C0059F3; assembly: GCF_056590475.1. NCBI lineage: Bacteria > Bacillati > Bacillota > Tissierellia > Tissierellales > Peptoniphilaceae > Anaerococcus > Anaerococcus sp. C0059F3. The sequence goes on from NZ_JBWPWE010000005.1 coordinate 33,322, forward strand.
GATGCTCTAGCTGATGAATTTTACAAAAGAGCAGAGGACTTTGAGGGAATCATAAAAACTGGCAGGACCCACCTCCAAGACGCAACTCCTCTTAAGCTCTCAGATGAAATTAGAACTTATGGGGACCTTATAAAAAGGGACGGGGACTATATTAGAGAATCCGCCAAGGCCTTGGAATTTTTGGCGATTGGCGGCACAGCTGTGGGCACAGGCCTAAATACCAAGCAAGGTTATGATGTGAAAATGGCTGAAGTCTTATCAGAACTTACAGGCCTAGATTTAAAGGCTGATTCAAACAAGTTCCTCCAATTATCAAGCAAGCATGGCATGGCTAAGGCCCACGGTGCAATCAAAATCCTTGCCTCAGACCTATTAAAAATCGCTGAAGACATAAGATTTTTATCATCAGGTCCAAGGACAGGCATTGGCGAATTAATTATTCCGTCAAATGAGCCAGGCTCATCAATCATGCCTGGCAAGGTAAACCCAACCCAGGTTGAGATGCTCGCTATTATTTGCCTTGAAGTAATGGCAAATGACCAGGCAATAACCATGGCAAATGGTCTTGGCCAACTCGAGCTAAATGCCTATATGCCGCTAATAATTTACAAGATGGTGGATTCTGTAAAAATCTTATACAAAGGACTTCATTCCTTTAATATCCACCTAGTTAAAGGCCTTGTGGCAAATGAGGAGAAAATTCAAGAAAATCTTGAAAAATCCCTCATGCTTGTGACAGCCCTTTCCCCACATATAGGCTATGATAAGGCAAGCCAGATGGCAAAATTTGCCCATAAAGAAGGGATAAGCCTCAGAGAAGCCAACCAAAGGCTTGGCTTTGTGACAGATGAAGAATTTATAAAAATAGTAGATCCAAAAAAGATGGTGTAAATGAAAGAATATATCAAAAAAGGCTCTTGGAATGACAGAGCCTTTCAATTTTTAAACAAGTTAATTGCTGACCACGGCAGGGATAATCCGGCCTATAATCCAGAAAAAAAGCCCTTTGCAGTCTTTGATTGGGACAATACTTCCATAATCGGAGATGTGGAAGAGGCGGCATTTTTCTATTTGGTGACACAACTCGCTTTCAAAATAAATCCTGAGGACCTTTACCATATAATTAGGAAAAATGTTGATAAGGGAGATTTTAAAGACCTTTATAAAAACCTTGACGGAAATCCTGTAAATATAGACCAGATTTCAGCTGATATTTACGATGTCTATAAGAGACTTTATGGAACTTCCGACAGGCTAGGTGGCGACGTTCCTTTTGATCTTATCAAAGAAACCAATGCCTATAAAGAATTTGTGGCTAAGATGTTCTTCCGCTACAAGGCGGCTGAATATGACAAAGATGCCAGAGATCCCTATTGCTGGATGACCTTTCTTTTTACAAATTACAAGCAAAATGAAATTGAAGAATTTTGTGATAAGGCTTTTAAATTTGTAAAAAAAGAGGAGGCGAGAAGGGAGATTTTCACATCTCCAGAAATAGAATCACAAGCCGGTAGGATTTCTGTTTCTTATTTTGTAGGCATGGGCGATATTCCAGAAATGGCCGATCTTTTCCACACTCTAGAGCGAGAGGGTATTGATGTGTACGTCGTTTCTGCATCCTTCATTGACATAGTAAGGGCTTTTGCTACTAAAAATTCCTATAAATTTGATGGGGAAAAAGTCCTTGGCCTAAGGCTTGCCAAGGATGAGGAAGGCAAAGTCATCCCAGAACTCGACCACTCTTATCCCCTTACCCAAAAATCAGGCAAGTCAGAAACCATTAAAAAATTAATTCAAAATGAAACTAACTATGGGCCAATCCTAGTTGGCGGCGACAGCGACGGTGACTACGCCATGCTCACTGATTTTAAGGAAACTGATTTGGGTATAATTATTGATAGACAGAGGCATGGAGAGATTAATAAGCTAAAGGACGAGGCCCTAGCAGGGTCTAGGACCTATATCCTCCAGGCCAGAGACCAATATGGGAAGAAATTTATCAGAGAAGAAAGGTCAATTTAATGTATTTTGAAGACTATGAAATAGGGACGATCTATAAAGATATAGAGCCTATCAGTTTTACAGAAGAAGAGTTAATTTACTACGGAGAAAAATACGACCCAAGACCAATTCATACCGATAAAAAAGCTGCCGAAAAATCTCCCTTTGGCCAAATTATAGCTCCAGGATCTTTTTCCAATATGGCTTTTTGGGGCCAGTGGGTAAAGACAAAAAATGACAAGGAAGGGATGATAGCAGGGATTGGAATCTCATATGCCAGGTGGCACAAGCCGGTATTTGCCAATGTAAAATACACTATAGAAGTAGAAATTATTGACAAAAAGATTTGGAAAGAAGGTAAAAATGGCCAGGTCACTTTTATGATGAGGGCCTTTGATCCCCAAGGCGACCTTGTAAGTGAATACAGTCCCTATGGATTGGTCCGCTGTAGGCAAAATTAAATAGGAATTATTTAAAAGATTTTTTAATTTTTGAAAAAACAAAACTCAACCTAGGTTTTATAAAAAAACTAGGAAAAGGTGTGTAAATGATTGTTAATAATTTAATTAGCCAAAATTCTTAATAAAATATTTTTCTAAAATTATATAAAATGTAAGGGCATACAAAGTGAAAAATAAGGCGTTTTAGATATATTGGGAAAATTCGGTTTTCAAAAATTATTACAAAAACCCTCTTAAAGGTGTTGACATAAAGGTTTTTATCATATATAATTTTAACTGGTAGAAAGAATGGTTTTCTTAGAGATGACCAAATTTATAAAATTTTTTTATTTTAGGGTCTGGGGCTAAGATTCTAAAATATTTTCATTTCTATTAATTTTTTCTACCAAATTGCAAAGGTTTACATATTAAATTAAAAAACAAGGAGAGAAAAATGAAAAAAATTGGTTTAATTCCAAGAATGTTACTAGGTATTCTTCTTGGTATCCTAATCGGTAGATATTTACCAGAATCAATAGTAAGAATTTTTGTGACATTTTCATCTATCTTTGGTAACTTCTTAGGATTCATAATTCCACTTATGATCTTAGCATTCGTTACTAAGGGTATAGCAGACCTTGGAGAAGGTGCTGGTAAACTACTTGGTATTACAGTAGCTATAGCTTATTGTTCAACACTTGTTGCAGGTTCTGCATCATACTTTATGTCAAGAGCTATATTCCCAAACTTTATCAGCCAAGAACAAGTAGCCGCTATCCAAGCAGCAGATGAAATCAAACTTGACCCATATTTCACCGTAGAAATAGCACCATTCTTCACAGTAACAAGTGGTATTATCTTCGCATTTATGCTAGGTATTTGTATTTCATGGTTAAGAAAGAAAGGTTCTGGCCAATACCTTTACGGTGCAGTTGATGAATTTAACCAAATTATTACTCAAGTATTAGCAGTAGCAATAGTTCCAGTTCTTCCATTCTTTATCATGGGTAACTTCGCAAAGATGGCCTTCACAGGCTCTGTATTTGCAGTACTTTCAATATTCTGGAAGATATTTATCTGCATCATAGCCCTACACCTAATCTACATTACAATAATGTTCCTAGTTTCAGGTTCATATACAGGCAAAAACCCATTTGCTATGCTTAAAAATGAGCTTAGAGGCTACTTTACAGCAGTTGGTACCCAATCTTCAGCAGCTACAATTCCAGTAAACTTACAATGTGCTGAGGCAAACGGTGTATCTAAACCAATCAGAGATTTTGTAATTCCACTAGGAGCTACAGTTCATATGCCAGGTTCTATGATTACAATTACAGGTTGTGTCTTCACAATCCTAACAATGTACAACATGGACCACTCATACGGCCTAATGATCCAACTTATAGGTATCCTAGGCGTAGCAATGGTAGCAGCACCAGGTGCACCAGGTGGCGCAATCATGTCAGCTCTTCCATTCCTACCAATCGTAGGTATTAGCCCAGAGTCTGCAATGGCATCACTTGCTATTTCCCTATACCTAACCCAAGACTCATTTGGTACAGCTGCAAACATCTCAGGTGATACAGCTCTAGCAGTAGCAGTAGATAAATTCTACCACAAAAACATATTAGGCGACAAAGACTGGGTAGCAGATCCAGTTAAATAAAAGTATAATTTTTGCAAATTAGGGGATGTTAACAAAGTATTAATGATAAGTTAATAGGGTTAACAGCCCCTTTATAATTTTGAAAAGGAGATATTATGGCAGTAAATTCTTCAGTATTTGACATAATGGGACCAATAATGGTTGGCCCATCAAGTTCACATACAGCTGGAGCTTGTAAAATAGGTAATATTGCAAGAAGGATGGTAGATAGGAACTTCAACGAAGTTGATTTTTACCTCCACGGTTCCTTTGCCAAAACCTACAAAGGCCACGGCACAAACAGGGCACTTGTAGGAGGGGTATTGGGTTTTGAACCAGACGACGACAGGATAATAAATTCCTTCGACTATGCGGACGAGGCTGGGATCAAATATGAATTTTTTGAAACAGACCTTGGAGATGTCCACCCAAACACAGTTAGAATCGTCTTTAAATACTCAGATAGGACTCCACTTGAAGTCCAAGGCTCATCTATAGGTGGGGGAGCGATTGTAATCACAAAGATAAATGGCAATGCTATTGAATATAAGGCAACCAAACCAACCCTCTTTATGGCCTATGGCGAACAAAAGGGAGTAATTGCCCATGTATCAGGCATCCTCTTTGAATATGGCTACAACATCCACATGATGAAAACCATCAAAGACGGCGATAATGTAATGCTAGTTTGTGAGCTAGACGAACCACTAAAAGAAGGCATCCTTGAAAAAATCAGGGAAGGCAAAGACTTCACCTTCTTGAAATATATAGGATAGGATTAAATATGCTTACTACAATGAAATTATTAAAGGAAAGATGCAAGGAAGAAAATCTTAACCTTTGGCAATTAGCCATAAAAGACGAAATAGAAAACACAGGTAAAACCGAAGAAGAAATCTTCGCAAGGCTACAAAAAACCCTAGACGTAATGAAGGCTTCAGCAAAAAGAGCCCTAGAAGAAGACGTCAGAAGCGTGACAGGCATGACAGGCGGCAACGCAAAGAAAATGCACGAATACTTTTTAGGCGGCAAATCAGTCCTAGGCGAAACACCAGCCATGGCCATGGCCTTTGCCCTATCAACATCAGAAGTAAATGCAGCCATGGGCAGGATTGTAGCGGCTCCAACAGCAGGATCAGCAGGTATCATCCCTGCAACAATGATGACCATGCTAAATAAATACGACTACGACGACAGAAAACTTTGCGAAGCCCTACTTGTAGCTACACAAATTGGCCAGGTAATCTTTGATAACGCAACTTTTGCAGGTGCAGAAGGTGGGTGTCAGGCAGAAACAGGATCAGCATCAGCCATGGCAGCCGCAGCAGTATGCTACCTAAGAGGCTACGATGTAGAAATCCAAGAAAATGCAGCAATAGCAGCACTTTTAAACATCATGGGCCTAATCTGTGACCCAATCGGAGGCATGGTAGAATTTCCATGCAACTTAAGAAATGCCAACGGCATCATGAACGCCTTAGCAAGTGCAGATATGGCCATGGCAGGGGTAGAAATGTTTGTAACATTCGACGAAGCAGTAGAAGCTATGAAAAGAGTAGGAGACAGCCTACCAGAAAGACTCCGTGAAACAGGCGAAGGCGGAATCGCAGTGTGCCCATCATCAATAAGACTAAAGAGAAAATATATAGATAAACTTCCTGAAGAGGAATAAAATAGCTTATAAGAAATCGTGTTGGTAGAAGTTGGTAAAACTTCTTCAAGCACGATTTTTTTATTAAAATAAGAGATATTATTAACAAATATCCTATAATTATAAGGATTTATAAATGATTGAATATAGGTGTAGATAATTACACTTATATACATGAGGTCTAAAAGATTTTTTTCTATTAGTATAGGAAGATAAGGGCTTAGGCAAATAAATCTTGTGGTTTTATACGGCTTTTCAAAAATTCTATATTTATGGACAGATAAGGGAATAAATATAATAACAAGGAGGTCCTATGAGAAGAGATGAAATAGAAAAAATAAATAGGAAAAGGGATGACTTTCTTAGGGCTATCAAAGAATCTGACATTGCCTACATAAAAGATTTTTTTCCTCAAGTTAAGCTTATTTTTAAAGGAGAAGAGCTTGGAATAGGAAGCAGGGTAGTCAAGGATCCACTTAGAAGTCTTAAAAATATTAGCCTATCCTACAACACCCTTTATTTTGTAACTGCCTTAAGTGGTGGGATGGATCCGCTCATTGGTCACTATATGGCAGAAAAATATGCTATTTTAATAGAATACGTTGATAATGAAGACGACTTATGGAGTATACACGAAGAAATGCTATATAACTATGCTTCTAGGGAAAATAGACTTCATAATAAAAATCTTGATACATTATCTAGAAAGATAAATGCCTATATAGACAATAATTTTATGGAAGATATAAATAATGATAGCCTAGCTCTTCATTTTAATATATCCAAGGAACACATGATGAGGACTTATAAAAAGGAGACAGGTGATACAATAAATAATTATTTAGTCACAAAAAGAATAGACGAGGCCAAAGAACTTCTCCTCTTATCTGACCTATCTATGACAGAGATAGCTTTCAGAATTGGCTTTAAAAATTCTCAATATTTTTCTAATTCCTTCAAGAAAAATACAGGTTTTTCTCCAAAAGACTACAGAAAATCAAAATAAAATCATTAATTTATAAAAAACAGTCATTTTATTAGAAGAATTAAGCTGGGAAAACCTATATCATATAGGTATAAGTTTATTATTTAACTAACGATGTAATTAAGGAGGAAAAAATGAAGGTTTTAGGGCCGATAGAAGTAACAGAAAATTCTCATCCATTTTCGTCTATGAAATTTGCACGAAAAGTGATAAATGTAGAAGATTATGGTTTTGTAGAAGAAGAGTATTTTATTTCGGATTTTGCTAATGTATATGACTTTGATGAAGAAAAAGAAAAGGTTTTTAAATATCAGGAAAACATTCCCTACACTACTAGAATCCTAGTTAGAAGACCTAGTGCAAAAGAAGACTTCACCGGCAGATGTTACATAGATATAATGAATGCCTCTAATAACTATGATATAGAGGATTTATGGAGAAGATCTTATCTTCATATTATGGAAAATAACCATATGTATATAGGAGTTACATCCAAGCCTACAAATATCCTATCCCTAAAAAATTTTGACCTTGATAGGTATAGATCCCTATCAATGCCATTTAAAAATCCCGCTCCTCAACCAGCAGTCTTAGATCCTAGGACAGGGTCCATAGATGGTTGTGAAGACGGCCTTATTTGGGATATTCTCTATCAAGTAGGAAGAGAAGCCAAGAATAATCCACAAAGTTTCTGTGGTGGTTTAGATGTAAAATATCTATATTTAAGTGGACAAAGCCAATCAGGTATGTATCTAAACACCTATATCAATTTTATGCACAATTATTATAAGGACCAAGGATACGAGAAAGTATATGATGGCTACCTATCCTTAGCTTCTGGAGGATTGACAAGGGCCTTAAGACAAGATCCTGAGGAAAAACTAAATTTTGCTATAAGACCTAGCCGTGAAGAAGAAATAGATGTGCCAGTAATTACCTTTAATACTGAATGTGATTACTACTTATTTGGGGCAATGGGCGATGGCCTAGTAAAGACAAAAAATGAAAATTCGCCTACTAATAAGAGAAGGTATTACGACATGACAGCAGCTGCCCATACAGATGCAGCGAGTCCTCTAGTACCAACCAATGATGAGATTGAAAAAACTAAGTGCCCACCAAGGATTTTAGATAATGAATATGATTTTAGGTTAAATGATTTGAAATTCGACTATTATATCAATGCCATGCTTGATAGGCTCCATGAATGGGCGACAGGCGAAAATCCACCACAAATAATAGATCCAATCGACTTTGACAAGAAGGATGAATATGGACACCAGCTTGGAGGTTTAAGGTCTGTTTATTTGATAGTACCAAAGGCATCTTACCAAGCTTGTGACTTCCCTGGATCAACAAATGGAAAGATGGAATTTTTCTCTAAGGAAAAAATGCAAGAAATTTATGGAAGCTTCGAAAATTATTTAGAAAAATTTAAAGAAGTAGCCAAAGCTCAAGTCAAGGAAGGTCTTTTGACAGAAAATGATGCAAAAAGAGCTATTGACTGGGCAGAAAATGTAAATGAGTAAGAAGAGGAGAACTTATGAAAACTAGAGAATTTAGACCTTTTAGTAAAAAGGATCAGATAGGATATATAGCAGGAGATATGGCAGGTTCCTTTGTAAACCTAACCATGGATGCCTTCTTCCTAGTATTTTGTACTTATGTATTAAAGGTAGACCCAAAATTCATGTCAGGTCTATTCTTATTTGCTAGACTTTTTGACGCAATCAACGACCCACTTATAGGATCTTTGCCAGATAGGTTTTCTATCGGAAAGAGCGGAGATAAATTTAAACCTTTTATTAAAATCGCCATGTGGCCACTAGCTATATCCATTCTTTTAGGATTTTTTGATGTTACAAGATTAGGATTTTCCACAACAGCAACCCATATTTGGGTAGCCTTCACCTATATTCTTTATGGAATGAGTTATACAGGTACATCCATGCCATTTGGAGCTATGGCTACAGTAGTAACTCTTGACCCAACAGAAAGATCAAAGCTATCTGCAGCTAGAGCTATCGGTGGAATGGCAATCGGATATGGATTTTTATCTATAATACCAATGTTTATTTGGGATGCCAACAAGAACCCTAACCCAAACGGTTATATGACAGTAGCAATAATAGCAGCCCTAGGTTGTATAATTTTCTACTACATACTTTGTTCCCTAACCCAAGAAAGATATGCCCACCTAGCCCACAAGGCAAGTGATGGAAAAAGCGATTATTCATTCAAAGATGTAATAGGCCAAGCCTTCAAAAATAGAGCGATGATCGGCATCATGTTTGCTTCAATCGGATCATTAATTTATATAACAGGAAACTCTCAATTTGGTGGTTTTATCTTTAAGGAATTCTACCAAGCACCAAAGATGCAATCAGTTGCCATGTATGTTCAATTACCAGTAACAATTGCAATGTTCTTCATAGTGCCAAAGATGCAAGCGAAATTTGGAAAGAGAAATCTCCTTTTAGCCATGCTTACATGGAACTTTGCCCTTTCTCTATTTATATTTTTAAAACCACTTGAAAATGTAATGGCCTACATCATCCTTAACGCCCTAGCCAATCTTGGTCAGGTTACCTTCATAATGGTAGTTTGGGCCTTTGTTGCAGATGCTATCGACTATCACGAATATAAATTTAATTCTAGAAATGATGGAACCCTTTATTCTATCTACACCTTTGCTAGAAAAATCGGTTCAACCCTTGCAAGTTTCGGAGCAACAGCTGCCCTTGCTGCCATAGGTTTTATTGCTACAGCTGAAACTCAAAGTCCAGAAACTATATCCGCAATCAGGTACCTAGGTACATCTATACCTTTAATTGCCTCTATAATAGAGATAATCGGAATGAAGTTTATCTGGAATTTGACCAGAGAAGACTCTGAAGAGATTACAAAAGCCTTAAGAGAGGCAGAATGAGAAAAATAGATATCCATGTCCATACTTCTAAGGACCCTGGCCACACGATAAATGGCCAAGAACTAATAAATAAAGACCAAATGCTAGAATCAATGGAGAAAAGGGGGATAGATAAATCTGTTCTCATGTCCTCCTCAGCTAAGAAATCGGATTTGCTATCAAATGATGAACTTAGACAAATTTGCCAAGAGTCTGATAGGTTCTACTATATGTCTATGGTTGATTTTGAACAAGATATTAACAAACAGCTAGAAAGAGAAAAGGATCTAGGCTCGATTGGCATAGGAGAACTTGTTTACAACAAAGCCTTCAATAGTCCTGAAATTTTTAAGCTTTTACAAGCAGCTGAAAAATTAGAAATGCCAGTTTTATTTCACTTAAGTCCACAAATTGGCAAATACTATGGAGTTTATGATTTAAAAGGCCTGCCTTACCTGGAAGAAGCCCTTCAAAGATTTAAAAACCTGATCTTTATAGGCCATTCCCAAGCCTTTTGGTGTGAGATTTCTAAGTATGACGACAAAGACCCAGCCTACAGAGATTCTTATCCAAAAGGGCCAGTTGAAGAAGGTAGGATAGGTGGGCTTATGAGAAAATACCAAAATCTCTATGCAGACTTATCTGCTAACAGTGGAGCTAATGCTATCATGAGAGATAAAGATTATGGTATATCTTTTATCAAAGAATTTTCAGACAGGTTATTTTTTGGAACAGACACCTTTAATAAGGACCAAGAATTCCCACTTGATTCTTACCTTGAAAAGCTAGGTCAAGAAGGATTAATAGATAAAGAAGATTTGGAAAAAATTTATTATAGAAATTTTGAAAGAGTTTTTAAAATTAATGAATAATAAGGGACTTATGGAAGTCTTAGGAAAGAAAAAGGGGCTGTTGCAGAAGTTCCAATATAGAGAAAAGACGAGGAAACTAAATAACCTCGTCTTTTTTATGGTCTATTTTTCTAACATTTTTAAATGTTCTTTGGCAAGCCTAATATATTCTTCCATCACTTTTATTCTTGCGTATTTCTTTTGGTTTGAGCCCACTATTATCCATGGGGCGTAGGCTAGGTTGGTTCTTTCTAGCATTTCGTCCATGGCTTCGGTGTAGGCGTCCCATTTTTTGCGGTTGCGCCAGTCTTCGTCGGTGATTTTGTATTGTTTGTCTGGGTTTCTTTGTCTGTCTTTGAAGCGTTTAAGCTGTTCATCTTCATCAATTGTTACGAAAAATTTGATGATAAGGCTGCCGTGGTCGTAGATTTCTTTTTCCATGTTGGCAATTTCTCCGTAGGCCCTGTCCCATTCGTTGACTTTGGCGAAGCCTTCGACCCTTTCGACCATGACCCTTCCGTACCAGGAGCGGGAGAAGATGCTAACGTAGCCGTCTTTTGGAAGTTTAGTGTAGAATCTCCAGAGATAATTTCTGTCGAGTTCCTCCTTGGATGGGGCGGAAATCCCGTAGACTGTATAAAGTCTTGGGTCAACGTCCTTGATTAACCTCTCGATGGCCCCGTCCTTGCCAGCTGCGTCCACTCCTTCAAAGACTAAGACCTGGCTGATGCCTTTTTCGTAATATTTATACATCAAATCTGCCACTTCTTTTTGGAGTTTGGCCTTCTTTTTCTGGTAGTCTTCCTCGGAAATTTCTTTTGAAAGGTCTAGGCTTTTGAGAATTGACTTGCCTTTTACATAGGTTCTTTCGGTGTTTTCATTTTCCTTTCTTTGCCTAATGACCCTTTCAAGACCCTGGCTTAGCCTATCGATGGCTATTCCCAAGGCTTCTTTGGAGGCGGCTTTCCTGTCGTTGGAGTCGATTATATCCCAAGGGGCATAAGGGAAATCTGTGGCTTCTAGTAGTTTTTTGAAATGTTTTTCATAGGCCTCATAGTCTTTTTCTTGGTCCTTATCAAGGCCGTCTATATAAAAATCTTTTTTGACAGAATCTTTAAGGTCTTTAATTCTAGCCTTTTGCACGTCCTTATCGACATTTAAGAAAAATTTGATGATAATTGTTTGATCGTCAAAAAGGGCCTTTTCTGTATTTTTGATTGAAGAAATCCTAGCCTCGATTTCCTTATCGGAAAGCTTTAGATTTTCAAAAAGTTTGTAGTAAAAAGACCTGTCAAAAATCTTTATATTGCCCTTTTTAGGTACATTTACCCAAAATTTCCTGATGAAAGGATAGGAATCATCCCAAGCATCGTCCTTGTCAGGCGCAGCCACGTCAAAATTTTTGGCGGCAAATTCTCTAGTCAAATCCTTGATCACATAGCCCCTGCCCGAAGATTCCCAGCCGTCAACGATTATTAATATTGGAATATTAAGGTCAGAGCAAATCCTAGCCATTCTGCCCAGCCTCTCTGCCAATTCTGACCTCTTAAAATCTTGAAATTCTAGCTTCCTATTTGTAGAAATAATATTAGCCATAAACACCATCCTTTCCTATCTTTAATCTATTTTTACCCCCAAAACCATCTTTCCCACAAAAAAAGAGACCTAAGTCTCTTAAAGTTTTTTAAAAAAATTATTAATTTCCATAAACACCTGGCTGCTTTCTTCAAGGTCTGGGTGGGTGATGGCAAAGCCGTGGCCCAGTGGATGGGAATCAGTTTTCTTGAAATCAAGAAAGATATTTTTAATATTTCTCTCATCTAGGAAATTTTTTATAGACAGAGCCTGGTCCCTGATAAAGTCTTCCTCGCTAGTTGTAATGATGGTTGGCAGTAAAATTGTATTTGTAAGAGCCTTTAAAATGTCATCTGTAAAAGGAATTTGATCTTGGGTTAAGCCGCGTCTAGCAGGTTCGTTTATGAGAGAAAGAGAACCGGATTTTAAAAGGCCTATCATAGGAGAAATCAAAGCCATTCCTGAAATTCTGATGTCTTTAGCCTTGATGCCAAAAATTTCCCTGAAATTTTCATCTTTCATAATGGCTAAGGCCGCCAAGGTCAAAAATGAACCCGCTGAATCAGAAGTCAGAAAAATCTTATCGGACCTTAGATTTAACCTGTGAGAATTTTCATAAATATAAGTAAGGCCATCAATAACGTCCTTTATCTGATCCCTTAAAGTCACATCCGGCAAGAGCCTGTAGTTTATATTGGCAACATTAAAACCAAACTTAGCCATATAAACACAAGCCTGTTTGCAAATTTCCTTAATCCCATAAACAAGCCCACCACCGTGGACATTAATCACAGTAGGAAGGAGATTTCCGGAAGAATTGCCATAATAAATATCAAAATTATGGTACAAATCCCCGTCGTCCTTATAAGAAAGGTCAGCAAGAACCTCAACCCCATCAAGACTATAAGAAGCACAGGCCAGACGCTTGCGGTCATTTTTATTCAACATTTCTATAATATCTTCTAGACCCAAATCAGGATAAAGGTCTGGATGTTTTTTTACCATAGGGCCCCCTAAAACTCTATAATTTAGTGTACCACAAATACGTTGGAGAGCTCAAGGGAATAATAATTATTATTTTTAATACTTCAAGAGACCAAGAGTTGGCTACAATATATATTTAAAAAATAAGTTTACAAGATCTTCATAATTATCAATTGCTTCTAAGTCTCCATTATTTAATACTAGATTTATTATTTTGAAAAATTCTTTCATAGAATATTTGCTATAATCATCAGCTCTAGCAGCTATAACAAAAATATATTGAACTGTGTCTACCTTCCATTTGATTGGTTTTCTAAGTTTAATGAATGATAGGGAACTATTTTTTATATATTTCTGATTGCCGTGGACTAAAGCAAATTTCTTGCCAATCTCGGTTGACTCAAGTTCTTCTCTTTTTAAAAGAGATTCAAAATAATTTTCATTAACCAGACCTTTTTCTAAAAGTACATCTGCAATATATTTTAGAACATCATATTTGTTATCAATATCTAAATTAAAACTAGAGGTATCCTTATTTAAGATATTTATGAACTTATTCTCTATATATACATCTTTTTTCAAATCTCTTACATCAAAGCTATTATCATTGCTGATTGGTATTTTAAAATAATCTACTGCTCCTAGATCAATAGTTGAAAATACTAGATAGTCGTTAAAGTCTTGGTTTATAAACTCTCTATAGGTTAAAATTTTTTCAAAGTCAATCCAGTTAAGATTTGATTCTAAGACTGTTTTTAAATATTGGTTAAGTCCGCTTCTGAAATCTGAAACGATAACTGCTTTTTGTTTTTGGACACTGTCTTTCTCAAAACTTAGTATGTATATAACAATATAAGCAATTTCATAGAGTGGGATGTTGATATTATATAAATCGTAGAAATCCTCAGCTACATTCATAATTTCATTGAAATAAAACGCTTGTTTTTTTATGATATCATCGTAAACTGGGTTATCTATTTTTTCTCCCTTTTTTATCCTCGAAAACATTAGAAGAAGGTGTTTGCGGATTAATTCTTCTTTTTCTTTCGAATCGAATAAATAGTTATTATTAGCGTAGGAGAGATGGTCTTTGAGAAGGTTTATAAAATTATTAGCATTTATAATTATTTTTTCGTCGTAAATAAAATAAGAACTTAAATCTATTTTCTTAAATACTCCTATTAAGTAGTTAGCTATCTGATTTTTGTTTAACACTATGTAATGAAGCTTCATAAGGTTGAACATGCTTGTTGCATAATGCTGATAGTGTGAATCCCTAAGCTTTTCCGAATTATCCAAGTTTTTATTTATTATATAATAGATATGCGCCTTTAATAATCTGTGAATTTTCTTATCGATATTATATTTTATAGAAAAAACATAAATTATTGAATTTATCTTATCTATATCAATTTTATCCAGTATCTTTTGAAATAGTTTGTCAAATGTTTCATCATTAGGGGACTTAATAAGTACATCTCTAAGCAAGTCATACTTATTTGAGAATTTATCTTCTATAACAATTCCTATTTTTTCTCTGATATCCAAATCTATCTTATAGGAAGCAAAAATATTTTTTATTTCGAGCAAATACTTGTTTGCAGAGTAATAAGATAGGTAGTAAGAGGACATGATAGACGATATAGTTTTTAAATTATCATTTAGTAGGTCGATAATTATTAGGTTTAGAGTCTGGTCATATTCACTATTAGTGAACATTTCAAGCTTTATACCTTCTCCATACTTTTTGTGAATTTTATATGAAATTGACTTATTTCTAAAATGTTCCTCTATCCTATCTAAGCAATTATAAATTGTTCTTCTTGACAAGTTTGTTGAATCACAGATTTCATCTATGCTTATATATGATTTTTGTTTTTTTAAAAAATCTAATAAGATTTCATCGTTGTGATTCAATATTAACTCCTAGTTAAGTTTGAGATTTGCTAAGTCGCTTGCTTTAATTACATTGGTTCTTTCTAGTTCTGTCAGCTCGTCTGCCAAGAAAGTGTTGTAAGTTTTATCTTTGATTTTATATTCTTCTTCCTTGTCTATATTAGGATTGTACAATCTCAACAATAATTTGTCGCCATATTCTTCTTTTTTGAGTGTTGAGAAAATTACATTACCTTCGACTTCTAATAAGGAATAATCCTTATCTAATGCTTTGTGGTCCTTAGGAATTACAAAATTATTAGTATTATCTAGGATTTCTCCGGCTTGATATGCAAAAGGTTTGTTTAGTGCGTCATGGGCAAACTTGTGCATGTCGTAGTAGTTTTTATCACAATCTCTAATATAAAAATTTGTTTTGATAGTTTTGCCCATCATTTCGTGACCTAATTCTTTTTTATATACACCAGATGCACGACCAGGTCTATCATTAAGATTTTCTTTTCCTAGATATGGTATTGATCTAAAAGTTGTAAGAGCTATTTTTGAATGATCTAGGATTTCGTACTCCCTAACACCATCACTTACAACTTGCACAGTCTTATCAGAATCTAAACCAGCAAAAGAAATCATTGGCTCGATTCCTCTTGGCTTTTCATCCCATTTTTCATCTTTCCAATTAGAGTATTTGTTATAATCAACTTCTCTTATTATTGTAGAAAATTGATTATCAGATAAAGAATAGTCAGAAGAAATCTTGCTTGCCACTACTAACCTATCCCTGTGCTCATGGATTTGGTTTGTAGTTTCTTGGCTTACTTCAATAAATTTCTTTCCTTTGTATAAGGTAATATCTATTTTAGAAACTAAATAAGCATTCAAAATGCCTTTTTCTCTATCTTTGAGATTAGATGGTAGGATTCTTTTGAGATTAAAAGATAATTTTTCAAAGAAAATGTTCTTTTCAACCCTAACATTATCTACAGTACCTTCGTTTATATACAAATCTTTGCTTGGACTTGAATAATCGTAAGAATCTCCTTCGTCACCGTTATTTTCTAGATAAATTTCTGATATATTACTATCTCCAACCACCTTGATATGGCCATTATCCTCTAATACTATTTTATAGAATTCATTTTCTATATAATCGCAGGAAGTTTTCTTTATTTCGCATTCCTTTAACTCTTTAGATTCAATTATATCATAAGTTTGATAACCCATTGGAAGAAATGAATCGAAAATTAGAACTTCAAACTTATTTAATCTATCATAATTATTAAGATTTGAAGATTCTTCATTATTGACTCCTATTTCTTTTTGAGATTTTTTAAGGTCATCAGTAAAATCTTCTCTAGATAAGATTAGATAGTCTATATTCTTGCCATCTCTTTTAATTTCAAAATTTTCAAAAGGTACAAGGATCTCAAACTTAATGAAGTCATCCCTCTTATTTGGAGAAAGGTTATAGGCTTGGAATGAGAAATCTTTTGGCTGTATCCTATCACCAATTCTCCTACAGATTAAATCAATAAGGTTAGAAGCATAGTCATAAGCTATATCGTAGCGATTTTCTATAAATTTATTTGTAAGGTCTGAATTGCACATTCCTATTGAATCGTGGGCAGAATTATCAAGCATAAGTCTCCAAATTTTCTCGATGATTTCTGATTCATACCTTAATCCTAAATTATAAGCTAAACTCATAAGTGGCTCTAGTTTGTGAGAAATGAGTCTTTCTAAGAAGTTATTTTTATTTTTAAGATCTGCTCTTGTTGAGAAAATAGACTTGTGAGTTCTAGAAAATTGCCCAAAGGTAAATTCGCCGGAATATTCTTTCAAGTTGTCTTTGTTAGCCTCAAATAATTCGTCTAGAGAATCTTCTAATGAAGCGATTTTTATATCCATACCTGAAGCTTCATTTAATTTTTGAAGATTTTTTCTTACAGGTTTTTGATCTTCTCCATTAAATAAGATATATGGTTCTCTATTACCAAATTTTTCAAGTTTAGAAATTAATTCTTCAAAATATTCTTCATTAGCATCGTTTGGAGGATATGCCATTACACCATAGTGATAGATGTTAAATGATTTTATTTTATCACCACTATTAGATTTCCAGATAAACTCCCTGTCTTTAAGAAGATGATCTGCAATTCCCCTTCTGAAAACTGCATATTTTAAATTAAACTGATTAAATAGCATCGGTAATTGGGAGCTCATACCAAAGCTATCAGGAAGGTATCCGATTTTTTGATATCCGCCATATTTATTAGAATCTTTTATGCCATAAAGAAGGTTTCTTAATATACTTTCTCCTGAAATTACAAGGGTGTCAGTTTGAGTGTACCAAGGGCCTGTAATTAGCCTCCTTTCTCTAACAAGTTTTTTTACTAATTCTTCTTTTTCGGGACGAAATTTTAGATAATCATCTATTATAGATGTTTGTCCATCCAGTAAAAAAGAATGAAATTCTTGATTTTCATCAAGAAAATCAAGAATTTCATCAAAAACAAATGTTGAATAAATCTCAGACCTTTGAGATGTAAAATACCATTCTCTATCCCAATGGGTATGAGCTATCACATTTACTTTATTCATAGTTTACCTCAGGTAATTTACCCTTTTTAATTTGGTTGTTTCTGTATAGTATATTTATAACGGCTATAAATAGGGAACCGATTAATATACCACCGACATATTGTAGGATACCTGATACTAAAGGCCATGCCCAGATTGCTGATTCTGGGAACCATTGAACAGCTCCAGTAACAACTGCAAATAGAGATCCAATTACTGAACCGATTACGTAAAGAGGAACTGTAAATGCTGGATTTTCAAGAGCAAATGGAATAGCACCTTCACTTATTCCCATGAATGCTAAGAAAATTGAAGTTTTACCAGCTTCTTTAAATTGTCTATCATAAACTCTTCTGCCTACTATATATTTATCAAGTATTGTTGATAAGCCAAGACCGATAGAAGGAGTAACGATTGCTATAACCCTAGCTGTAATAGGCATAACTTTATCAACTGTAAATCCAGTTGCAACAAATCCTGCCGCCTTATTTACAGCTCCACCTAAGTCAAAGGCTGTAAATATAGATAGAAGTATTGAGTAAACTATTTGTCCACTTTTTCCTGCAGATTCAAGTAAGTTTTTAACTTGACCATTTAAGAATGCACCAAATGGAGTTATAACGTATAGCATTAGTATCATTGTTGTAAGTATACCAATTAATGGGATAAGGAATGTTGTTTTGAAAGCCATCCAATTGTGACTTACTTTGATTTTTTCATTTAATAACTTTATAAAGTAACCTATAATGAAAGCTATTAATAAACCACCTAAAAATCCAGAAGGAGCAGGGGTAGCGCCTTCAAAAACGCCTTCAGTTAAAACTAGTCGTTCTATTGGCTTGTTTGCAACTATACCACCCATAAAACCACATATTAATGCAGTCTTACCACCAATTGAGTTAGCGGTGAATGCAGCGAAAATTGGAATTGCAAAACCAAATAGGGTAAATCCAAATTTTGACAATACATCAGCTAAGTTGAGCATTGTAAGAGAAGTTCCAGTAAAATTACCCGAATTCATAGCATCAACAATTGAAACTGATGGATCTATTTTTAAAAATACATAAGGAATAAGCTGTGATATAGCACCTAAAAGTCCTCCCATGATTAAAACAGGAATCATATAGGAAATACCAGTCATCAAGTGTTTTTGTACCTCGGTAAATTTTGAATTTGAGGTTTTCATGTTGGTATTAATATTTTTTGGACTGCTATTATCTGATCCGATTTTTCTTTTTGTAATTGCCATAATAATCCTCCTAGCTATTTAAGTCGTCTTCTATTTCTTGGATGATACCATCAGGATTTTTGATTGCTTCAGCCAAACTTACTTCATAAACCTCATAACCTTCAAACCTCTCCATATTTTGAGGAGTGATAGCTGTTGATAATAAAATAATATCAGCTTCTGCTAGGTCTTCAGCTGTGAGTTCATTTTGGATGCCATCAGATCCTTGGGTTTCTATTTTGCATTCATAACCTTTTTTTTCGGCAGCTTTTTGTATAGCTTCCGCAGCCATAAATGTATGAGCTAAACCCATAGTGCAAGCACATAAACCAACAAATTTCTTCATATTATTCTCCTAATTCTTGTATTTTCTCAAATACTTCATCTTCAGATGCGTTTAGGCAAAAATCTCTAAATTCTGCATCTACAAGTTTTCTGCTGAGATTAGCAAGTAGAGAAATGTGAACATCTCCGTCTTTGCTAAATAGAGCAATAACAACCTTAACCATAGAGCCATCCCAATCAATTTCATCTTTAAGTCTTAAAAAAATTAAGGAAGTCTCCAAGACATTGCTACTTTTTGCATGGGGAATAGCAAAAGGTGGGAGCAAGGCTGTGCTCATGATCTCTTCTCTCTTAACTAATTCATCTTTGATGGACTTCTTATCAGAAATTAGACCAGTCTTAAAAGCTTGGTCAACCAAGAAATCAAAACACTCGTCCTGACTTTTGAGGTCTACATCAAAGATAGCGTTTTCACGATACATAACAATCATCTCCTTTATTGAATTATAACCAAAAATGTAAAGAAATATTCATAAATTTTTTCACAATTACTTGCACATTTTCGAATTATTAATTATTGGATGCATAATTAATAAAATATCGCATGGGCTTTTTTTATCTTTATTCTAAAATATATAAATTTTTCAAATAATAGAGTAAATATTTTTGTAAATGGGGAGATTTCCCCCCATCTGCCTCTAATATATCTAGTAATTTTGCTAATTTTTTCATATTTAGGTACGCAAATGTTAGCGGTGTATCATACTCATTTTAGCTCTGCCTATCATGTTGGTATATCTGTAGCTATGGTATTCTTTTGCACTTCCGAATTGTCTTTCTATTGTTTCTTTTCTTTGCTTGTATTCGGTTTTTCCTGACTTGGTTAATCTGTACCATTCGCAATAGTCTATGTATTCTTGCCGAATATGTCTAATTATTACTTTTACTTTGCTTTTACTTTTTGTACACTTACTTAAAGATGGACAGTTTTCACATAAACTCTTTTTGCTTTTATATATTCTGTAGCCTTCTCTATTTGTTGTTGAGTAGAGGAGTATTTTGTTTTCTGAATATATGTAGCAGTCGTTTGTTTGGTCATATTTGTATTGTTTTGGATAGAATGATTCTTTATCGTTTCTTCTTCCTTTTGGTTTTGTGTATGGCAATACCGGCATTATTCCTTTATCTACTAGTTCTTTTGCTATCGATGGTATTTTGTATCCAGCATCCATTACTATTTTTTCTGGTTGGTATTTTTCTAATTTTTCATTGAAGAATGATGGGAAGGTTGTGGAGTCGTGTAGGTTTGCTGGGTAGGCTTTGTATCCTAATATCCATCCATTTTTATCACATGATGTTTGTAGTGAGTAGGCGTATGCTTCTTTGTGATTTCCTTTATGGAATAGTCCACTTACTGAATCTGTTGTTGATTGGATGATTTCTTTTTTCTTCTAGTATTTCACCTTCTGGGTAATCAAAGTCATATTTGCCATTGTTGTTTCTATCTTCATTTACTTCTTTTTCTAGTTTTCTTTGATATGATTTTACTTTTTTCTTTATTTTTACTTTTTGGTTTTTATGTCTGTTGGCGTGGGCTTTTACATGGGTTGAGTCTACAAATTGTATTTTTGTGTCTACAAATCCATGGGCCAGTGCTTGGGTTAGGATGTTTTCGAATATTTGATTGAATATGTCGGTGTTTTTGAATCTTCTTTCATAGTTTTTCCGAAGGTTGAAAAGTGTGGGACTTTATCGTAGAAGTCTAGGCCTAAGAACCATCGATAGGCTAAGTTTACTTCTACTTATCTTATTATTTGCCTCATGCTATTTATGTTGAAGAAGTATTGTAGAATTAGTAGTTTTATTAATACTACTGGGTCTATACTTGATCTACCTGCTGTTTGTGAGTATTTTTCTTCTACTAGGTCGTATATGAAGTTAAAGTTTATGTATTTATCTATTTTTCTTAATATGTGCTCTTTTGTAACTAGTTGTTCTACTGATACAATTTGAATTTGATCAGTATTATTCTTTTCGTTTTTATGTAGCGTCAGTTTCTCCATTCTTGGTATGTTTATGCCAAAAAAACGGCTAGATTTAAGCATTTATCGCATAGAAAAAGTAGATGGAGTTGTGCCTTTCATCTACTTTGTCTACAGTTTAAAGGAGCCGAAGCCTCTTTTTTTAATCTAAATCTTCTCCGTTTGATGCAATTACTTTCTTGTACCAGTCAAAAGATTTTTTCTTGGATCTTTTTAGACTTCCATTGCCGTAATCATCACGGTCTACATATATGAAACCATATCTCTTACTCATTTCACCTGTACCAGCAGATACTAGGTCGATTGGGCCCCAAGTTGTATAACCAATGATGTCTGCACCATCTAGTTCAACAGCGTCTCTCATAGCCTTGATGTGATCTCTAAGGTAGTCTATCCTGTAATCATCTTCTACATAGCCGTTTTCATCTGGTTTATCAATGGCTCCTAGGCCATTTTCTACAACGAAAAGTGGTTTTTGGTACCTGTCATAGATATCATTTATTGTTATCCTAAAGCCAAGTGGGTCGATTTGCCAGCCCCATTCAGTCTTGCCTAGGTATGGGTTATCTACAGTTGCGAGAAGGTTAGCTTCATCAAGTCCTTCTCCCTTATCTCCGCTTATGGTCCTTGTTGTGTAGTAGGAGAAGGAAATGAAGTCGATTGTATTTTCTCTAAGGAGTTTTTTATCTTCTTCGGTTATTTCAGGCATTATGCCTTCTCTTTCTAGTTTCTTAACCATATATGATGGGTAGTAGCCTCTAGATTGGACATCTACAAAGAAGTAGTTGTTCCTATCTTCTTCTTGGGCAGCTAGGACATCTTCTGGTTTGCATGTTGCTGGGTAATATTTACCAGCTGCAAGCATACAGCCCATCATAATATCTGGGTCAACTTCTTTGGCGATTTGTTTTGCCCTTGCTGATGCCACAAGCTCGTGGTGGGCAGCTAGGTATTGGATTTCCTTGATATTTTCGCCTTCTTCAAAGTATAGACCAGCACCCATAAATGGAGCAGCCATTAAAACGTTCATTTCATTGAAGTTTAGGTAGTATTTTACCTTACCCTTAAATCTTTCCATGACAGTTCTGACAAATTTTGCATAAAATTCTATAGTTTTTCTGTTTCTCCAGCCACCATATTCTGTTGCTAGATGCATTGGGAAGTCAAAGTGGACAAGGGTGATAAGTGGCTCGATGTCGTATTTTAGACATTCATCAATGAGGTCTTCATAGAATTTTAAGCCTGCTTCGTTTGGAGTTTCTTCATCACCTAGAGGGAAAATCCTTGTCCAAGCTATAGAAAACCTATAAACCCCAAAGCCCATTTCTGCAAAAAGCTTAATATCTTCTTTGTATCTGTCATACATATCTATTGAATGCTTGGCAGGGTAGAAGTGGTCATCGTCAAAGTCGAGCATTTTTTGTCTGCCTGTGATCACAGCAAGCCTGTCTTCGCCAACTGGACAAAGATCCACATTGGCAAGGCCTCTACCGTCTACATTATAAGCACCTTCACATTGGTTGGCGGCTGTTGCGCCGCCCCAAAGGAAATCTTTTCTAAAAGTCATTAATTTTCCTTTCTTTTCTCAAAAAATAAACCTTGTAGCATTATGTTACAAGGTTCATTTTTCTAATTTTATTGTTCTAGTTCTGCTTGTTTTTCAAGAGTTTTAGCACTTATCCTTAAGAATGGTAGGTAGATTAATACCCCAAGGGCTATAACTACTAGTTGAACAAGAACAGCTCTAAAATCTGCACCTGTTGCTAGGTATGCATTTAATAATGGTGGAGTTGTCCATGGAACTAGTACGCTTGCCTTATTCATAAAGCCTATGGCTGTTGCTGTGTAGCTTATTAGAATACCCATTGCTGGGACTAGTACAAAAGGAATCATCATTGGTAGGTTGAATACGATTGGTAAACCGAAGATGATTGGTTCGTTGATGTTGAATAAGCCTGGAAGGACTGATAATTCACCAATTTGTCTGTATTGTTTGTTTTTCCTAAAGAATAGGAATACTGCAATTAGTAAGCAGATTGTTGAACCAGATCCACCTATAAGACCATAGCATTGTACCAAGCTTAGGTTCATTATGTGTGGGATTTCAAGGCCTGCTCTTGCTGCTTCCATGTTTTCGTTGATGTTTACTAGTAGTAATGGTTCTAGGATTGTTGAATATATTACAGCTTGGTGGATACCAAAAGTAAATATTAGGTTACCTAGGCTGTAGATTAGGATTGTACCAAGGAGCGATGTGTTAACTTTTCTTAATGGCTCTTGGATCATTGTTGCTATTAGTGTTATTAGATCTACTTGGAAGAAGTAGTATAGCACAAATGATAGGACTGAGAATATAAGAAGGGTTAATATTACTGGTATTAGGTTGTTAAAGGAGTTGTTTACTGCTGGAGGTACATCTCCGCCTATATTAATTTTAATTGCTTTGATATTTGAAAGCCTAATGAATAATTCTGTAGCAAGAAGGCCCATGATGATTCCACCGAACATGGAGTTTGTGCCGAGGTTGCCATAGGATAGGATGCCTCCAGCTTGGACAACCTCTCCGTTTGCTCCTGTTACATCTATTGTTTGAGGCATCATTACAATAAGTGATGCTATGGCAATCATTACTGCTGTAATAGAATGTTCAAAGCCCTTATTTACTGAAAGTGTATAGGCGACTATACCACAGATTAACAATCCTGATATGCTTAAGGTTGCATTTGCAACTGAGACTGCCCAGTAAGAGGCAACTGCCATTTGAGCTTCAGTTAATATTTTTGGTAGGATTACAGCGTTGATTAATACTGCTATACCTGCAATTATAAATAGTGGTAGCATAATTGCGAATGCATCTCTTAGAGATTTTAGGTGGATTTGTGAACCGAATTTCATACTAGCTTCAGAGAGCTTGTCAACGAATGATTTTTTATTTTTTTCTGTCATTTTATTTTTCTTTCCTTTCCGTTAGATTCAAATACTTGCTTAACATAAGCAAAACTTTTCTTTTTTATCCTTCTTAAGTCTTTTAAGTCGTGGTTGTCCCTATTTACATATACAACACCATATCTTTTGTCCATGTTTCCTGATGAAGAGAGTATGTCAATAAATCCCCAACCCAAGTAGCCCATACATTCAACACCTTTATCCATAGCTTCTGCCATAGCATCAAAGTGACCTTTTAGGTAGGCTATCCTTTGGTCATCTTCTATAAATTCGTCTTCAGTAAGTTCTTCCCTTAGACCTATACCGTTTTCGACTATGAATACTGGTAGGTTGGTCCTGTTGTA
Organism: Anaerococcus sp. C0059F3; assembly: GCF_056590475.1. Classification (NCBI taxonomy): domain Bacteria; kingdom Bacillati; phylum Bacillota; class Tissierellia; order Tissierellales; family Peptoniphilaceae; genus Anaerococcus; species Anaerococcus sp. C0059F3. The sequence continues at coordinate 57,680 of NZ_JBWPWE010000005.1, forward strand.
GATATCTAACATTGCGATTTCTAATCCTTTTGGGTCAATCTCCCAATTCCATTCATTCCTATCAAGATAGTCGTTATTTACAAAAACATCGGTATTTAAAGGATTATAGTCTTTTCCTTGGTATTTAAGTGTTGCTGACCTGTAATATGAGAAGGCTATAAAATCACTTTCTATATTATTGATGATTTCTTCTTCTTTGTCGGTTATCTCCAGGATGATATTATTTTTCTCTAGGTAGGCCTTAAAGGTGTTCATATAGCCTCTTTGGGTGAAGACATTCAAATATAAGTTGTAATCAAAGTCTTCATAGGCATTTCTTATATAATTGTCTTCTGGTTTTGACGAATATGGGTAGTAGGTGGTGTAGGCTAACATGCCACCGATTTTTAAATCCTTATAATTTTCGTGGATATACTTGGCCACCCTTCCATGGCCAATCAAGGTATTGTATTGGACTTGGTGGATGTTTTTAGGGTTAACTTCTAGATTGCTGCCTGCTATGGTTAGGGCAAAATCAGAGGAATAAAGGTTGTGCTCATTAAAGGTTAGCCAATACTTTACTCTTTTGTGGTACCTGTCAATTATTATTTTTGAAAATTCGAAGAAATAATCAATTACCTTTTTTGAAGAAAATCCATTGTATTTTTCGCTCAAATATAAAGGCATATCAAAGTGGTATAAACAAATAATTGGTTCAATTTGGTATTTTTCTAGGCACGAAATTAATTTATCGTAAAATTCTAATCCTTTTTCGTTAACTTCTCCATAACCCTTTGGCAAAACTCTTGACCAGGAGATCTGGAACCTGTATGAATTGGATCCCATTTCCTTCATAAGTCTTATATCTTCTTCATACCTATGGTATTCGTCTATGGCAACCTTCCAATCACTTTGGTTTTCGCTAGCCTCCCTAATGTCATAGACAGACTTGCCCTTACCATCTAAATCAAAAGCGCCTTCGGTTTGCATGGAAGATGTGGAGTTGCCCCACATTAATTGTTTTTCCATTATTTCTCCTATTTAATATTTTCTAAGATAATATTTTCCATATTTTTGATGCCCGCTGGAGTTGGAGCATAGGCATTAAATGGAACTTGGGCTATGGCCTTGCCATTTTTGTCTGCTTTTTCCTTGTAGGCATCAAAGTACATTCTGATTTGTGGACTAACAAGGACCATGTCATATTTATCACCAGTTAGGACTTTGTCGCTGTCGCTACTTGTTGTTGCATCAACTATGATGTCCTTGCCGTCTTTTTCTAATTGTTCTGTAACTTTTTTTGCCATTAAAGACGAACTCATACCTGCATTACAAATCAACATTACTTTTTTCATTATTTATCCTCCAAAATTTTAATTTTTTTATATAATCCTATTAGCCTTTTTGCATTGTCCATGGCCATGGTAGCCATAGTTAAATGGTCTTGAGAATGGATTAAAATCACGTTTATATCATTTTTTTCGCCATTTGCTTCATTTGTCAACAATTCCGTTTGTATTTCATGGCAATTAAGGAATTCCTGGTTGGCTTTGTTTAGTAAATCCTCTGCCTTTTCAAAATCGTAGTTTTCCGCTGCATCCATAGCTTCTGATGATAGTGATCGGCTTTCGCCAGCGTGGACTATGATTTGAAAGGCTACTTCATATATTTTTTCATTATCCATTTTTTTATCCCTCCAAAAATATTTTCTGAAATTCTTTAATATTATTTGCTTCTGCAGATTTTTTTATAAGGTCAAAATTGTTTAAGTAATCGCCTAATTTATCGTAGTATATACTTAGGTCACCATTTGTATGTCCAATTATTAAAGAAAATATTATCTTGACCTTATTCTCATTCCGATTTATTTGCTTTTTTGGAATTAGAATTATTGAAAAGGTCTCGCCGTCTACTTGCTCAAATATATGGGGCAAGGCTATGTTTCCATAGGAAGTAAAGGCCATTTCTTCTCTTTGTAGGTATTGGTGTTTGATATTTGAAAAGCTTAAATCAGTTTTTTCGGTAACAATATTTGCTAGGATATCTAAGGCTTCGTCCATATCTTTGATGTCTATATCTCTTATGAATACTGAATTAGCAAATATGGAGTCTATCTCAGTAAAGTCGCTTACTTTAATGGCATCATCTATTTTCAAAAAGTCTTGTTGCTTAAAAATTACATCCACATAAACAATTGGTGTTTTAGTTTTTTCTTTGATTGGGACAGATGATACTATGAAGTCAAAATTATCAAGCTTGTATAGCTTTAATTTGCTTAAGTCAGTTAAGCTTAGGCTTGAGATTTGGCTCATGTATTTTTTTTCGATTTGTGTTTTCATTATCTGAGCTGAAGCATTTCCAGATCCACAAACAATTAGAATATCCCTTTTCTGCTGGGTATTATTTTCCATGGCGCTTGCAAGGTGCAAGGCAAGATAGCCAATTTCATCATCGGATACCTTGGTGTTATAGGTTTGATTTATGGGAGTGGTAGCTATAGTCGCCAACATAAAGGATATTTGATTTTCTTTTATATCAGCAAGGATTGGATTATTCATTGTTAGTCCATACCTTAATCTTTCTATTAGTGGACCGAGGTGGAGGGCTAGGGCAAAGAAGAGGTCGATATTTGATCTAAAGTCGTATTTGCTGACTTTGTAGATTTCATCTATCATCTTCTGGGCAAGCTCAGAGATTTCTGGTGATACTTTCTCATAGTTTGTAACAGCGTTTTTGCTAATAAGGTGCATGGTTAGGTAGAGGATTTCTTCTTCCGGAAATTTTATATCTAATTTGTCTGAAAGTTCCTTAACAACCATATTAGCAGTTTCAAATTCTTCATGAGAGACTACTCTCTTTGATAGCTCATCGGATATTTCTATATATTTTCCATTTTTAATACGGAGAATAGAAATATAGATATGGATTACAAGATTTTTGAAATTAGCATAGGGCATATAGAAAGATTCAGGAAAGCTAATGCCATCAATTATGGATTGGATTTTGCTAAAAAGTTTCTTTTCTTCATCTTTACCAAAAATCGATGGGTCTTCGCCTATTTCATTTCTTATGGCACGTCTTATTTCTTTTTCATTTCCCTTTATTTTCATGCCGTAATAAGGTTTGCTGATTAGGTCAATCTTATAAGCTCCTAAGAGTTTCCTAACTTTTTTTAGATCTTTGTTGATTTGAGAAGGAGATACATAAAACATATCAGCAAGTTCTTGTTGTTTAATAAAGGAATTTGAAAACAAAAGAAGTTTCAATATGCTTTCTATCCTAAAATCCTTGTTTGGGTTTTCTTGATGGAAGTAGGCGTATTTGTACCAATCATGCTTTAAAAAGTTTTTGAACTTATCCTCATTTAAGATTTTAAATTGGTATCCCTTTCCTGGCTCAGATACGACAATAGCACCATTTTTCTCGATGTATGAATTTAGGATTGATATTTCTTTTTGTACAGTTTTTTTACTTAGCTCGAGAGCCTGTCCAATTTCTTCTGAGCTATGGTAGTCATAATCTCTTGTCAGAAAATCAAAGACTTCTTTTATTCTTGTTTCAATCATTTTATCACCCTTTATTTCATTATAGTAAAAAAATCACTAAACCTCCACTCAAACATTTTCTTTATATGTAGGTAAGTTTATTGTATCGAAGTAGTAAGGCAAATTAATTATGAGTTGGAGACTTAATTGAGAATCGGCTTATTAAGCTGAGATTTTTTTATTATGGAAATAAAAATCTCTCGAAAGAAGTTTACAAGACAACTTTCGAGAGATTTACAAATTAATATATTTTACCTATTAACAGACCTTGCAACCATGGATACTGTGTGTCTGATGCCTCTGATGGCTAGGCTTAGTTCGAAGATGTTTTCTACTGGGGCAAGGCCTCCGTAGCCGGCATCTCCTATGTGTTGGATATCTACGCCACAGATTTTGTTGGCGATAGCGATTTGTCTGATTGTTTCCTTGCTAGAGCCTTCTTGGCTGGTGCCGATAGCTGTCATTACTAGGGCATCGTTGGCATGGGCAACTTTTACAGCTTCTTTGAGATCATCGCTGTCAAATCCTGGAACTGTGCCGACTGCTGGAACTAGGATTATATCTGCGCCTGCCTTGATGAAGGTTTCTATGGTTTCCTTGCTGGTTACAGGTTCGTCAACTCCTGATGAGTGCATCTTACCTGCTATAATTAGGCCTGAGAAATTTTCCTTGGCTAGTTTTATGGCTTCAGATATGGTTTTGTTGGTAACGCCTGTGCCAGGATTGCCTGTTAGGCATAAAAAGTCCATGCCAAGCTTATCAAGGGCATCTAAACTATCTTTGTTTACAGTCCTGCCCTTGGAAATAGCTAGGGTATTTTCCATCATTTTGGCATCTGGGTCTACTGGTTCGAGGTTAACTCCGATAGGTCTACCGACAAGTTTTTTTAGTTCATTTACAAAATCGGATTGGTTTTCAATACCGGCTAGCTTTGGTTCTAGGACATCAACTGCGTTTAGGAGGATGAGGTCGGCGCCAAAGGCTGTTGCAATTTCTGCTCCGGTTATATCTCCTATGAAGGCTTCTCTGACGGCAACATTTTCTGCGCAGACTGTCCTGCCTTCGCTTGCCTTGATACTTTGTTTGAGTTCCTTCGCAGTATAGGCACATAGGTCTGAGGCGTTAGAACTTATTAATCTTTTCATTTTATTCTCCTTTATTGAAATTTTCGTTTATTTTATAAAAGGCGTAGGCGTAGATTTTTGCACATTTTATCAAATCGTCTATGTCCATCCACTCGTTTGGGAGGTGGGCAATTCCGTTTTGACCTGGGAATGATGGGCCAAAAGGAATTATATTTGGGCAAAAATGAGCATAGGTCATGCCTGTGGTTGTGGTTGGCTTTTCATTTGCACCTACAAAATCATTATAGGCATCATTTAAAATTCTCACTAGGGCAGAATTTTTATCTTCTAGGAAGGCTTTTTCGTAGGATATTAGACTTACTTTAAGACCGAGGGCGTTTTCCTCGATTTGTTTTAGGACATAATCCTTGTCGCAAATAGGCATGGAAAGGCTAAATTCTATACCATATTCATCTTTATCCCTAAAAATTTTCTTGCCCCTTAAAATCATCCTACCAAAGTCTTGATCGCTGATATTTATACCCAGGTTTATAATTGGGTCGCCGGCAAAGATTTTTTTGTTTAGGAAATCTTCAAAGTGGTCAAAATCTCCCCTTAGGGCGACTTTGGCCCTGGCCCTTTCTCCGTAGATGGCTGGGAATTTGTTGTCTGGGGAAAAGCCCATTATAGGTGGTTTTTCCTTGGTAAGGTAATATTTGAGGTCTGCCATGCCACTTTCTTCATCAGAGCCAAAGACAATCCTAAATTCCTTGTTGAAGTTTACACCTAATTTTTTTAGGGCATATAGGCCGTAAAAGGCTGCCATGATTGGGCCCTTGTTGTCTAGAGCGCCCCTTGAGTACATCCTGTTTTCGTGGATTTCTCCGGCAAAAGGAGGGTATTTCCAGCCTGGCATTTCATCGACTACATCTAGGTGGCCCATGGCGCAAACATAGTCATCGCCTTCACCAATTGAACAATAGGCCATGTGGTTGTCTACGTTTTTGGTGGCAAAACCCTTTTTGTCAGTGATTTCAATTATTTTTTCTAAAACTTTTTTGCAAGCTTCGCCGTAGGGAGCATCAGATGTGGCTTTCCCCTTTTTGCTTGGAATTTTTATTACTTCTCTTAGGTCGGAAATTAGATCGTCCTTTAGGGAATCGATCATTTGGTCAATCTTTTCTTTCATTGCAAATCCTTAATTTTTTCAAATTCTTTTTCATCTAGGTTTTCGATAATTATTTTTACTAGCCTTAGGCAACTATCTACATCGTCTGTGTTGGCTAGGGTGTGGTTGGTGTGCATATATCTTACCGGAATGGATAGGCTCATATTTATAATTCCATCTAGGGACTTATGGATATTGCCAGAATCTGTTCCACCCTTGTTAAAGACGGCATATTGGTATTTTATATGATTAGCTTCACACAAATTTTCCACCCAACGCATGAGTCCCCTGTGGGCAATGGAGTTTGAATCTATAAAGGAAAGAACAAGGCCACCACCGAGTTTGACTGAGTTTTTGTCAAAAATAGTATCACCTGCAAGGGTGGTGTCAATGGCAAAGGCAAGGTCTGGACGAATGACATCTGTAACTGTGCGAGCGCCTCTAAGACCTGGTTCTTCCTGGACTGTAAAGGCCCAGTAGAGATCGGTTTTATTCTTAAGGTCACAGGCTAAAACCTCTTCTCCAAGGTAGGCAGAAATCCTATTATCGATGGCCTTTTCTAGGAAAAATTTATCGTTGGCAAGGTCAAGGTCTGGAGCATAGGGAACTACCTCATCTCCAATCCCTATATTTAATTTATCAAAATCCCCATCTTCCAAACCCAAATCCAGGTAGAGTTCATCTTGACTTAGGGTTTTGGATTTCTCTTCTTGGCTCCTGCCGTGGGTTGCTGGAGAGGAGATGACTCCAAAATATCTTTTTCCATCCTTATTTATCAACTGATAAATTTGCCCTACAACCAAGTGGGTCCAGGTAGAACCAACTGGTCTTAGTTTCAAAAAATTGCCCCTAAAATCTTCTACTAAGAACCCAATTTCATCTATGTGGGTTGCGAACATGAGTTTTAGAGGATTTTTAGATTCCTTAGTTTTCTTTTTTACTATTAGGCTGCCTATCCCGTCTTTTTGAATTTCTAGGTCCTTAGCATCTAGGTTTTTTTCTAAGTGACTTACGACCCTATCTTCAAAAGAGCTTAGGCCGGGAAGGCTTGCTAGGGATTTGAATTTTCCTAAATCCATATTATTCCCCTAAAAATTCGCCAACTTGATCTAGGAAATCAATCAAGAAATTTTCTAGCTTTTCTATGTCGGTTTTCAAGACTATTTCATTGGCTGTTGAGATATTTGCTGTGGCAAGACCTACAGATAGGCTAGGGGTTCCAGAAATTGTTTTGTGGATAAAAGACCCGTCATTGCCCCTAAGACCGAGGTAGGATTTACTTTCAAACCTGTCTTCTACAAAAGATAAAAGTTTCTTATCTGGGAGCATCTGCTTGTCATATTTGCCGACTATTAGTCCATCGCCCAGGGAAATTTTTGGGCTTGAGGCGTTAGTTTCAAAACTTGCCAGCGCTAGGGCAAGGTCAGGCTTTATTACGTAGGTAGCTGTTTTTGTCCCCCTAAAACCGATTGTTGATTGGGAAATGCCCCCAACATATAGGTCAAAAGGATAGGTCTTATCCTTGATTTTTCCGGCAAGATTTAGGGAAATGTATTGGAAGATTTTTTGGCTAAGAGACCTTGCCATGATGAAATCTTCGTCTTCATAAAAAGGCGAATCTAAACTTACAAGGTCGCCTATTTTTACCTTTTCTTCTAGCTTATCCCTAGGGGCTAAAACTTCTATATAAAGGTCATCTTCACCAATATTTGTCTTACTATTTTCGGCAAATTTCACATCCGCCTTTACGATACCCTTTATATTTTCTTTGTTTCTTGTTATTATATTTACTCTTTGATTTAAAAAAGATAATGGAGAAATATCTTCTAGTAGGACGAACCTTACCTTTCCATTATCTTCTATTTCTCTAACCATTAATCCGTATTCATCTAGGGGAAAAGCTATCATAACTTTTTTGCGACCTGGATTTTCCTTGTTGAAAAAAATTGAATTTAGCTTATCTCTTACTATTTTATAGCTATAGCCTTTGTAAGCTTGTTCGAGATATTCGCTAATTGGCCTTTCAAAACTTGATACGGAATAAATATCGTAGATTTCTTTAATTGTATTTTTCATCATAATTTTTAATATAAGTGGTCCTTATTTATTTCTCCACCATTGACCTTGCTATCTATATAGCTAGCTAGGTTGTCAAAACTTTCGCTAAGTCCTGTTCCACCTTTTTTTGGCATCTTTAGGATGTCGACCTTGTCTTTGAAGTTTGTAATGGTAGCTTCGTTTTCTTTAGACATCATTGCTACTACACTAATATCGGTGTTTTCTTTTATGCTTTGTGCAATTTCAGCTGACATTAGGGCATAGTCTTCAAAGTTAAAACATGGCCCACAAACAACTATGTCTGGTTTTATTTTTTCAGCCATCTTGGTCATTTTTATTACTACTTCTTTTTTGTGGTTTAGAAAATATTCGTTGCCACAGTATAAGGTTGCTACTATTGTAGCGGAAACTTTATCAAAATGGGGTTTTAGCATAAGGGCAGAACCAATTCCGCCCTTTGCTATAGCTAGTTCCTGGTTGGGATTTGATTTCCCACCAGCACCAGCCAAACCCTGATCAAAGATCATTAAAACTTTCATTCGTTACTTCTTTCTACAAATTAATCTAGGCTTAAATCATCAAATGATAGGGAGTCGATTTCGTCAACTTCTTCTACTTTATTCTTTTCTTCTTCTAGGTATTGGTTATCTAGTAGTTTCATGAATGGGTAGTAGATTGCCATGTTGAGTGCAAGTAGGCCTAGCTGCAAGATTACTGCAAAGATTGAACCTGTGATTAGGTATCCAGAGAAACCTATTGGTGTTGTCCATGGTAGTTGGATACCAGATGTTATAGGAATGAAACCTGAAATGGTTGCAAGATATGCTATAACTGTATTTGCAATAGGTGATAGGATAAATGGAATTATCATAATTGGGTTTAATACTATTGGTAGACCAAAGATGATTGGTTCGTTAATTCCAAAGATACCTGCTGGTAGAGATAGTCTACCTAAAACTTTCATTCTTTCAGATTTAGCTAAGAATGACATCATTATTACAAGACCAAGTGTTGATCCACCACCACCGAAGTTGCAGAAGAAATCAGAGAAACCAGCTGTGAAGATGTTTGTCATCTTAAGACCAGCTTGAGCTGCTTCGTAGTTTTCAAGTGTAAGAGCCTTGTGGATTGGTGAGAATACTGTATTTGTAACAGCAGGGCCGTTTATACCAAAGAACCAGAATAGGGTTGATAAGAATTGGTATATAACTTCGAATAGGGCAAATCTTCCTAGGCCAACAAGTGGTGCTTGAAGAACTTGGTAAATTAAGTTGTGAAGATATTCATATGAAGTGTGAGAAATAATAATATTTATCACAAAGAAGAATACCATTGATAAGGCTGCAGGGATTAGGGCTGCAAAAGAATCCATTACTGCTGGTGGAACACCATCAGGTAGTTTGATTACAAGTTTTTTCTTAATTGCCCAAGTAAAAATGCTTACAGATATGATTGCTACTATCATTGATAGGAAGATACCAGCTGTACCAAAGTTTCCAAAAGAGAAACCACGGAATACTTTTTCAGAATCTTCTATGTTTACGAAGTCTGGGTGTTGTTGTGGTGTTACTATCAAGAAGGATACTAGGGCAACTGCTGCTGCAGATACCCTATCAGCTAGGCCTTTTTCACGAGCGTAGCAATAACCAATAGAAAATGATGATAGTAGGGCTATACAGTCAAAGGCTATAGATGTTACTCTGCCAAGATAAGCATCCCAACCTTCACCAAAAATACCAGCCATAAATTCTTCATAGCCGTTTATTGGGAAGTTGGCAATTAGTAAAAATAAAGAACCGATAATTACAATTGGTGTTGTAATTAAGAAACCGTCTCTAATCGCACTTAAAATTTTGTTTTTTGATAAGGCGTTGGCAATAGGGGATAGGAAAGAATCAAGTTTTTTTAACATTTCTATTTACCTCCGTTTTTCTTGTATTCTAAGATTGCTGCTTTGAGGACTCTCTCGCCGTTCATTGTGCCGTAATCATCAGGATTAATTGGCATTATAACCTTGCCAAGTGGGCCGTATTTTTCTTTTGTTTTTTCATAAATATGGCGTACTTGTGGGCCTAAGAGGATGGCATCCGGATTTTCTGAATTGATTATTGTATCCATTTCAGAATCAGGGAAAGCCTTTACTTCTATAGGCAAGTTATTTTGGTCGGCTACTTTTTGCATTTTGCTTGCGAGTAGGCTTGTAGACATACCAGCGTTGCAAAATAAATAAAATTTTTTCATGTTTACTTCCTTTTTCTTACATAAGTGTTTGAAATCTTGTCTTGAACAGTCTGATGAGTATTCTTATCTTTTAGGGCCATATAGGATGAATAAGCTATTATAAGGGTCATAGCGGAAGCTAGGATTATATCAAAACTCTTGGTTCCACTGTGGTTTATGTGTTGAAATATGGTTTGAATTATGGTGTTAAAAGGCGAATACAATATGCCTTGAAGGAGGAAACATCCTAGGAAATACCTTTTAGTTAAGGTTAAAAGGCTAGGTTTGCTTCCGTCCATATTTACTATTTCAAATTTCATAACCTTGTTCATGATAGTGGAGGTAGTTTTAGAAGTGTAAGGGATTAGTACATAGTATATAAAGGCTATTATTAGTGACATAACAATTATTATTGCATCTGCCTTATTACTCCTAGTAACTAAGGCTCCGTATTCATCTCCAAGTCCTGTAAAAATCAAGCTTAGTCTGATGGCTAAGTTTAAGAACACAGCCGAGATGTACCAATCTATCATGTAAGCAAAGACTCTTTTAATAAAATATTCAGTTTTTGTGTCTTCCTCAATTTTTATTTTAGATTTTTTACTCATCGATTTTCCTAATTTCTTTTATCAGCTGAATATTTTCTTCAGCCATTAATTTTATCACCTCCGTTGTTATTAGTTGGTCTTCGGCGTGCATTAGGAGCAAGCCTACTTCTACCTTATTACCAGATGCTTCTTCTGTAATTAGGGAAGAGTGGGCCTTGTGGGCAAGCCTATAAGACTCAACCCCTTCCTCAATTAATTCTGAAGCTCTTTTAAAATCACCTTCTCTTGCCTTGGTCATAGCCTCTATATAATTTGATTTGGCTGTGCCTGCGTGCGAGATGATTTGAAAGCAAATCAATTCTAAATCTTCCATGTTTCCTCCTATTCTTCTTCCAATAATTTTAGTGGTGTAGTCCTGGTTTTCATATAGTCATCAAGCCAATCGGAGCTTGCTTCTTTGTAGAGGGTTTTGTCATTTTCTCTATAGCAGAGATAGACCTTGGCCTCTTGGTTTTCTCCTCCATAAACAAAGGAGAAGCCGTCAATGTTGGTTGCTACGCCAAAATTCCCGTCTTTGTCAATGGCTACTACCGATAGGTCACCACTTTTGGTCCTTTTTTTCTTTAGGATTTTATCCAAATTGTTCACTGCTTGATCACAAGCGTCTTGGACATTTTTTCCTTCTTTCATTAGCCTTACGATTTCGTATGAGATACAACCTTTCATAAGGTCTTCTCCAAGACCTGTGGCTGTGGCGGCTCCAACTTCACTGTCTGCATAAAGACCCGATCCAATTACAGGACTATCGCCAACCCTGCCTGGCTTTTTCATAAAAAGTCCACTTGTAGATGTGCCACAGGCGATGTTGCCGTCCTTATCAAGGGCACAAACTCCAACAGTATCGTGACCTATATAGGGTTTTAGATCTCTTTCCATGGCTAATTTTTTTTCTTGGTAGATACGGTTTTTGTAATGGATTTTCGCCCTATCTGTGAGCATGTTTACCCTTTCAAAACCGTTTTGGTCGGCGTATTTTTCTGCTCCAGCTCCTACCAAAAAGTTGTTGGCATCAAATTTTGACAAGTCCCTTGCGACAGCGATTGGGTTTTTAATATTTTTCACACCTGCAACAGCACCAAAGTTAAAATTAGTACCGTCCATAAAGGCTGAGTCTAGCTCAACTTCCATATTTTCATTTGGCAAACCACCGTAACCTACAGATTTAAAATAGGGAAAGTCTTCAACTTCTTTTATGGTTTGGGTCATGGCATCTGCTGCACTTTTGCCATTTTCCAAATCTTTTAAGCTTTTTTCTATGCCTTCAAGGGACATCCTCCAAGTTCCGATTAAAGCGTACATAAGTTCTCCTTTCAGATTATATTTATCTTAAATGTTTAAGAATATGTTCATAAAGTCCATTTGGTTATTTGCTTCAAGAGCCCTTGTGACTGACTTGTGGTTTGATAAAAACAAGCCGAGTTTTTCGTAATATAGGCTCATATCAGCTAGTTCCTTACCTATAATTAGGGAATAAACTAGTCTGGCGCATGATTCGTTCCATTTTACAGGATTGTCTAAGAAAATAATTATGGAATAGGAATCTCCATCAACCTGGTCTAGGATGTGGGGGATGGCTATTTGGTTAAACAAGGTATAACCCATATCTTCCCTTTGTTTCAATTGCTTAAGGGCAAGGTCTTTGTTCATTGCAGATTTTTCTTCGATGCATTCTGATATATATTTTAGGATTTCCAACTTGTTTTTAAACTGACTAGTTCTTATAAAGATAGAATTATTGAACAAGTCGTAGATTTTTGCAAGCCTTTTGTCTTCAAAAGCTAGCTTTAAATTATCCAAATCATTTTGAGAAAATATTATATCAACATAAACCACAGGAATTTCCAAGTCGTAGTCTAGTTTTATTGATGAAATGATTAGGTCGTATTTTTTTAGGTCTAAGTTTTTTAGGCTTCTTAGGTCAGTTGTATCTAGGCTATCTATTTTTTCTTTAAATTGCCTGTTTAGCTGGGCTTTCATTATCTGGGCTGAGGAGTTGCCAGAACCACAGATTATGAGTATTTTCTTTTGGTTTACAGAGTTGGAATTCATAGCTGCCATTATGTGGAGGGATATGTAGCCAACCTCATCTTCTGATAGTTTTGTGTGGTATTTTTCGTTTATCACATTTGCCCCGATTGTTGCCAAAAGGTAGGATATTTTGTTTTCTTTGATGTCATCTAGGATTGGGTTTTTCATGTCAAAACCGTATTTTATCCTATTTGCCAAGGGGCTTAGGTGGATGGCGAGGGAGAAGTAGAAGTCTATATTTGCCCTAAAATCGTATTTGGAGACCTTGTAGATTTCATCGATTATACTTTGAGATAGTTCGAGGATTTCTGTGGATATTTTTTCTTGGTCTCTTATTGTATTTTTGGCTATTAGGTGCATGGTGATATAGACTAGTTCTTCTTTTGGGATTTTAATCTCAAGTTTATCTTCAAGTTCATCTACAATTATTTTTGCTATTTTGTATTCTTTTGTAGAGTCGACCTTTTTTTCAAAATCCTTACTTAGGCTTATATATTTCTTTTGCTTAATCCTTAATATTGATATATAAATGTGGATGACTAGGTTTTTGAAGTTTACATAAGGCATGTAATAGTCATCGCCGAAGTCCATTTCTTCGATAATATCTTGGATTTTTTTAAAGAGGTCCCTATTTACATCTCCTTCGAAGAGGAGGGGATCTTCTCCGATTTCGTTTTTTATAGCAAGCCTTATATTTTTTTCGCTACCCTCTACTTTCATACCGTAGTAGGGTCTTGCTACAAGGTTTAGGTTGTAAGTTTCTAAAATTTGCCTTACGATAGGCAGGTCCTTATTGATTTGGGATTCGCTTACATGAAAGGTTTCGGCTAGTTCAAACTGCTTGATATAGGAATTTGAGAAGAGGAAGGTCTTTAGGATATTTATATATCTTAAGTTTTTATCTCCATCTTCTTCCTGGTAGTAGGCATATTTGTACCAGTCGTTTTTCAAAAAGAGCTTGAATTTATCCTTATCCTTGATTGTAAAGATAAAACCTTTACCAGGCTTGGATTCAACTATCGCTCCCTTATCTTTAATTACTGAATTTAGTTGGTTTATCTCCTTTCTTATAGTTTTAGAAGATAATTCCATCACTTCGCCTATCTCTTTAGACGTATGGTAGTCGTAGTCAAGAGTTAGGTAGTCAAATATCTGTTTTAGTCTTGTCTCAATCATATAACCACCTTGTAATTTTATTATAGTAGAGAAGAGAAATAAGGTCCACACAAACATTTTCCTTAAGTCTGTGGAAGAGGGGTGTTTTGAAATCCCATGTAAGGAAAAAGGATGAATTTGGATAAAAAAGAGGAAACCCAGTGGATTTCCCTTTTGAATTTTAATATATTATTGAAATTTATTCCCAAACTTCTTCAAGATAATTTTTGTATTCCTCTTGCCAATACTTCTTGTCTTCTTCGGTTATTTTCCTTACGACTTTGGCGGGGTTTCCAATTGCTATGGACATTTGAGGTATGTCTTTGGTGACTACTGATCCTGCTCCTATTATGGATCCTTCTCCTATAGTGACTCCTGGGAGGATGGTGACGTTTCCGCCTATCCAAACGTCGTCTTCTAGGCTTATGTCGGCTCCTTTTTCTATGCCTGTGGCTCTTATTTCTGGATCTATGGGGTGGATTGCGGTGAAAAGTCCAGTGCCTGGGCCTATGAGGACCCTGTTTCCTATTTTAATTTTCCCCAGGTCTACCATGGAGACGTTGAAGTTTATAAAAGAATTGTCTCCTATAAAGACATTTTCTCCGTAGTCACACCTGAAGGGTGAGAGGACTGTTGATTTGCCAAAGGATCCAAAGATTTCCTTACAGATTTTGTTTCTTTCTTCTCTGTCTGTTTCCATATTTAATTTTACTAATTTTTTCCAGCAGGTTGTGAGTTTTTCGACTAGGTAGGAATCTGTCTTAAAAAGTTTGCCTGCTTTTAAATTTTCGTAGTTTTTCATATTATCAATATACTTTTGATAAATTAAATGACAATTCGTAAAATATTAGTAGAATAATAAGGTTATTACATATATAGGAGTCGGTATGAATAGGAAAATAGATTTATTACATGGAAATATTAGGCATACGCTTTTGAAGCTGTCTTTTCCTTTGGCCCTTACAGCCTTTATCCAGATTGCCTATGGCTTTGTAGATACGATTTGGATTGCAAGGTTGGGTACTAAGGCTATGGCAGGGGTAGGGATAGCTGGTTTTATCTTTTGGATAGGCAATTCCCTTGTCCTTATACCAAAAGTTGGCATGGGTGTATATGCTTCCCAGGCCTTTGGTTCGCAAAATGAGAAGGAAACGGTGATGATTATTAATAATGGTTTTATCCAAGCTATTATCATCGGTTTGTTTTTCACTACTTTTTGCCTCATTGTAAAAAATGTTTTTATTGAATTTTATAATTTGGGTCATGAGGCTGAAATGGCTGCCAAGGATTATTTCTTTGTTGTAAGTCTTGGGATGATTTTCTTTTTTGTAGGCCCTATGTTTACTCAGGCTTTCACATCTCTAGGCGATTCTTTTACGCCCTTTGTGATTAACGCTGTAGGCCTTGCTATCAACATGGTTTTAGACCCAGTTTTGATTTTTGGCCTTGGTCCTTTCCCACACATGGGGGCAAAGGGAGCGGCTCTTGCTACTATCATCAGCCAATTTGTGGTCGTTTTGATTTACTTTTTGGTTGTGATTTCTAAAGACGGGATTATAAAATCTGCGATTTCCTATATAGATTATAGGGAAAATTGGCAACTAGAAATTTTTAGGCTTGGCCTTCCTGCGGCACTTTTGTCTGGATTTCATGCTTCAATTTCTATGGTTTTAAATAGGTTTATGTCAGCTTTCGGGCCAACACCTGTGGCTGTTTGTGCCATAGGTTCTCAGCTTGAGTCAATTTCTTGGAATACTACTGAGGGTATCCAGGTCGGTATCCAAGCCCTTGTTGCCCAAAATTATGGGGCAGAAAACAAGGAAAGGGTAAAAGGTTCTATCAAAGAATCCTTCAGACTCGTTGCGATTATCGGCATCATTGCGACCTTGGTTTTAATTGTTTTTAGGCATAAACTTTTTGAACTTTTCACTCCGGAAAGTCAGGAAGCCATAGAACTTGGGGCAAATTACCTCTTTATCCTGGGTCTTTCCCAAGGCTTTATGGCGATTGAAATAGGACTTGCGGGTTGTTTCAATGGGATGAGCGATACCAAGACTCCAGCCATCCTAGGTGTAATCAACAACCTTCTAAGGATCCCAATTGCCATAGTTTTGATGCCTTTTGTTGGCGTTTATGGTGTATGGATTGCCATGAGTTCGACTTCTATCATGAAAGGTCTTGTAGCCATGACCTTAATTTACAGGAAAGTAAAAAAATATATGGCGGGCTAAACTCTTCTTCGGAAGAGTTTTTTTATATTGATTGTGAAAATGTTTGCAATAATTAGTATTATAATATAAAATAATAAAGAGAGAAGAAAAGGAGATCAAATATGAAACAAGTAAGATTGCCATACGGCAAAGAATTTATCGAACTCGAAGTTGGCGATGATGCTGATATATTAGTCAGCAAAGCAGGAGATTTTAAGGCGGAAAAAAGCCAAGAAGACCTCGTAAGAGATGCCCTTGCACATCCAATTGGTACAGAGAAATTATCTGAACTTGTAAAAGGAAAGAAAACCATAACAATTATTTCGTCTGACCATACAAGACCAGTTCCATCTGCAATTACCATGCCAATCCTTCTAGAGGAAATCAGGTCAACCAACCCAGATGCTGAGATTACAATCCTTATAGCAACAGGTTTCCATAGGCCAACTACTCATGAAGAATTAGTTGCAAAATATGGCCAAGAAATTGTAGACAATGAACACATTGTTGTCCACAAATCTGGTGTAGATGAAGACATGGTTGAGCTAGATACTCTTCCTTCAGGCGGAAGACTACTTCTAAACAAACACGCAATTAACACCGACCTTCTAATCGCTGAAGGCTTTATCGAACCACACTTCTTCGCAGGTTTCTCAGGCGGTAGAAAATCAATTCTTCCAGGTGTTGCCAGCGAAAAAACAGTTCTTGCCAACCACTGCTCTAAATTTATAGCAAGTGATTATTCAAGAACAGGTATCCTTAAAGAAAACCCAATCCACAAAGACATGGAATTTGCTGCAGAACAAGCAAAACTTGCCTTCATTCTTAACGTTGTAATCGACGCTGAAAAGAAAATTATCAATGCCTTTGCAGGCGATAGGGTAAAAGCTCACTATGAGGGTACAGAATTTGTTAGAGGCCTATCAACCATAGACGGCGTTAACGCAGATATTGCTATTACAAGTAACGGTGGCTACCCACTAGATCAAAACGTCTACCAATCTGTAAAATCAATGACAGCAGCAGAAGCAGCTGCAGCAGACGATGGAGTAATCATCGAGGTTTCTAGATGTAACGATGGTCATGGTGGAGAAAGCTTCTATAAAACCTTTAAAGAAGCAGCAACACCAAAAGATGTTGAAGATAGGGTCCTTCAAATCCCAATGGAAGAAACAATTCCAGACCAATGGGAAATCCAAATTCTTGCAAGAATCTTAGTTCGTCATAAAGTAATCTTTGTAACTGACCCAGAAAATAGACAATTAATCGAAGATATGCACATGACTTATGCTGAAAACATTGAGGAAGCTCTCAGAATGGCTAAGGAAATCAAGGGCGAAGATGCTAAGATTGCCTTTGTTCCAGATGGTGTATCTGTAATTGTTAACAAGAAAAAATAAGAATTTGAAAATGCTTTTAGAAGGTAGAGATTTTAAAGAGAAAATATTGCGAAGATTCCTTTGATAAAAGACCTGGTATTTAGAAATATTTTCTAAAGATAAGTCCCAAAAGCCTTTTAAAAACAGATTTATTTACTATTTCCAAAATAAAAAGATGTTTAACTAGATTCTAGTAAAACATCTTTTTTATTACATAAATTTATTTATATCCATATCTGCGATTGTAGGCAGGGTGAGGTCGGCTTTTTCTATGATATATTCCCATTCTTTTTCATTCCAAGGGAAATCTTCAAGGCCTACGGTCATGATTCCTTCTTTTTTGGCGGCCTTTATAGCATAAAGGGCATCGTCAAAAAGAACGCAGTCAGAAGGCTTAGCTCCGTGTTTTTTAATTGAATATTGCCAGAAGGCAGGGTCTGATTTTCGCATATCCAAAAGGTCAGGTGTGGCGAAAAAATCGAAGTAATCGTAGATTCCTAGTCTTTTTAGGGCCATTTCTAGGTAGATATATGGGGTGGATGAGGCAACTGACATAGAAAAGCCTGCATCCTTTAATTTTTTCAGGATTTCGAGATTGCCAGGCTTTGGCATTAGGTTATCCTTGTAGGCGTCGTAGATTACATCTTCAAAATACTGCCTAACCTGGTCAAAGGTCATGTCTTTGGCTATTTCATCTACTATATATTGGCACATTGCCTCAACTGATAGGGCCTCAATCTTGCCCTTTTCTTCCTTTTTAAGATCTTCTAGAGTAAAGCCGTACTTTGAAAAAAGCCTGTTTTGTGGCTCAATCCAAATGTGCATAGAATCTAAAATTGTCCCGTCAACATCAAAAATTAGTTTTTTCATTATTTTCCTTTCTTAACTGGGTTTTCCTTCTCTATATATCTTATATGTTTTCTTCTATAAAGGCAAAAAATAGACTAAAAAACCAGCCCGATTTTCTAGGCTGGTTTAAAATTAATATGCTATATTTAGGGCGTTCATAGTTCCTGCTGCTAGTTGCTCAAAAGACCTATGGTTATTCTCAAATGCTGGAGAATAGCGATTTATGAAAGACTTGTAGGTTGTATATCCCTTGTCCGCATAGGCTTTTCTCATGAGTTTGAAAGTAACTTCAATCCCGTCCTCAACTGTTGGTGGGTTTACCCATGGTGAACGGCCGATATAGGCAGGTGGCCATTCGCCACCAAAACCATTTTTGTAGTAGCGGAT
Source organism: Anaerococcus sp. C0059F3 (assembly GCF_056590475.1). NCBI lineage: Bacteria > Bacillati > Bacillota > Tissierellia > Tissierellales > Peptoniphilaceae > Anaerococcus > Anaerococcus sp. C0059F3. Next base: position 76,330 of record NZ_JBWPWE010000005.1, read on the forward strand.
GCAACCGAAATTGTATTTGCCGCCGCCTGAGTTCATTCCAAAGGTAGTTTCCTTAGCGATTTGGCCCATAAAGATTCCTACGTTGATTCCGTATTTTTCTGAAAGTTTTAAAATAGTGTTGCCATAGCCCTTAAGTGGGGTGTAGTGACCACGCTTTTCTAGGAACTTATCTATGTATGCACCTGTGATATGATCAGGATTTTTTGTTCTTATGTCAAAATTTGCTAAATCGCCTTGTCTGTAATTTCTCCAAGATAGTCTTCCAGGTTCCTCATTGTTGCCTGTTGCATTTCTATTTGAACCGGTGATTTCAACACGATCAGGATGACCAGGATCTTTTTCTTCTTCCTTTACTTCAAGAGTATTTTCGCCTTTGTAAGGAGTTTGGACAAGCTTTGTTTCTTCATGAAAAACTTCAGTGTCCACGCTTTTGATTAGGTCATCAAGGTTGGTTGAGTCATATTCGACAAGTTCATAATTTTCTGTTTCTGCTTGGCTAGTATTAGCGTCTTCATCAGCCATAGCCGGGCTTACCATAGCCAAGGCAGAAGCCGTTACTAGGCCTGTTAATATATATTTAAAATTCATAATTTTTTCTCCTTTAATCTTACAACATTTTATATTCTAACCCATAATTACCATTTTGTCAACAAAAATGTTACGATTTTGTTACTTAATCCTTGAAAACCTTGTCAATTCTCGAATAAAACCTGTATTTTTGTATTATTTTTGTAACCTTAGTAAAATAATTGTTTTTTATTGCAAAATAGGGATTTTTTTAAAAAAATACTTTGCTTTATAATTTTTCGGGATTGTTATATAATAGCCATAAGAAATAGAAAGGAAAAATATGAATATTTTATTAGATCTTTATATATCTTTTGTAAAAATTGGTTTTATGACCTTTGGCGGTGGCTATGCCATGCTGCCAATTCTTGAAAGAGAAGTTGTTGAGAAGAAAAAATGGGCAACCAGCGAAGAAATCCTAGATTATTATGCAATTGGCCAGTCCACACCTGGGATAATCGCTATAAATACAGCGACTTTTTGCGGCTACAAGATGGCAAAAAACATTGGGGGTCTTGTGGCAAGTCTTGGTTTTATCACACCTTCTATAATAATCATAACCCTTATTTCAAAATTTTTGGAAAACTTTTCTCATATTGAAGCCATCCAGCACGCCTTTGTAGGCATTAGGATTGCGGTTTGTGCCCTGGTTTTGTATTCGGTAATAAAAATGGTTAGAAAAAACGCTAATAGCTTTGGGAAATTTGCTGTATTTCTCCTAACCTTTTTGGCTATTGGAGTTTTAAACATTTCTCCAGTTCTAATTGTAATTGGAGTTGGGCTTTTAGGAATTGTTTTGGGGAGGTTTAGAAATGCTTAGGATGATGTGGGAATTTTTCAAAACAGGACTTTTTGCCGTTGGCGGAGGAATGGCAACTATTCCTTTCCTTCAGGAAATGGGCGAAAAATATGGATATTTCACTGGTGAAGAGTTATTAGACATGATAGCAGTCTCTGAATCAACCCCAGGGGCTATTGGCATCAACATGGCAAACTATGCTGGCATTAAGGCCTATGGACCAATCGGTGGCATTCTCGCAACCTTATCTCTTGTAACAGGTCCTATTATAATAATTTTAATAATAGCGAGGATGATCCTGGCCTTCAAAAACTCAAAGACAGTTGCTGACGCCTTCACAACACTTAGACCTGCCACAGCAGGCTTGATTTTAGGAGCAATGTCAACAGTTTTAATAATAACCCTCTTTGACACAGCGGCCTTTAGTCAAACAGGAAATCTACTTTCCCTAATAAGGCCAATTCCAATTGCCCTTTTTGCAGGTTTTAGCTTTGTTTTATTCAAATTCAAAGACCTAAGCCCTCTTTGGATAATTCTTGCAGGGGCAGGTCTTGGAATAGTTTTGGGCTTGTAAAAATCTAATAATTGGCAAAGAAAAACCCAAGTATCAACTTGGGTTTTTCTACTTTGCTATTGTTTCTTATAAGCCATTAGGGCATCTGTGAGGATTTTTTCGCCGTTAATCATTCCATAGTCTATCATATTTATGACGTCAACTAGGGTGTTTTGGTCTTTATAGACTTCCTTTAGCTCGTTTAATTTGAACTTCACTTGTGGTCCTAAAAGAAGGATGTCTATCTTGTGTGAATTATCTAGTTCTTCGACGCTAGAAACAGGAACAGCCTTAATTTCAGCATCTATTCCCTTTTCTTTAGCGGCATCTTGCATTTTTTCTACTACCAAACTTGTACTCATTCCTGCTGAACAGCAAAGCACTATGTCTAATTTTTCACTCATATTAATCTCCTTAAATAATTTTGAAAGGATTTTGTTCGGCTAATATATCGACGATTTTTTGCTCATCTTCGTTAAAGTGGCCTACAAGATTTCTTTCGCCTGTATTTTTGATTTTCTTTTTAACAATTTCAAGCTCACCTTTGTAGTAGGATAGATTGTTGTTAATTATTAAGACATCGCCCTTTTCAAAATATTCTTTTTCAGATTTTCTTTGAGGAATGTCCTTATCTTTTCCAAAAGCCCTGCTTATGCTACTTCTAATAAAGTATTCTGAGGAGTCGATCCTATCAGCGTGAACAAAATCATAAAGGATTTCTCTTTCTACTTCTATTATATCACTTATTTCTTCTATTTTTAAGCTCGGAATGGAAAGGTCAACTTCGCTTAATTCTTTAAGTTCAGATTCGGAAGCAAAAGAGTTGCCGATAATTACATCCTTAATTCTCCTGTCAGCTATCAAATATCTTAGTTGGTAGCCTATATCCTTATGTCTATGGTCTTCCAGGGTGCAAAGGCCATTATAAACAGGCCATGGGCCAAAGGTAGAGTCGTTGTTGCTTGAAATGAAAGCGTGGACGTCAAGGGCCATATCGTAGTACTTTTGGGTAAAATAATCAAATCTTTCCTTGCTTAGGCCTGTGTATTCTTGTGGATAGAAGTTGTGGCAGGTAGACATTTGATTCCTATTTGCCCCTTTTTTGATCAACAAATCCAAAGCCATATCTGAACTTGCGTTAAATTCAACAGTGATATTATAAGGGTTATTTGTTATTAAAATATTTTCTCTATCAGAAAGTGGCCAGTCAAGTCTAATTATATCAACACCCATTTTGGCAAAAGCAGAAATATCATCTGCTCTTGCACCAAGCTTGTTAAAGACGTCTATATTTGTATCAACAGCCACTTCAAAGCCTAGGTCATGGGCTTTTTTTATAAAGCTTGTGAAATTTTCAATTAAGTCTTCCTTGCTTTCTTCTACTGATAGAAGGCAGGTAAAGATTCTTGAAAAACCATACTTTGAGGCAAGTTTCATATAGGCTAGATCTTTTTCTGGTGTGGAGTGTTCAGGATAGATTGAAATACCTAGTTTACGCATTAGGCTTCTTCGCTTTCATTTGCGAGTTCTTCTTCTTGGATTAGGTTATTTTTATCAATTGCAACTACAAATGGGTAGTAGATTAAGCAACCCAAAGCAATTAGGAATAGTTGCAAAACAGCTCCTTGCCAATTGCTTGATAAGAACCCTGAAACTATAGGTGGTGTTGTCCAAGGCATGATTACACCATTTGGTATTGGCACTAGGCCTATATTCATTGTTACGTAACTTATTATGATGTTTATAGTTGGAACAAGTATAAATGGCACCATCAATAATGGGTTCAATACTATTGGCAAACCGTAGATAACTGGTTCGTTTATACCAAATACGGCAGGTAAGATTGATAATTTTGATAGTTGTTTAAGTCTTTTTGATTTTGCAATTAATACTGCAACTATTAATAAGGATAGGGTAGATCCTGCACCACCATAGGTAGCAAATAAGTTTTGGAATTGTACATTTATGATATTTTCAGGTAATTGTCCTGCATTTACTTTTGCTAAGTTTTCTGCAGATAGGGCATATAGGATTGGCATAAACATTGAGTCGGTGATGTTTGTGCCGTGGATACCTAAGAACCATAGGATGTGGGCAAATAGATATACTAAAATCATTGCTGTTAGGGTTCCACCGATGTGTTGGAGTGGAAGTTGTAGGACGCTGTATACAAAGTTAAAAGCGTTGTCCCATGGAGTTAGGGAAAATATAAATCTGATTAGGACAAAGGCTGTCATTACAAAGGCTGCTGGTAATAAAGCTGCGAATGATTGACCTACTGTTGGTGGAACACCTGCAGGCATCTTAATAACAAGACCCTTATCTATTATTATTTTATAAATTCTTACTGCTAAAAAGGCAGAAATTATACCGATAAATACACCCTTTGATCCAAGCCAATCAAAAGAAAGGCCATTTACTGTTAGGGCTTCTTCGCTTCCTTCAGGAGTGAATTCAAAAGAAAATGGCATTAATATAAACCATGCTACTAGAGAAACAATCCCACTAAATATTTGGTTGACTTTAAGTTTGCCGCCGTAGGCATAACCAATACCAATAACTACAAATATTGACATGATAGTAAAGGTTGCATTTGTAGCAGCTGAGAAATATGAAGCTATTGTATTGCCGTTTACTTCAGTACTTCTTAATAAGTCCATCCATGATTGAATTGGGAAGTTTGAAATTAACATAAACATTGAGCCTATAATTAATAAAGGCATAGCAAGGGCAAAACCATCTCTGATTGATTGTAGATGGGCGTTACCACTTATTTTTGCCGCCATTGGCATAAGTTTTTCTTCTAATTTGTCCATAAAACTTTGTTTTTTCATTTTATTACCTCTTATTTTCTAAGTTTTCTATTCTGGCATAAGACTCCATAAGTTCTGTTGCCAAAATATAAATTGTTTCACATGCCATCATCTGATCTTCAGCATGCATTAGCAAGATATTTTGCATGGGCTTTTCTATTTTAAAGTCCTTGGTAAACATCTGCTGGTGAATTTTGTGGCACTGGGCAAAGCTCTCCTTGCCTTCTTTTAATAAGTCTAGGGCCTTGTCTTTATTTCCAGCCCTTCTTTCGGCCATTGCTTCAACATAGGCTGACTTGGTCACGCCAGCAAAGGTTATTAGTTGCATGCATACTTCTTCTAAATCGCCTAATTCCATGGATACCTCCTTTCTTTTTATATTAGTTTCAAGATGATTTTCTTAAAATCCTTAAAATTACCGACTTTAGTCAAATTTTCGATTGAAGAATCATCTTTTAAAAGCTTGGTAAAGATTCTAATGATTTTTTCAAAATCAGAATCTTTTTTCTTAGCTGGGGATATATAAAAAATCAATCTCACCTTATCTGAGTCTCTTCCCCAATTTATATCTTTTCTTGAAATTACGGCAAAGACTTCAGCTTCTGTTTTTACTGGGCTTATAGGATGGGGGATAGCAATCAAATCCTTGAAAACAATGGAAGAAAAATTCTCCCTAATTATTGTTTTTTCTTCAAAAAGTTTTTTGCTGTCTTCATCTTCTGCCAAGGTTTCATAAATTACTTCTAATATGTCTTTTTTATCAGTATAAGTTTCGTTTATAAGAAAGTTTTTTTCTGTAAAATATTTTTCAAATAAGTCAATATTATTAAAATCAGGGACATTTTCTTCGAATTTGTTTGTTCTATAAGATTTTCTAAGGCCTTCTATTTCTTTATCTATTAGGGCGCAGTCCTCATCATCAAGGAAGACACTGACCTTTATAGATGGAACGGCAATTACCAAACCATTTAAATCTACACTAGATATAATCAAATCTATATCTTCAATATTTTTTGGAGTTATTTCATAGTATCCAACTACATTTTTAATATTGATTGTATTGCCGTACTCGTTTTGTATTCTATTTTTGAGCATAAGCCCTGTGCTATAGCCTGAAGCACAAACAACAAGGACGTTTATCTTCTTGTTGAATTTATTTCTCTCAATGGCTGACAGGATATAAATTACTAGGTAAGACCACTCGTCATCACTTATCTCTACATTATCAAATATCAAAAATTTTCTAAAACTTTTTATAACTAAGTCAAAATAATCTTTATATTGACTTTTTATCTTAGCTGTCAAAGGGTTTGATACGAAAAGACCTGATTCAATCCTGTTTTTTAGAGATTTTAGATGCTCAATGAAATTATTCATAAATAAATTATCTTCTAATAAATTAACATCTAACTTCTTTGATAAGTACCTTAACATATCTATGACTTGGTTATAGGCTTCAAAAGATTCATAACTTTTCTCATAAGATGGTTTAGTTTTTGATAAAAGTTGCAAATATATATAGGTTTTTTCCTCAACTGGCAATTCTAGGTTAAAACTTTTAGAAATCCTATTTATAATGGTCCCTGCAAAGTCATCAAAGTACTCATCCCTATCCTTAGGGATGTCTTTAATAGGCTTATCTATTAAAAAGTTTTTATTAACTCTTTCAAGGACTAGGGCGAAGTGAATGACCAAGTTTTGTATGATATAGTCGTTGACTGATATGTTGTACTCTCTAATGCAATCTAGAAGAATTATTAGGAGTTGAGAAATGGTGGACCTATCAAAAAGGTCAAGCCTATCTAATTCGTTTATGAAGGAATTAGCATATATATTTGAAAAGAAATAATCAAGGATAAAGTGTCTTTTATCTATTTCTTTACCAACAATTTCTAGGTAGGATTTATCGGTTTTAACTATATCAAGCTTGTATTCATTTAGCTTGTTTTTTAAATTATAAATATCTCTTTGCAAGGTTGATTCGCTAATAAAAAGTATATCAACAAAGTCCTCAAAGCTTAGATTTTTGTTTTCTAATAGAAGATCTTCGAGTATATATTTTTCCCTACCCTTTTTATCGTAAGCCTGGTCTATGCTTGACATATTGGCCCTAGACTTATAAATATAGTCTATATACTTGTCCTGATCATTTATTTTAAGCTTAAAGCCACAGCCTTTTTTCGCAACAATTTCAAAAATATCCTTAGGAACATTTTCTGATATGTAGTTTATATTGGTCCTTATAGTCCTTTCAGAAAAACCAACATTATCACCTATTTCTGTACTTGTGCAGTATTGGTCTTTATTTTTATATAGATATTTTATAATTCTTATTTCTCTATCAGATAACATACTTCTCCTCACTACCATTATACTAGAAAACGTATTCAAACAAATTTCTATTTTTTCCGTTATACAAGCGGCAATCCTGATTATTAGTAACCTATATTATAAAGGATTTGTTTAAAAAATAAAAATCAAAGTTATTTGAAAAACTCTTGCATATTTAGCTTATTTCGGTATTTTACTTATAAGAATGATATAAGGAGAGATTTATGACTGATATTAATAATCCAAAAGAAGAATTAACCAATGCTGGCCTTAGGGTTGTGGCTTTTTCGGGCAATGCTAGGAGCAATTTCCTTGAAGCCCTTGACCTTGCCAAGGCTTGTAAGTTTGATGAAGCAGACCAATATATAAAAATGGGTTTAGAAAACTTGGACTTGGCAGGTCAGGCTCAAAAAGATTTCCTAGCCAATGAGGCAGAAGGAAGCTGCGAGGGTCTTGACTTTTTGGCCATCCACGCCCAAGACCACTACATGACTACCCTTTTACTTAGGGATTTAATAAACAATTTGATTGATATTTACAAAAAATAAGCATGCAAAAAGCCCAGAGTCCAACAGGATTCTGGGCTTTTTTACTTTACTTTCAATTTTCAGCAGCTTTCGATTTTTAAAAGCCTTTAGCCTTTGGCTTTTGAAAATTTTTCTAATTTATTATTTTTTTCTTCTAATAACCTTAGAAATTTCTCCAAATACTAGAGGAATCAATGCGAGTATTAGAACTGGGATCCATTCCCAAGTTAGGGATACGACTTCAAAGAGTTCTGTCAATACTGGGACATACATCACAACTAAGAGTAGAGCAAAGGATAGGAGCACTGCCTTGATTAGGTGTGGGTTTGAGGCAAAACCTAATTCCTTTAGGGTGAACTTTGTAGACCTTACAGAGAAGGCTCTAAGAAGTTCTGATGTGATTAAGGTTGCAAATACCATTGTGTGGGCACCTTCGATTGAGTCAGGGAAGATCCATTTTAAGCCAACTATATAAGCTCCAAGGACTGCAAGGGTTATAAAGATTGATTGGCTAATTAGGTTGGTCCTGATATCGCCAGAGATGATTGATTCTCTTGGGTCTCTTGGTGGTTCTTCCATAAGGCCTGGCTCTGCTGGTTCAACACCCAAAGCAAGGGCTGGGAAGGCGTCTGTGACTAGGTTTAACCACAATAACTGGATTGGGGTTAATGGGCTTGGTAGGCCTAATAAGATTGATAGGAAAACTATCAAAACTTCTGCGATGTTACAAGATAGGAGGAAGGATACAAATTTTTTGATATTTGAAAAGATTACTCTTCCTTCTTCAACTGCATTTACGATGGTTGCGAAGTTATCGTCAACAAGGATCATATCTGATGCATCCTTGGCAACGTCTGTTCCTGTAATACCCATAGACACACCTATGTCGGCGTTTTTAATAGCTGGAGCATCATTTACTCCGTCACCTGTCATGGCTACGACATTGTCGTTGGCTTCTAGTGCCTTAACAAGTTGAACCTTGTTTTCTGGGGAAACTCTAGCAAAAATCCTCTTAGTTTTGACAATTTCTCTGATTTCCTCGTGGGTCTTATCGTTTAATTCAGATCCCTGCATAGCTTGGTCACGGCTTGATGCGATTCCAAGGTCCTTGGCAATGGCAAGGGCCGTTTCAAAATAATCGCCTGTAATCATTATTACATCAATACCTGATGCATGACATTCGGCAACAGCTGCCCTGGCTTCTGGCCTAGCTGGGTCAATCATTCCTGTGAGCCCTACAAAAATCATATCTTTTTCGATATTTTCTGTTGTAAGGTCTTGGTCAAGAGTTTCTAGTGGCCTAAAAGCGTAAGCCATTACTCTTAGGGCCTGGCTTGCTAGGTCATTATTCTTATCGGCAAGTTTCTTACGATAATCATCTGTGAAATCTTCCATTTGACCATTGATTAAAATCTTTGAAGAATGGCCCATAACAACATCTGGTGCACCCTTGGTCATGGCGTAGTATTTGCCATCAAGCTCGTGGAAGGTTGTCATCATCTTCCTTGTAGAATCAAATGGGATTTCCTGGAGCCTTGGGTGTTTGTCGTTAAGAGTCTCTTGGTTGATGTTCCATTTTTCGGCGAAAGTTAGCATGGCACCTTCAGTAGGGTCACCTGTAATCTTGTATTCTTCGCCTTCGCGGATGAGATTTGCGTCATTACATAGACTTGCAATAGTCATAAGAAGTTTGATTTGATCGTCAGAATCAATTACTTCTTTGTTTTGGTTTCTTATATCACCATCTGGTTTATAGCCTGAACCTTCGACTTCGTATTCTTGGTCGTTGGTGAAAATTTTTGTGATAGTCATCTCATTTTGGGTAAGAGTTCCGGTCTTATCTGAGCAGATAACTGTGGTTGAGCCCAAAGTTTCTACAGATAAGAGGTTTTTAACTATGGCCTTTCTGTCTGCCATCCTGTTCATACCGATTGATAAGACAATGGTTACAACGGCTGTAAGGCCCTCTGGTATAGCTGCAACAGCAAGAGATACCGCCACCATAAAGGTCTCAAGAAGGTCATCCCCTGTCCTGTAATAACCTAGGGCAAAAACTGCTATACAAACTACAACTACAAGGACAGCTAAAAGTTTTGAAAGCTTTTTAAGCTGCTTTTGGAGAGGAGTTTCCTTATCCTCAACTTCATCAAGACTTGTTGCGATTTTACCGATTTCTGTATTTTCACCAGTTGTTGCCACAAGGCCAATGCCGTGGCCATAAGTCACGATTGATGATGAGTGGACGTAGTTTTCCCTATCACCAATACCTACATCTTCATTTGTTTCAAAATCTGCATGTTTTTCTACCGCCACAGATTCACCTGTGAGTGATGATTCGTCTATCTTTAGGTTTGATGATTCGATAAGCCTCATGTCAGCTGGGATAATATCCCCAGTTTCTAATACAACTATATCTCCTGGCACCAAATCTTCTGCCTTTACATGTCCTCTTTGTCCATCACGGATGACAGTGGCTTCAGGTGAGCTCATTTTTTGTAAAGCCGCAACAGAGTCTTCTGCCTTTCCTTCCTGGATAATAGACATAATGGCGTTAATAACAACAATTGCGATAATAATTACACACTCAACCACATCACCAGTGAAAGCTGATACAATAGCAGCAACTATCAAAAGAATAACCATTGGATCGGCTAATTGTTCGATAATTTTGCTGATTAGGCTCTTTTTATTTGATGACTCAATAGCATTTGGGCCATATTTTTCAAGCCTAGCTTTGGCTTCAGATGAGGTAAGTCCACGTTTGGCATCAGTAGCGTGTTTTTTGATTACTTCATTAAGACTGCCTTTATAGTCCATAATTCCTCCTTAAAAATTTTGCAAAATATAAAAAAAGCGGGGCTTAGTGAGTCATACTCATTAGCTCCGTCTCGCCACCTTTTAGGGTTTATTTAACCGGGTAAAAACCGTTCTGACGATTAAATAATTGGGCTACTCCCTTTTGCTAGTAATATTATATAGCAAATAAAAGCAAAATCAATCAAAAAGGTCTTTACTTGGTATCCTTAAGATCAAATTTCTTCCTCAAAACCAATTTAGCAATGCCAAATAATAATAAAAAGAAAATTAAGAGGGAAATAATGATTATAATAGAAAGAATCTCCCTAGAAATCTCAAGATAAATCAAAATCGGAATAAGGATCCCATAAAACAAAATCCCAAGTCCAATAGAAAGACACCCCGCAAACTTATTGCCAAAAATCCAAGTCTCGCGAGAAAAACAAGCTTCCCAGACATGAAAACCAACATGCATGTCAGGATTATCTGTGTGGAAAAATATAAAAAATATTCCTATATAAATTGAAAAAATAAGAAGCATCAAATCGCCAACAATAACTGGTCCCAAAACACTCTCTCCTTTTTATCCTTGATAAATTAAATTAGGGAAATCTTCCCTAATACCCTTTTTATTTAATATACTATTTTTTGGGGTTTTATCCGAGAATAAAAATATCTTTTTGTTAATCCGAGATTAACTGTATCTTATAAAAATTCTAGGTCATTTACATGACCTCTCCGTTCATAGGGGGAACCCAAGGGGGGCAGCAGATGCCCCCTCACTGGTTCCCCCTAAGACCCCCTTACGCTACACCCCCGAATGCTCCTAAAGCGGAGTGCGAAAATAGAAGCTTGCTAATCGCAAGCTTTTTTATATAGAGAGAATTACCTTGTATAAGATTACGTATATCCCCGCTGATTTCTAATATTCGAGCCCCTAAAAACTGATAAATCGCTAACGCTCAAACAATCAGTTTTCTTAACGGGGCTTTCTATTAGAAATCTTTGCTCGATAAAAGGTAGAATTAGTTTCGAAGTTCCAGAATTTGCTGGGCTCGTTTGGCTTTCGCCAAACATTGCTAGATGGGTTTATTTATTCTTATACGAAGAGTTAAAAAAACTTATGACCTAGAATTTTTGTAAATGAAGTCGGCGTATAAAAATTTTATTGTTTGAGGCTTTAGCCGAGTTATCAAATTTTAGCCGACTGAATGTCAAAAAAGTTAGAAGATAGTACAACTTAAACAAGGGATCCTTCATATCAACAAGTTTGCCACAGGCAAACTCCTTTTTCCCCGCGAGGGGTCGCCCGGAGGGGGTAACGGAAGGGGTTTAAGGGGACCCGATGGGGGAACGTGCGAAACGTTCCCCTGGGGGCCCCTTTTTACGGAGATTCAACTGTAAGTAGAATAATTATTTAAAAAATAAAATTCCGAAGAAACACAGTAAATAGAATTATTATATTTAAAGATAAATACATAATAAGAAGAATATATCTTAATGTGAAGTTTATTGTAAAATTCCTTGCAAAAAGAGTATTATATTTGAAGAGAGGTTTTATGAAGATTTTAATTACAAGCGATTGGTACTATCCTGTTGTTAATGGGGTGGTGCGTTCGGTTATGAATTTAATAGAATATCTAGAGGATGAGGGCCACGATGTTAGGGTTCTTACCCTTTCTAATACTACAAAGTCATACAGGGATGGCAAGGTTTATTATGTTGGATCTCTTTCTGCGGCTAAGATTTATCCACAAGCGAGGATTTCAAATCTTCTAGCTAAGAGTCACCAAAAGGAGATTAAGGCTTGGGCGCCGGATGTCATTCATTCCCAGTGTGAGTTTTCTACCTTTATGATGGCAAGAAAGTTAGCGAGCGATTTGGAAATTCCCCTTGTCCACACCTACCACACTGTTTATGAAGACTACACCCATTATTTTATCCCATCCAAACAAGCTGGAAAAAAGATTGTATCTGTTGCAAGTAAGACCCTAGCTGGTTTTTGCGATAGGATTATTGTGCCGACTGCAAAGACTGAGAGGCTTTTGATAGACTACGGAATCGATCCTTATATGCTCGATATTATCCCAACTGGCATCCATATTCCAGAAATGTCCGACAAGGCTCTTTTGAGAAAATCTTTGGGAATGGCCGAGGATGAAAAAGTTTTGCTCTATCTGGGCAGACTTGGGGCTGAGAAAAATATCCAGGAAATCATGTCCTATTACGACAGGCTAGAAGATAGAGAAATAAAGCTTTACATAGTTGGTGGTGGACCTTATCTTGATACCCTAAAGGAAGATGCCGCCGCCATTAATAAAGAAGTCATTTTTACAGGCATGGTTGAGTCAAATTCTGTAAACCGCTATTACCAGGCGGCAGATATTTTTGTCACAGCTTCCACATCAGAAACCCAGGGCCTTACCTATTATGAATCCCTAGCCAACGGGACAATCGCCCTTTGTAGGGATGATGCGGTCCTTGATGGGGTAATCAAAAATGGCTTTAATGGCTTTAAATATAGGAATTTTGAAGAATTTGAAAAGTTTGTAAATAGGGTCTTTACAGATGATGAATACAAGGAACTTCTAGAAATAAATGCCAGAGAATATGCCGAGGAAAATTTCTCTGTGGATGGTTTTGGTTCTAAGTGTATAGACTCATACGAAAAAGCTATAAAGGAATATGACCATGAAAGTCTTAATATATTCAAAAGACTATGAGACTGTGAAGGAATCAGGCGTAGGCAAGGCTATGGACCATCAAATCAAGGCCCTCAGGCTTGTTGGTTGTGACTTTACCCTCGATGAGAAAGATGACTTTGACCTAGTTCACATTAACACCATCCTTCCCGGATCAGTCCGCTTTGCAAGAAAGGCTAGGAAAATGGGCAAAAAAGTCATCTACCATGGCCATTCCACTATGGAAGATTTCAAAAATTCCTTTATATTTTCCAATCAAATAGCTCCGCTTTTTAAAAAGTGGCTAGTTTATGCCTACAGAAAGGGCGACTTAGTCCTAACACCTACAGATTATTCGAAAAAAATATTAGAGACCTATGGCCTAAATCGTCCAATAGAAGTGGTTTCAAATGGGATTGACCTTGACTTTTGGCGAAAAAAATCAAATGACAGGGAGAATTTTTACAAAAAATATGGTCTAGATCCAGAAAAAAAGTCAATAATTTCTGTTGGCCTACCAATAAAAAGAAAGGGCATTGACGATTTTCTAAGGCTTGCAAAAAGGCTTCCTCAATACGAATTTATCTGGTTTGGCAAGCTTGATAGGGCCCTTATGAGCCCTGAAATCAAAAAGGAAATGGAAGATGTGCCTGCGAATTTCCACACACCTGGCTATGTAAATAGCGAAAACCTAAGAGAGGCCTACTCTGGCTCTGATCTTTACGCCTTTTTGACCCACGAAGAAACCGAAGGCATAGTTCTTCTTGAGGCCCTGGCCACTAAGACCCAAATCCTAATTCGAGATATAGAAATTTTCCAAGATGGCTTTGTAGATGGGGGGAATATCTACAAGGGCAAAAATCTCGACGATTTCCAAAGTAAAATCAAGGGGATATTGGAAGGTGATTTGCCCGACTTATCAGAAATTGCCTACAAAAAAGCTAAAGAAAAGTCGATTGAAAAAACAGGAGCTAGGCTCCTTGAACTTTATGAAAGGACAATGAAAAATGAGATCGGTAATTAAATTAATTGGACTTCTTGCTCTCTTTATCTTTCCGCCCCTCTTTGTAAATTATTTTTTAATTAGCTTTGATATTTACGGCAGTACAGCCATGGTTATTTCCCAATTTGGGGTAATCGGCATAAGCCTTGCCATAATTTTAATGTATCTAAAGGGAAAAAAGCTCTACGAAGCCAAAACCCTCATGTTAATTGACCAGGCGGGGGATATAGAAGATTTAAAAGCCTTAAGAGAAAAGAGAATTTCTCATGATTCAAAGGCTGCCATCACCAAGGCGATTTTGTTAAAAGAATTTTCCGAAGAAGAGGCGGGAAATCTTAAGAAATACACATCCAAAGTGGCTGATATGGACCACTATTATTCAGGCTTTATCAAAAATGCTGACCCAATCCTTCGTGAAGAATACAAGATAAGACGTGATAATTTCAACAAGAAATACAAGCACAAGAGATGGGTCTATCTAGATTTTAAGGAAAATGTAAAGATGAGCCTTAAGTGGGCGGGCGGATTTTTTATCCTCCTTGGCCTCATAGGCTTGATTCAAAAATACAACACTAACGAGGGCCTATATGTAATTTTATATATGGTTCAGATGGTTTTGGGGACAGGTTTTTTGATAAATACCATAATCTGGCTATCAAGGACCCTCAAATCCTACTGGGACAGAGATTTTTTATAAGATCAGCATTGCTGGTCTTTTTCTTTGCTTATATTAAAAGCGAACTTCATATATTAAAAAAAATAAAATAAAAACTTAAAATATTAAATATTAACTTTACAAAAATAAAAAAACCTAGTATAATTTAGAAAAAAGGGAGGTTCTTATGATAAATAAATGTCCAAATTGTGGTGACCAAATGGTTATCACCTCATATAGATGCAATTCTTGCTACACAGAAGTACACGGAGAGTTTGAAGTTGATGCCTTTTCAAGGCTAGATAAGGAAGATAAGGAATTCATTGAGCTATTCTTACAAAAAAGAGGATCAATCAAAGATGTTGGAGAAGAAATAGGCATTTCCTACCCAACAGTTAGAAACAGGATTGATAAAATTGTAAGCAAACTCGGTGGAAAAATCGACAAAAAATCTCACAGACTAGACATTTTGAATATGCTAGATAATGGCGAAATTACAACAGAAAAAGCCAAGGAATTACTAGAGGAGATAAATAATGACTGAAGAAAAACAACTAATCCTAAATATGCTTAAGGAAGGAAAAATCACAGTCGAAGAGGCAAGTGACCTCCTAGCAGCAATCGGGGATAAAAAATCAAGAGAAACTGACTTTGCGGGCAAGGTCACATCCGCAGTTGATTCTATTTTGAAAAAGGCAACTGAGGCCATAGGGGCAATCGACCTTGACCAAGCCTTTGACATCAACAATTTCAACCTCAAGGGCGAAGTCAATACCCACAAAGATATAAGGGTAGATGACGAAATTGACGAGATAAATATTGACCTAGTTAATGGGGAAATTTATATAGAAAAAGGGACAGATTCAGGAATCATTATTTCTGCTGATGTTTTTTCTAAAAAATCCAACCTAGAAGACTACATCGATGTTGAAATTAGGGACGGTGTCCTAGATATAGGAGAAAACGACGACTACAAAACCCTAGGAGCAAGCGTAAAATTAAGGGTCCAACTAGGCAAGGATTTCTATGAAAAATTAAATATCGACACTGTAAATGCTAGGGTAGAAATCGCAGATACAGATTTTGGAAGCTTAAATATCAACTCTGTAAACGGCAAGATTATGGTAATAAACTCCAAGTCCAAGATTGATATTGACAATGTAAATGGAAAAATCGACATCAAAAATATCGACGGATTTTTGAGCATAGAAAATGTTTCAGGTGCAATTTATCTTGCAGGAATCAAGGGAGATTTGGTAGAAGTCGACAATGTTTCTGGCAATATCAGGGTTGATGGTCTTGAAAGCGAGAGAATAAGTGCAGATTCAAGTTCTGGATCAATTAGGATTTACAATATCAAGGAAACCACAGATATAGACCTAGAAACTGTAAGCGGAATAATTGTGGTTGACACAGATGACTACGATGGCGAAATCAAAGCCTTTGTAGAAAGCCCAGCTATCAATGTGACAGAAAAATACCAAAATAAAATAAAAACCGACGAAGGATACGACCTATCAACCTCAACAGACGAGGCAAAACTAACAATAAAAGCCAAAACAGGCCACGGCAAAGTATCCCTAAGATAAAATAAAGGTGGGCAGAAGCCCATCTTTTTTTGACCTCAAAAATGTGATATAATAAGGAAAAGAAGTGAAAGGAGCTTTTTATGAAAGAAGAAAACCAAAAGCAAAAATCCTTTAAAAAAAGAATCACATTTTACATCCTACAACTAACCCTAGCAGGCCTTTTTATCTACCAATCTCTAGAAAGAAATGTAGGCGGCCAAATAAAAAAATTCAGCCCAATATTATTCATGATAGGGATCCTAATGATAATAATGGACGCTACATTTATATATATGGAATGGAAAAACCACAAAAGAACGTCTTTATAAAAGATGTTCTTTTTTTATTTTCAGAAAATAATTTTTTCACTAGGTGAGTCTATTAATCCAGGAATATCATCTTTTTTTTCTTCAATCCGAGATTGAACTTATCTTATATATTATTTCAGTCATTGACATAACTGCTTCGTTCAAAGGGGAGGCCCAAGGGACCTTCCGCAGGGTCCCTCACCCGCCTCCCCTTAAACCCCTCTCGGCTACACCCCCGAGCGGCTCCTTAAGCGGAGTGCGGATATAGAAGCTTGCTTTTCGCAAGCTTTTTTGTGTAGAGAGAATTACCCTGTATAAGATTATGTATCTTCCTAGAGATTTCTAATCGTCGGTCACCTAAAAATCGCAAACTCGGCTTCGCCTCAGACAAGCGATTTTCTTTACGGTGACCTTGATTAGAAATCTTTGCTTGATAAAAGGGAGAAATGGCATCTAAGTTCTAGATTTTGCCAGACTCGTGTGGCTTTCGCCAAACATTGCTAAATTAGTGTTTATTTTCAAACAAAGAAGTGAAAAATCCCAAGGTCGAGTATTTTGTAAATGAAGTCGGCGTATAAAAATTTGATTGTTTGAGGCTTTAGCCGAGTTATCAAATTTTAGCCGACTGAATGTCAAAAAAGTTTGGAGATCGTCCAACTAAAACAAGGGCTCCTCTTTATTAATAGTTTGCCGAAGGCAAACTCCTTATCCCCCGCGAGGGGCCGGCCGGAGGGGGTAGCCGAGTGGGGTCTGGGGAGGCAGGTTGGGGAACGTCCGGAACGTTCCCCTGGGCCTCCCCAGGTTCGAAGAGATATTGTTAGAATAGTTAGCATTATTAAATGATAAGTTAATCTCGGATTGACGAAAGAAATATAACTTATCTCGGATAAGAATAAAAGATAATTTATCTCGGATAAAAAAATTAATTTATCATGGATAAAAGCCCAAAAAATGATATATTAATGAGTAAGAGTACAAGAGAAGAATTCTTTTGCTACATAAGGGAGTCTTAGGGGGATGCCCCCTAATTAGAAAAGTTTTATGGGATTTTTTTTATTTTTTACACTTGAGCTATTGCTTTTTCTTTGCTTTAGTCTTATAGATTTTAAAACTTCATATCAAAAAAACCTCGCGGCTTTTTCTATGTTTTTCTTGATGTTTATTTTTGCTGCAGCCAGAGGGTCGGGGGATGCGGATTATTACAACTATTTGTGGTTTGCCAAGGATATAGGGACAGACTTTGCTAAGGTGATGAATTTTTCCTATCCGGTTGAGTTTTCCTTTAGGTTTGCCTCCTACCTTATAAACCTCATAGGTCTTTCCCGCCAGTGGGTGATTGTCCTTATGAATTTTTTATCAATTGTACCTGTGACCTATGTTGCAATTAAAAAATCGGTCAATCCATTTTTGTCGGCCATCATATTTTTACCGATTTTCTTGCAATTTGATATGCAAACATCAAGGACAGCCACAGCTATAGGCCTGGGCCTTTTATCCATATATCTTGCGAGCGAAAAAAAGAGAATTAAAAGCTTATTTGTCCTTGTTTTAGCCATTAGCTTTCACAAGTCGGCCGTGGTTTTGATTCCATTTTTGATCTACCTAGAAATTGATCTTTCAAACCTAGTGAAATGTGTAATTGTCCTTGCGAGTTTGGTTGTGTCGGTTTTTTCAAAGGTGGTTTTTGCCATAGCGGCCAGTATTTTTTCGAAAATTGGTCTTGGCATACTTTCTAGAAAAATTATCACCTACACCTTTGAGGGGAAATTCGCCTACGGAATGAAACTTTTCGACCCGAGGATAATATTTTTCCTTCTCTTATTTATTGTTTCCATAATGTATCTAGATAAGAAAACTTTCCAGGGTGACAGGATGGATAAGGCGGCTGTCAAAGCCATGGTTTTTGGCCTTTGCGTCATGCTTGTTTTTAGGTCATCGACAGCCATTGCCTTTAGGTTTTCGTCCTATTTTGCAATTTTGGAGATGTTTTATTTGCCAATGATGATCAAGAAATTAAAATACAAAGACAGCCTGGCGGCCTTTTTGCTAATCTTATCCATAGTGGTCTTTATCATACCTTATGCGATTTACATTAGCGTGGATGCCCCAGCTTACGATTTTTTCTTTACAAATCCAATGGCCATCGAGTCATTAAATTAAAAAGGAGTTTTTATGAGAAAAGTTACAACTTACCAATTAATCGACGGGATTAAGAGAAACCTTGCCCTTCTTATCGTCCCTGCCATCCTGCTTTTTGGCCTAGTTTTCGGCCTTGGCATGAAAAATGTGGGCGGAACTTACCAAGCTTCAGCCGTTTTAATTGCCACAGCTGATGAGGGCGAGGAAATTTCTTATAATAAATTAATCCTAAACGAAAAACTTGCCAACATTTATTCGGAAATTATTAAATCACCTGACCTTTACAAAAAGGTTGAGGCTGACCTAAAAAAGGGAGGTTCGACCCTTTCTTATAAGGAAATTATGGCCCGTTCTGATTTTGAAGTAAATCCTCAAGCTGGCCTTATTAGCCTAACCTACAATGATTCTAATAAAGACAGGGCGGCAGATTCCTTAAAGTCAACCTGCGAAAACTTTAGGATAATGGCTAAAGACTACATGAATGCGGATAATTTAGCCTATTTGCATGAGGTAATGGTAGATAAGGCTTCAAAGAAAAAGCTGATCATCTTTTCTGTGGCGGCAGGAATTGCAGGGGCAATTTTCGGCCTTGCCATGGTTATAATTAAGACCCTACTTTCTGATTCTATAGCCGATGAGGACGACTTGAGGGACCTTGATTTTGATGTGCTTGGATCTAGCGATGAGCTTTCTAAAGTGAAGGCGAAAATTGACCACAGACTTCAAAATGGGGTCCTT
Organism: Anaerococcus sp. C0059F3; assembly: GCF_056590475.1. NCBI lineage: Bacteria > Bacillati > Bacillota > Tissierellia > Tissierellales > Peptoniphilaceae > Anaerococcus > Anaerococcus sp. C0059F3. The sequence continues at coordinate 95,808 of NZ_JBWPWE010000005.1, forward strand.
GGCATAACAAGTCTTGGAAAAGTTGATTCCTTTGATTTTGCCAAAGCCTTGGCAGAAAGTCTAGCACCTGCCAATGGGGTTTTGTTTGTAGACAGCAAAAATAAGGCGGACCTTGAAGGCAAATACCTAAGCGAAGTTAATTCCTTTAAGGTTTTAAGAAAGGGCGCCATTGACTATTTGGCCCTACCAGAAAAGGCTTCTGATAAAATTATTGATACCAACGAATTTTTTGCAGAAATTGCCAATAGGGAATCTTCTTACAACTACATCCTAATTGATCAAAAATCCCTAAAAACAGCCGACCCATACCTCGCTGCAAGGCTTTGCGATATGGAAATAATCCTAGTTGACTCAAAGACAAGGAAAACTGCTCTAGATAAGGCGATTAGCGACCTAAGGGAACTTGGGATTGATTATTGTGGGGTGGTTTACCATAAATAAGTTTATAATTTTTTGCCTTTTAATAATCTTAGCTGGATGTGGCAAGGAAGAAAAATACACCAAACAAGATATAGAAACAAGGCCAGGGACTGGGATGAAGCTTAAAGATGAAATCGGCATCGGGCTTTCATACAAAGTCATAAGAGATGCTGAAATCTACACCGATCCCGACGAAAAAGCAGCCTTCGATACCTTAGAAAAAGGAGCTGTTGTCCAAGCTAGCCAGGAAGAAGAAAATGGCTTTGCCTATGTGACCTACCAGGGCCAGGGGTTTTACATTAAAGTTAAAGACCTAGAAGGAATATAGGAAGCACCTTAGATTAGAGGTGCTTTTGTTCTGGTATTTTGATTTGAACTTTGTAGAAAATCTACTTTTATAATATCTTTTATAATAATATTCAAATTACAGCCTAATCTCTATGCCTTTCCTGCTTTGACTTAGGTCTGATTGGAGAAGAAGTCTGAAATCAATTATAAATATATTATAAATACTGATTCGCAAAATTTGCAATTCTTATTATAGAAAGATTTAAACAAAATAATCAGAGGAGGAAAAGATATGACAAAGAAAAATTTAATATCAATACCAATCAAATTTTCCCTTGCCTTATTAGTGGGTACGGTTTTTATTTTAAGCACCTTTATCCAAGAATCTTTTGCTAAAGAGGCTAAAAATGAGGTTTCAGGGCGAATTTATAACTTTGGCAAGGATAGTCATTATGAATTTTCTGAGACTAAAGATTTTTCACCGACTGATAAGACTAATACCTACGGAAGTTTTTTTCTTAGCGGAAAGATCGCTGATGTGACTACAAAAGACGGGATTCCTGCCTATGAAGTCACTGACGGCAATTTGGAGTTTTTCTATAATTATGGGGATATACTTTTAAATGCAGAGGAAGATGCTTGGCAGGTTATCAATGACAAAGGCAAAAAAATTGACGAACTCAAGTTAGATGAGAAAATCCTCAAAGGAGCTATCATCCTTCAAACTTCGACAGATGGCCTAAATTGGGTCAATGTAGCAATTATGACTGATGCTTTTTCCCAAACCCCAATCAGAACAAAACCCTTTTATGAAAGTAAGGACCTAGAGTTAATAAATGGTTGCTATTACAGATTGATCGTGGCCTACGAACTTAGGATTAAAACAGAAGATAGGAAGTTTCTTTTTATAAATAGGGACAAGTACGATTATAAAAAGATTGCAGAAATTTATAAATTTTACGCCTATACTGACAATAAGAGTGGCGAAGCTAACTCATCAAAGGAAACTTACAAGCTTGGCTCCAAAGTCCGAGTGGCTGATTTTGACACATATTCCGGCGAGAAAGCCATTGGCAAGGATGATCCCCACTATGGTTGGGATTTGGGATCTTTCTTTGTAAGCGGATATACAGATAAGATAAAAAACCCTGATGGTAATATGGTTTTTCTAAAAAATTTGGGTGATAAGGTCACACTTAGCTTTCATTTGAACCAGGATATCAATAAGCTAAATGGAAAAGACAAGCTTTCCATCACAGCGGACAGGGAAGGAAGCGACCAGTATTTTGAAACTCCTTCTATGGATTTTGGCCGCGGGACTCTCATTATCCGCCATACAGACTATAAAAATGAAAAGTCAGAGCCTACGATTTATACAAATTATCTGGAATCAAACACATCTTTAGGTGCGGATACCATAGTCAAACTTTTCGAAGAGGGAGACTATGAAGTGGCTTTGGATTATCAGGTCACCAACGACAAGTTAATTGATAAAACTGGCCATTATAGGATATTCTTCAAATTTTCCGTCAGAAATGGAAACTGCATGGTATATCCCTTTGATCTAGTCAATGGAAGTGAGCTAACAAACACTTCTATAACGGAAAATGGTTTTTATTTAGACTTGGCCAAGTCAAGGTATTTGAAAATAAATCTCAAAAGAGAGACCCTGGCAGAAGGGGCTGATGGTTTGGTGGAAGATACACGTTTTAACGGACCAGCAAGAGACGGTGCTAAATATACTGAAGAGGGGATTTACACTATTACAGTTAGCAATGAATACACAGGCCAGTCTACGATAAAGAAGCTTTATGTGGGAAATAATAATGTGATGAAAGCCCACATGACAACAGGCCTTGGCATTTCTGAAATCAATAAACTTGTAGGAGAGGGAGCTGAAATTTCTGATGATGGGACTATTCAACTGGCAAATGTGGAACAAATTGTATCGGAAACTGAGGAGACAAAACAAACTGGGACTGAAGTTGAAAATTATGATGAAAAAGCAAAAGAAGGCGATGAAGAAGGGAAAAGAGCCTTATCAAGTCCTGTACTTATAGGTCTTGGCCTTTGTATTATTATCCTAATTTCGGTTTTTGCATTTAAAAAAAGAAGACCTCTTGATAAGAAAGACGGTAAAGGAGATAAAGAATGAAAAAAATAATTCCCCTTATCCTTGCTATCTCAATGGTTCTTACAGGGTGCGTAAAGCCAAAAATAGAAAATCAACCAATAAAACCTAGTGAAAACCAAATATGTGATAAAAGCTCTAAGCCAGTAGTATTGAAGGAAAACAAGCCTAAATATAAATCCTTAAGCGATAAGGGACTCTTAGTTGACGTTGAAGACCTTGTTTATAAGGAAACTATAGATGCCATTAATAGCGAAGATTATGTCGTAGAAAATGTTAGTGCCGTCTATATTTCTAAAGAATACCTAGAAGAAGTCGCCTTTAATTCTAAGTCAAATGTCTATTTTGGATATAGTCTAGCTGAATTAAATGAAGTATTTAAGGGAGATTCTTATATTTTCACCTTAGGAGATGATGGAAAGACTAAAGTTCAAAAACTCAAATCCATTGATGATAATAAAACTCAAAAAATGATTAAAAATGTGGCTATTGGTACAGGAGTCATTCTTGTTTGTGTAACAGTTTCTGCTGTTTCTGCTGGGCCGGCATCAGCTGTAAGTGCAATCTTTGCTGCATCGGCCAAATCTGCTCAAACATTTGCCGCATCTTCTGCTGCCTTTGGAGGAATATCAGCAGGCCTTGTAAGGGGAATTGAAACTGGGGATTTTGGAGAAAGTATGGAAGCCGCAGCCTTAGGCGCAAGTGAGGGTTTCAAATGGGGAGCTATTACAGGAGCTGTGACAGGTGGCGCTAAGGAAGCCTTCAGTTCTATCTCAATAACCAATAGTAAACTAAAGAAGGGTGACGTTGCACGTATTCAGATGGGAAACAAGTGGTCAATGGATGTTATTAAAGATATTCAAGATCTTGACCAGTATAAGGTTATTAAAGGTATGAAAGAAATTAAGATAAATGGTAGAAGTGTCCTTGTTCCGAAGAATATTGACCTTAATTTTAAAATTAAGTTGCCTGATGGAACTATAGTTACTAATCTAGACCGCACAAATAAGAACCTTTCTCCTATAGAAGCAGCGACGGGCTATCCTTATGAGCTCCACCATATGGGTCAAAAAGCTAACGGAACTCTAGTAATGCTTACTAGAGACCAACACCGCGGCAATTATTCAATTTTACACACATCCAATAAGCCATCTGAAATTGATAGATATGAATTTAATAAGGTCAGAAATAAGATTTGGAAAGGTTATGTGAAGCGGAAATTAGAAAATGAGGGTATTTAAGCATGGAGGATATTATTAAAACTTTAAAAGATGCCCCAGACTTTATAGGTGGGACTGGTAGGACAGATGTAGAAATAGAAAGGGTTCAAAAGGAGCTTGGCATAGACTTTGCTACTGATTATAAAACCTATCTTAAGGAAATCGGCCTTGCTTGTTTTGATGGTCACGAATTAACAGGGATTTGCCAAGATCCCCGCTTAGATGTCGTCCATGTGACAAAAGACCAACGGGAAAATAATCCTGAAGCCCCAAATTGTTATGTAATTGAAGAAGCCAATATTGATGGAATAGTGATTTGGCAAGATTTTTCAGGAAAGATATATATGACAGTTGAAAATTCAAGCCCAAAGCTCATAGCAGATTCTTTGTCAGCTTATATTCAAAAATATAGTTAAAATGTTTACAACTAAGAATTCAAAAAAGATAAATTTTCCAAAAACAAAAAGCCCGCTGGGGGCTTTTTTGTTTTACTTTTATCATTCTTCAGGGGCTAGGGGTTCTTTTAGATCTTCGTTTTTGAAGAAATCTGTGCCGTCTGGGGCGTTGTTTTGGAAGGTACCGAAGATTGAAACGTAGTCCTTGCCTTCGATTGTGTAAGAAATTTGGAACTGTAGGTATTCCATGAAGTATTTTTCAAATTGGACTCCGTATCTTTTTGTGGCGTAAGAGTAGGTGTTTTCTCCATCTTCAGTAAGTTCGCCTTCGATATGGCGTGTTTTTGTTGGGTCCTTGTAATCACTCGCATGGGCGGTTATTTCTATGTGAGTCTTTTCTGGGTCAACTTTTTTACCGTCTTTGTAGAAAGAGATGTAGATTTTATTGTCCTTTAGGAGGTCAATACAAGGTAGGTCACCTTCAACCCTACCGTCTACGTCGTCTTCGATATTATCGATTTTCGCCTGGTCAAAAGTCTCAAATTCTTCTTTGGTGTAGGTCCTTATAATCGGCTTTCTGTCGTCATTTGAGATCTGCGCTTCAATTTTAACCCCGTTTGCTTCCATATTTCTTAAATATCCAGGTGTTGGTCTGAAGGTTAACAAGATGAAGGCCCAGATGGCGATAAATATCCCAATTATTCCAAATACTAATTTTTTAAACATGATCTTCTCCTTATTCTACAGAAATCTTCTCCTTGTGGAAATAATTTACTAGGGCGAAATAGGCTAGGGCAAATATTCCTAAGATTAGAACAATAATCGCAAAAGATGACCAGTTTAAATCTAGCATATTTATAGAAAATGTGGCTGCATTAGTTGAATATTCCTTAAATTTGATTAAGCTTGTGTTTCCTAGTCCACTAATCAATTTTGCATATACATATCCTTGGAATAAAATCAAGGCTACGAAAAGGACTAACTTTGCTGACCTGCCCATTTTGTTAAAGGGACGTGATACGCCAAGTGTATTAGCTGCCATCATAATTAGGGCAAAAATTGTATAAAACAAGGCGATTATAATTAGGAATTTTACCAAACTGATAAAAACATTTAAGTTAATGCTTTGACTTAGGTATTTCAATACTTCTAGTGGATCTAGTCCACCGTCGCTAGTTAGGCCTATAAGCAAAAAGTTAAAGATAGAAAAAACTCCAATTACAAGTCCCATCACTAGGTAATTTATAAGTCTAGCTCCTGTTACCTCACTTGATGAAAATGGTAGTGATGTATAAAAGGCTGCTTTTTTGCCGTAAAACCTGTTGTTGTCACTATCATTAAGGCTGGCTAGGGAAATTAGTGGGGCAAAGGTCATAACTGATCCGCTTATTACAATTATAAGGGATATTGGGCGGAAATCTGTCAACTTATAGACAAAGACCCCTAGGATTGCTATTAGAAGAGGTGATAGCATCCATGTCATTACCTTTTTTATGTCTTCTTTAAAAATTTGTCTAAATAATTTTCCCATTAGAGGACCTCCCTAAAATATTCTTCAAGGCTTAGGCCTTTTTCTTCTCTTATCTGGTCAACTGACTTATGAGTAAGGACCTTGCCGTCTGAAATTATAATTACTTCGTCAAGGATTTTTTCAATCTCAGAAATTAGGTGGGTTGAGATTATAAGCGTTGATTCAGAATTAAAATTTTCTATAATTGTATTTAGCATTTCATACCTTGCCTTTGGGTCAATGCCCGTCATTGGCTCATCTAGGAGGTAGATCTCGGTTTTCCTCGCAAGGGTGGCTGCGATTTGAACCTTATCCTTCATTCCTTTGGAGCATTCCTTTATTTTTAAATTTCTTTTTATAGAGAATGAATCAATCATCTTGTAGTAGCTTTCTGAGTCAAAATCGTCGTAGAATTTTTCGTAGATATTGCCAATGTCTATTACAGTCATGAAATCGTCAAAGGGAAGGTGGTCGGGTTGGTAGGAGATAAGGGCGTTTGTAGGTCCGCCTGGTTTTTGACCGTCGATTAGGATTTCTCCATGATAATTTTTTTCAAGACCAGCAATTACTCTCATAAGAGAGGACTTGCCTGCTCCATTTTCTCCGACAAGACCTATTATCTTGCCCGCATCAAGCTTTAAATCAAAGTCTTCTAGGACTTTTCTGCCTCCGTATTTGAGGCTTAAGTTTTTTATCTCTATCATATTTCCTCCCAATAATCGTTTAAATCTTTTAGGGCCGCATCTTTACCTATGTTTAAAGATTCCATCCCATTTATAAAATCATCTGCAAAGCTTGTAAAGGCTCTGTTTGAAAGTGATTTTATTTTCTTTGTGTCTTCTGTTACAAACCTGCCGATAGTCCTTTGGCTCTCGCAAAGACCCTCTCTTTCAAGCTCCGCTAGGGCTCTTTGGATGGTATTTGGGTTTACCTTGTAGGCTGTGGCGAGATTTCTTACCGAGTCAATTTTCTCTCCGGCCTGCCATTCGCCTGTGGAAATTTTGATTTTAAAATCTTCCAAAAGCTGGATATAGATAGGTCGGTTGTTATCAAAATCCATACAAACCTTCTTTCTTTGTATCACTGTACTATTATCTTAATACAAGTGTACTACGTCCTTAATACAATGTCAAATTTATTTAAAAAAATTTTTATTTGCAAGGAAGTAGTGAATATCGTATATGAGAGAATGTTGATTTTATAAGCTCCCTCGTCGTTCGCTTCGTTCTCTCTGTCGACGGTATTTTTCGGGCTCGCTCTTATCCGTTCCGGATAAAGAGTTCGCCTCGAAAAGCCTCGATTAAGGGCTGCCATCAGTTCGCTTTGCTCACTGTGGTCTCCTCGAGCCGACGGGCTGTATTCCCATTAGGGACGGCGCATGATGAATTTTTCGAAAAAACCGTCCTCTCCGCCGTTTCGAGGAGCAAATCGACGAGAAATCTTATGAATGCGAGATACATATATACGAAGAGATTTTATATGAATTTAAAAATTTTTTTCTTACCAAGTTATGGTAAAATATAAATAATTAGTTATAAAAGAAATAAATTGAGGAATAATATGAAATTAGTTATAGAAAATTTATCCAAGTCCTTTGACCAAAAGGAAGTTATAAAGGACGCTTCTTATGACTTTGAAAAAGGCACTGTTTATGCGCTATTGGGACGAAATGGGGCAGGTAAGACTACACTTTTTAGGCTGATTACAGAAGCTATCAAGAAAGATTCCGGAGAGATTTATATAGAAGAAGATGGGACAAAGACTCCTGTGTCTTTTGACGACGTTTTTATGATGGTGGCAGAACCTGATTTGCCTAAATTTCTCACAGGCTACGAGTTTATCAGATTTTTCATAGATGCCAATAGGGAAAATATCAAGGATTTAAAGGACATTGACTACTACCTAGACCTAGTTGATTTTGACGAGGAAGACAGCCACAGGCTAATCCAGTCCTATTCAACAGGTATGAAAAACAAAATCCAAATGCTCATGTTTTTGATCCTAAAACCAAGGATAATCCTTATGGATGAGCCGCTAACAAGCCTTGACGTGGTTGTGTCCCTCCAGATGAAAAAAATTATCAGACAAATCCACGAAGATCACATCATGATTTTCTCAACCCATATTCTCCAGCTTGCTAAGGATATTTGCGATAAGATTGTTTTATTATCAGAGAAAAAATTATCAGGACTTGATGATTCTTACCTTGCTGACCCTGACTTTGAGGACAAGTTAATATCAATCCTTGCTGGCGAAAAAGAGCATTTAGGAAATGACCATGAATAAAGATCTTAGGACCTACATCATAGCTGAAAAAATCGCTCTTACTGAAACTTTTAACCTCATGGTTTACGGTATAAGGAAGCTTCCTTTAATCGGGAAAAAATTAGGAGATAAGTATAGGTTTTTTGAGGTAAAGGGGATAATGTATAGCTTTTATCCGATTTTTGTCTTTATAAAACAAATTTTGGGCTGTCTTTTATCCTTTGTAATCGCCTATTTATTCACAACTATCACTTATGGTTGGGTTTTTAAAATCTTTGGTGGAGAGATTTTTGCGGCGGATATTACAAGCAAAGCTGAATTGTCATCTTATCTTATGGGCCTCATGATTCCTGTAATTCTCTACTTTGCAACAGGGATTTTTAGGAATTTTATCTACGACAATGGGCCTGGAATTGGCAAATATTTTGCCCAATACCATATAGACCCCGCATCTTCTTACAAGATATTTTTGTATTACAAACCAGCCATGAGGCTAATTGGTAGGACTCTAATTTTTGCTATATTTTTTAGCCTGATAAATAAAATTTCTCTTATTTATCCTCTTTTAATGAGCTTTGGAGTCTATTTCCTAGAAACAGGGGCTTCGGTTTTCTGGATGAAATACAAACTTAAACACAAAAAGGGAATCTTAGACAATGGACTTTTGCAAGTCGCCTTTATTATTTTAATCCCTGTTCTTGTTATGGGACTTGTTATTACAGGTCGTTTTGACCTAAGGATTGCGACTGCTATAATTTTTGGATTTTCACTTGCCCTTTTCATCTATGGCCTAAATGGACTTAGGAATTTCGAATCTTTTGACCAAGTAATCGAGGAATCCGTAGAAAATTATGATGTATCTGCAGAAGATCTTAATTTAAGCGAAGCCAAGGCCTACGAGCTAAAGGATAAGGATATTGAAGTTAAAAATAAAAAAGGTCTTTCCCGCAAAAAGGGCCTTGCCTTTCTTAATTCCTTGTTTTTTGCAAGGCACAAAAGACTTATTACAAAACCAGTAATAATAAAATCTTTGGCTGTGCCAGCCATAGGTCTGGGAGTATTTTTCTTTACAGTTTTTAAGGAAACTTTAACAACAGAAGGGATTTTTGAGCTAACAATCAGGGCCATGCCATTTTTGACCTACACTCTTTCAAGGCAGGATAAGGTTATAAATGCCATGTATTTAAACTGCGACCAGGGCCTTTTGCCTTATGGTTTTTACAGGAAAGGTGAAATGCTCCAAGCTATGTACAGGCTAAGATTTAGGTCCATGCTAGCAATCAACATGATTCCAGCGGCGGCAGTTTTTGCGACTTATATGGCGGCAATTGCTTACAAAGGAGAGCTTTTGTGGGTAAATAATTTGGTCGTTCTCGCCTATATTCTATTAATGACCACATTTTTCACAAGCCTGGCCCTTGCAAAATATTACCTCCTCCAACCTTACAACCAAGAGGGCATACTTGTAAGTAAGGTCGCAGGAGTCATAAATATGGTTGTCTACTACATTTGTATCTACGGTGCCTTTATTGTTAGGGATATGGATTATAAGATGATATTGATGGCAAGCGGTGGCTTTATCCTTGCTTTTATAATTGTTGTAAATATCCTAATAGTGAAATTTGGGTCAAAAACTTTTAAGATCAGGGATTAGGGGGAATACTTCGAATGCTTTGGTCCCTAATTTGTTAGATTCCTCCTGTCGACCTTGCTCGAGGTAAACTATTTGTCGGAATGAAGCCAGATAGAATAAGTATCGTGTGTCATTCTGAACGAAGTGAGGAATCTCATGAATGAGGGATAACCGAATTCCTAGGTGAATTGTCTTAAGACAATTCGCCTTATTTTTTTTATTAAAACCTTCAATAAGCTTTAAAAAAATCACAAAATTAATATTTATAATAAAATTAAAATAATATTTTATAAATATTAATCAATACATGAAATGATAGTATAAACTTAGCAAATAAAGCAAACCTTTGTCATTGCTATATGCATAGAGTAGATAATGTTGGTCCTTGTCTTACAATTAAATTATCGTATAATTAATTCGTTCATAATTATACAAGGATTTATGAACGAAATTAAAGAAAGAAGGTTATGTATTTGGTAGAAAATAAAAAATTTCAGTGGCCAATTTTTATACTTATGGCAAGTGTAACATTTATGGCAATCCTATCTGAGCTAGTACCATCGGGGATCTTGCCAGAGCTTATGACGGGTCTTGGCATATCTGAAGCACAAGCTGGTACCTTAGTTGGTTTTTATGCAATAGCCAGTGCGATTTTTGCAATTCCTTTAATCTCTGCAACTGTTGAATTTAGCAGGAAGAAACTTTTAATTTGCTTACTAATAGGCTTTGCCCTTAGTAATGTTTTAGTTGGTTTCGCACCTAGTTATATTCTTGCCATAGTTGGAAGGGTAATTGGTGGAATCTGTGCCGGAGTTTTGTGGCCAATGATTGCGGCTTACGGAATGAAGCTTGTCGATGATGAACACAAGGGTTTGGCCGTAGCTGTTATCATGAGTGGTACAACATTTGGTATGAGTTTAGGACTTCCACTTGTAACCCTTGTTGGTACAAATGTTGGATGGAGAATTGAATTTTTGGTAATTGCAATTCTTATTATTTTAATTGCTCTAGGCAGTCATTTAATGTTGCCAGAAGTATCTGGAGAAAAAAGAGTTAGAGCTAACTCACCCCTTACTCTTATCAAAAATAAAGGTGTACTTATTATTATCTTGCTTACATTTATATCAGTTCTTACTAACTATGGAGTTTACACTTACATCACAAATTTAGTTGATTCAATAAATTACAGTGGGGGAATTGGATTTGCCCAAGTTCTTTTTGGGATTGGTTCAATCTTATCTGTTCTTATTGCAGGAAAAATTATAGATAAACATATAAAGATACTTTGCCTTTTAATGTTAGCATCATCTTTACTAGCCTTTATATTTTTCGGTAGTCTTTCATCAATTAGTTTTATGGTTCACTTAGGATTTATCCTTTGGGGCATTGGATTTGGTGCCTTAGTAACCCTATATCAAACAGCAGTAGCTAGGCAGGTGCCATCAAACGCATCAGCAGTTGCTACATCATTACAATCTGCAAGTTTTAACTTTTCAATAATGATTGCAAGTTCACTAGGTGGAGCAATACTCGCAAGTGGAAATATTAATAATCTACTTTTCCTAATGGCAGCTATCTTAGGAATAGGTTTACTTGTGGCAATTTTATCAAAGAAGACATTGGCTTAATTATTTAAAATTCTTAGGAGGAATATATTATGAAGAAAAAATTTATTAACGCAAAAGTTTATGGTCACAAAGATGCATCTGAAATCTTAGTTGAAGATGGAAAGTTTTTGAAATTTGGAAACAATCTTGAAGATGCAGATGAAGTTATTGATTTAGATGGAAACCTTGTTATTCCACCATATGTAGATGCCCACCTTCACCTAGATTACTACATGATTGGTAAGACTGATGAAGTTAAAAATGAATCAGGAACACTTTTTGAAGCAATCGACCTTTGGAATGATTTCAAAAAGGGAGTAACAAAGGAAGACATGAAAAAGAGAATTTATCAAGCAGTAGAAGATTGTCTTTCCTATGGTACTCAATATATAAGAGCACAAACTGACTGTACTGATCCTAACCTAACAGGAATTAAGGCAGCTCTAGAAGTGCGCGACGAATTAAAAGATAAGTGTACAATTCAAGTTGTTGCCTTCCCACAAAATGGTATGTATTCATACAAAGAAGCTGGCAAAACAGGAAGAGATTTAGTTGAAGAAGCGCTTGAACTTGGCTGCGAAGTTGTTGGTGGAATCCCACACAACGAATGGAGCCGTGAACTTGGAGAAAAGTCACTAAAAGAAATTGTAGGTCTTGCAGTTAAACATAACAAACTTATTGACGTCCACTGTGATGAAACTGATGATGTTATGGCAAGATTTGTTGAAGTATTAAATGCGGAAGCAATGATTAATGGTATTGCTGAAAAAACAACAGCAAGCCATACCTGTTCCTTTGGTTCAGCAGATGATTCCTATGCCTTTAGAATGATGGGATTATTTAGAAAATCTAAATTAAATTTCGTCTCCCTTCCAACAGAAAATGCCTTCTTACAAGGCCGCCAAGATTCATATCCAAAACGTCGTGGCATCACAAGAGTTCGTGAATTTGTAGACAATGGTGTTAACGTATGCTTTGCACAAGACTCTATAGTTGACCTTTGGTACCCAGCAGGCAATGGAAACCTAATGAATATTCTTGATAATGGAATCCATCTTGCCCAACTAATGGGAGAAAAGGACTTTGATAGGGACTTTGACCTTGTAACCTATAATGGAGCAAAGGCAATGTACCTTCAAGACGAATATGGATTTGATGAAGGAAAACCAGCTAACTTCATAGTTCTTGATGCACCAAATGAATTTGAAGCAATAAGAAATAGGGCAGAATGTCTTTCATCAGTGCGCAATGGAGAATTCTTATTTAAAAAAGCAAAGAGAGAATTTGAAATTGAACTTAATTTAAAATAAAAATTTATAAAAAAATAGGGGCTGCTAAACAGCCCCATTTTTATGCTTATTTATAGTCTAGCTATATCTTTTGTAATGAAATTCTTTAGTAGGATGATGATTACAATTGTAATTATAAATTCTACTCCTAGGAATGTACCATTATAAGCAATGGAATATAACCAAACATTTTGGCCTTCTGGGGCGTAAGAGCCGAAGAAGATGACTCCTGTTAGGACGTGGCAGACAAATCTGGCAAAGACGCCTAGGAATGTGCCCTTGATAACAGGTGCGATTTCGTGGTTTGCTGCAAAATTCTTTGAGAAAAATCCAACAAGACCAAGTGAAGCGTAGGCTAGTGGGTAATCTAGGATAGCTTGGACTGGGTGGTAGATTGAACCGCCAAACATCATATCAAGCACACCGTAAAGAGCTCCTACAAGAATGCCAGGGCCTGCTCCGTGTCTTATTGCAAAGATGATTAATGGAATCATCTGGCCTGCTGTTACAGAACCACCTTGAGGCAATTCAAAAAGTTTTATACGACCTAGAATAAAGGCGAGGGCAAGCATTACACCGCCTTCAGCTATCATTTTTGTTGACCATTTACTATTATTCATAAAAAAATTCCTCCTTTGCACAATACTGGGAGGATTTTGTAACTTACCTCCGCCAGCATTACCTGGATCAGGTTAAGGGTATGATCTCAGCCAACTCTTGGTTGGCACCCCTAGTACACTATTACTATATAGGAAAATTGGTAAAAGTAAACTCCGACGGGGTTCTCTACCCACTTTGCTTATAGAAAAGTGGCTAATTTCTAGTATAATACTTGGGTATAAATAAGGAAAATTAGCGAAAGTTTAGATATAGATTGAGAGATAAGATGGAATTTAAGTTACAATCAGACTATGCGCCAAAGGGTGACCAGCCTGAGGCCATTAAAAAATTAAGTGATGGGATTCTCGCTGGCAAAAAGCACCAAATCCTAAGGGGAGTTACAGGCTCTGGTAAGACCTTTACCATGGCCAATATTATCCAAAATGTTCAAAGACCAACCCTGGTTCTTGCCCACAACAAGACCCTAGCCTACCAATTATTTACCGAATTCAAGGAATTTTTCCCAGAAAATGCTGTGGAATACTTTGTTTCCTACTACGACTACTACCAGCCAGAGGCCTATGTGGCAGTGACTGACACCTACATAGCCAAGGACTCGTCCATAAATGACGAAATCGACAAGATGCGCCATTCCGCAACCATGGCCCTTTTTGAAAGAAGGGATGTAATTATTGTTGCAAGTGTCTCTTGTATCTACGGCTTGGGTGACCCGATTGAATATAAAAAGCTAGTCGTATCCCTAAGACCTGGCCAGGAAATTAGTCCGGAAGAGGTGATGAAAAAGCTGATCGACGTCCAATATGTCCGAAATGACGTGGAATTTGAAAGGGGAACCTTTAGGGCAAGGGGCGATATTTTAGATATTTATCCTGCTGGTTTTGATCAAAAAGCCATCAGAATCGAATTTTTTGGCGATGAAATCGACCAAATTTCAGAATTTGATCCCCTAACAGGAAAGGCAATCTCAAAAATTTCCCACGCCTATATTTACCCTGCCAGCCACTATGCCACAACTAGTGAAAAGACTGAAAAAGCAATAATTTCCATTGAAAAAGAGCTTGAGGAAAGAATTAAGGAATTTGAAAGTGAAAACAAACTCCTAGAGGCCCAGAGAATCGAACAGAGAACCAAATATGACATTGAAATGCTCAAGGAAATCGGCTTTTGCTCGGGAATAGAAAACTACTCTGCCCACCTTTCCCAAAGGCCAAGAGGTTCAAGGCCATATACACTTATAGATTATTTTCCAAAGGACTTTGTCCTCATGGTTGACGAATCCCACGTATCCATTCCCCAAGTTGGCGGCATGTACGAAGGCGACAGGTCTAGAAAGCAAAACCTGGTAGACTTTGGCTTTAGACTCCCATCTGCCCTTGATAATAGGCCTTTAAAATTCGATGAATTTGAGAAATTAATAAACCAAACGGTCTATGTATCAGCAACTCCAGGTCCATACGAAATGAAGAAAACCCATGGTGAGCTTGTAGAGCAAATCATTAGACCAACAGGACTTTTGGACCCAATTGTGGAAGTAAGGGCAACAGAAAATCAAATAGACGACCTAATAGGAGAAGTCCACAAGACAATCGCCAAGGGAGAAAGGGTCTTAGTGACAACTCTTACAAAGAAAATGGCAGAAGATTTGACAGATTATTTGATGGAACAATCTATCAAGGTAAGATATCTCCACTCTGACATCAAAACCATAGAAAGGTCTGAAATTATTAGGGATTTAAGGCTAGGAAAATTTGACGTCCTAGTTGGAATCAACCTCTTAAGAGAAGGTCTTGATATACCAGAAGTGTCTTTAATTACCATCCTAGATGCCGATAAGGAAGGATTTTTAAGGAGCGAAACTTCCCTAATCCAGACTATAGGTCGTGCGGCAAGAAACTCCGAAGGTCATGTAATTATGTACGGAGACACCATCACAGGATCCATGCAAAGAGCCATCGACGAAACAGAACGTAGGAGAAAAATTCAAGAAGAATTCAATAAAAAACACGACATCACACCAACAACCATAAAGAAAAATATCGGCGAAATAATCCAAATCACCAAAAAAGCCGAAGAAGAAGAAATCGAAGAATTCAACAGAGAAGACATCGCCACCATCCTAATAAATATGGAAAGCGAAATGTATAAGGCGGCAGAAGAGCTTGATTTTGAAAGAGCAGCAAGACTTAGAGACCAAATCAAAAAGATGAGAGAAAACTTTTAGAAAAAGTTTTCGCAAAACTATTTTTTGGAAAAATTTTCATAAAATTGTTTTTATTAATTTTTATTTTTGTAAAATAGTGAAACTCAGCCATTTACGTGGCTGCCCTGTAAAAAGGGGGAGGCCCAAGGACCCTTCCGCATGGGTCCTCATCGGCCTCCCCCTTGAACCCCCTCTCCGTTACACCCCGCAAGCGGCTCCTAAGCGGAGGGCAAAATCAGAAGTTTGCCTTTCGGCAAACCTCTTTATTAAGGGGAATGATTTCGTATTAGTTTACGTATCTCCCCATAGATTTCTAATTTGCGAAGCCCTAAAAATCACAAACTCGGCTTCGCCGCAAACAGTGCGATTTTTTACGGGCTTCTTGATTAGAAATCTTTGCCAGTAGATTAGAGAATTGACTTCGAAGTTCCAGATTTTACCAGGCTCGTTTGGCTTTGCCAAACATTGCTAAATTGAGGTTCATTTTTAAACGAAGAAGTCAAAAAACATAATATCGAGTATTTTGTAAATGAAGTCGGCGTATAAAAATTTGATTGTTTGAGCGTTAGCGAGTTATCAAATTTTAGCCGACTGAATGTCAAAAAAGTTTGGAGTTAGTTCAACTAAAACAAGGGCACCTCCATACCAACAAGTTTGCCAAAGGCAAACTCCTTGCCCCCCGAGAGGGGTCGCCCGGAGGGGGTAACGGAAGGGGGTTTAAGGGGGACCCGATGGGGGAACGTGCGAAACGTTCCCTAGGGGTCCCCCTTAGAACGGGGATTCAACTGTAAGTAGAATAAAAATATAAAAGATAAAGATATCTTAATATTATAAATAAAGAAAATAAGTTATCTTGGATAACAAAACTGAAAGGAAAGTAATGAAAGAAAATAATAATATTATTATAAAAGGAGCAAGGACTAACAATCTAAAGAACATTGATTTAACCTTACCTCGTGATGAGATGATTGTTTTTACTGGGCTTTCGGGATCTGGTAAGTCTACTCTTGCCTTTGACACTATCTATGCTGAGGGGCAGAGGCGTTATGTGGAGAGTCTTTCTTCTTATGCTAGGCAGTTTTTGGGTGGGATTGATAAGCCTGATGTTGATTCTATCGAGGGCTTGTCGCCTTCTATTTCCATTGACCAAAAGACTACCAACAGGAACCCACGTTCGACTGTGGCGACTGTGACTGAAATTTACGACTATTACAGGCTTTTATATGCTAGAATCGGGGACGCTTTTTGTCCGGTTTGTGGAAAACCAATCGTTGCCCAGTCTGTTGACCAGATGGTTGATAAGATTATGGAGCTTCCTGAAGGGACCAAAATCCAACTTCTTGCCCCTGTTATTAGGGCCAGAAAGGGTCAGCACAAAAATGCCCTGGCAAATATTAGAAAAGACGGTTTTGTCCGTGTAATTATCGATGGGGAAAGATATGAAATCGAGGATGATATAGACCTTGATAAGAATAAAAAACACGACATTTCTGTAATTGTAGACAGGATTAAGATGAAAGAGGGGATTGAATCGAGAATTGCAGATTCCCTTGAAACTACAATTGGCTTGGCTGATGGCCTCGTGATTGTGGATGTCATAGGCGGAGATCAGATGCTTTTATCATCAAAACTTGCCTGTCCAGAAGGCCACGTATCTTTACCTGAAATTACCCCAAATATGTTTTCATTTAACGCTCCAATTGGCATGTGCCCTGAGTGTAATGGACTTGGTTTTCACCTCCAGGTCGACCCGGACCTCATCCTTGCCGACAAGAGCCTTTCTATAAACCAAGGTGCGGTTGAGCCTTATGCAACATCTGCCAAGGGGACCTATTACTATGAGGTCATAAGGGCCATTGCAGATCATTATAATTACCCATACGACGTGCCTTTGGAAGATGCACCAGATGAAATGATCAACGATATTTTATATGGAACTGATTACGACTTGTCTTTTGTTTTTGAGTCCCATTTTTCGGGCAAAAAACGCTACAAGGGAATTTTTGAGGGTGCTATCCAAAATATTTGGGACAGGTACCAAAGAACAAATTCTGATTCCCAAAAGAAAAAGTTTAGGGACTACATGGGCGAAGAAGAATGTAGGGTTTGCCATGGCGATAGGCTAAAACCAGAGGTTTTGGCAATCAAGGTTGGGGGCAAAAATATTTCAGAATTAACCCGCCTTTCTGTGGCCAAATCCATTGAATTTTTCGAAAAGCTTGAGCTTTCTGAGATGAAAGAGCAAATCGCAGAGCTAATTATCAAGGAAATTAAGGGCAGACTTAGGTTTTTAAATGATGTTGGTCTTTCATATCTGACCCTAAATCGTACAGCTTCAACCCTTTCGGGTGGTGAGAGCCAGAGAATAAGGCTTGCTACCCAAATCGGATCGGGTCTTGTGGGCGTGTCTTATGTTTTGGACGAGCCTTCAATCGGCCTTCACCAAAGAGATAATGACAAGCTTATAAATTCCTTAAGAAATCTCACAGACATTGGAAATACACTGATAATTGTAGAACACGACGAAGATACCATGAGGGCGGCGGACTTTATTGTTGATATTGGGCCAAGGGCTGGCATCCACGGTGGAGAGATTGTCGCCAAAGGGTCTCTAAAAGACATCATGGCCTGCAAGGATTCGCTAACAGGCGATTACCTAGCGGGCAGGAAGAAAATCGAACTTCCAAAAAAACGTAGGACTTCGGATAAATTTATAGAAGTAATAGGAGCGGCGGAAAATAACCTCAAAAACATTGACGTGAAATTCCCGCTTGGGACTCTTACAACTGTGACAGGGGTTTCTGGATCGGGCAAATCTTCGCTTGTCAATGAGATTTTATATAAGATGGCAACCAGGAAAATCAACAAGTCCAAGGTTCACGCTGGTCGTCACAAGAAAATCAAGGGCCTTGATCAAATTGATAAGGTCAT
This sequence comes from Anaerococcus sp. C0059F3, assembly GCF_056590475.1. NCBI lineage: Bacteria > Bacillati > Bacillota > Tissierellia > Tissierellales > Peptoniphilaceae > Anaerococcus > Anaerococcus sp. C0059F3. The sequence goes on from NZ_JBWPWE010000005.1 coordinate 114,318, forward strand.
AGCCATCGACCAGTCCCCAATAGGCAGGACTCCAAGGTCAAATCCAGCGACCTATACCAAGGTTTTCGATTCCATCCGTGACGTCTTTGCAATGACCAACCAGGCTAAGATGAAGGGCTTCCAAAAGGGAAGATTTTCCTTCAACGTCAAGGGCGGAAGGTGCGAGGCTTGTAAGGGTGATGGGACAATCAAGGTTGACATGATGTTTTTGCCTGATGTTTACGTGCCATGCGAAGTATGCCACGGCAAAAGATACAACAGGGAAACCCTTGAAGTCAAATTTAAGGGCAAGGATATTTCTGAGGTCCTTAATATGACTGTTGAGGAAGGAATTGAATTTTTTGAAAACCAGCCTACTATTGTGAGAAAACTCCAAACCCTCTATGATGTGGGCCTTGGCTATATTAAAATCGGCCAACCTTCTACAGAATTATCCGGTGGTGAGGCCCAGAGGGTCAAACTTGCCACAGAACTTGCCAAGGTGTCGACAGGTCAAACTTTGTATATCCTAGATGAGCCAACAACAGGCCTTCACACAGCTGATGTTCACAAGCTTATAGAAGTTTTAAATAGGCTTGTTGATCAAAACAATACGGTTGTAGTAATCGAGCACAATCTTGATGTGATCAAGGTTTCTGACTATATAATCGATTTGGGACCTGAAGGCGGAGATGGGGGAGGAAACCTTGTTGCCACAGGGACTCCAGAAGAGATTGCCAAGGTCAAAAAATCTTACACCGGCCAATATCTCAAAAAATTATTGAAGTAAAAGTCGTCCCAGACGGGGCGATTTTTCTTAAAAAAACGAAAAGCTTTAATTTATAGGCAAAAAATGATAAAATAATTTTATAAAGATTAAAAGGAGAACTTATGTTAGAAGCAAAAAATGATAACAAAGATAGAAATGATATAGATATAGCAGATAATACAGCAGGAACAGTTGGTTTTGACCCAAAGACAGGCAAGGTTTTTTATGTAGATGAGCCCAAAAAAGCCCCAGCTAATGAGCCAATAGGCGATGAAGAAGAATCTAAAGCAATAGCCGAAGAACTAAGCGAAACAACAGATGCCATAATTGACCTACTAAAAGAAGCAGGAATCGAGGACCCAACTGACCTTGAGGCTATAAGAAAGCTAGCCGAAGAAGACAAGTAATGATAAAATCCGACAGGGGCCTTGGCTTAGTCGAATTTATGATTGATCTCTACTACGACAGGCATTTGGAAAAGGACTCTGAAAGAAAGCCACTTAAGGCCTATGTGGCAAAAAAACTTGCCAACTGTCCTCACGGAGATGCCAAGCCTTTTTGTTCGTCTTGCAAAATCCATTGCTATGATAAGGAAAATAGGAAGAGAATCAAAAAAGTAATGAAATATGCCGGACCTCGAATGATTTTTTACGCACCGGTTGTGGCCCTAAGACATTTACTAGAAAACAAAAGGAGAAGATAGTGGAAAATTACGATAAAGCCTTTATTGACAAGCTAGAAAAAAGGTTCAAAGAAAATATGGACAGACACCCAAGGATTAAGTGGGACTTTGTCAAATCTAGTATTCTCAACAACTTAGACCTTTATGACGCAATTTATGCCATGGAAGAAACAGGCGGGGAGCCAGACCTAGTGGATTTGGAAATCTTTAAGGGCTTGGTTTATGTAGACCTCGCCGATAAGAGCCCAAAGGGTAGGAGAAGCCTCTGCTATGACAAAGAAGCAAGACTCGCCCGAAAGGAAAATCCTCCAGCATCTTCTGTTATGGAAGAAATTGGCGATTTTGGTATCAAACTTTTGAGCGAAGAAAAGTACAAGGCCCTTGCAGAAATTGCAGTTTTTGACACTAAAACCACTTCTTGGATTAAAACTCCAGAGGAAATAAGAAACCAAGAAGGAGCCCTCTTTGCGGGCAGGCGTTTTGACAGGGTTTTTGTTTATTACAACACCCCAGGATCCTACAATAAAGACAGGGGCTTTAGGGCCTACATAGAAATATGAAAAAGGTCCTAGCCCTTCTGATTATCTTGATTCTTGCGGCTTGTGGAAAAGAAAAGTCAGTAGAAAATACAGACAAAAACCAAAAAGCAAGCCAAAACCAAAAAGAAGTTGATTTTGAAACCATAAAAAACTTTTTCTATGAAAAATTAAAGGGCCAGACCCTAATCAGGACCTATGGCGAAGATACAGGTCAGACAAAAGTCATCTTTGAAAATGAGGGACGTTTTAGGGGAGACTATTTTGGGAAAATTGCCGCAGATGGCAAAGATTACGGCCTAACAGATACTGCCTGGCTTTATTACCATGGGGAAGAAATCCACTCTTCTGAGTTTGAGGGGATTTTTGAAATCACCAAGGCAATCGACGATTATCGTTATGAATTAGACCTTAAAGATTTTAAAATTACCACGAAAGAAGGTGTCTACGACCAAATCTACTACCATGTGGACTTTGCCTTAGGCTTAAACCCAGAAGCGGAATATATACTCTACAGGCCAGGTTGTCCAATAAAGGACTTGGAAAATGACGATAGGCTAAGAGAAATTGCCAAAAAGGGCTCTCCCGACGGGCAAAAGACATCTGGTTTTATAATTTATAATAAAACTGACAAAGAAATTTTTAGCCAAAACCAATAAGTTTACAAATATTTTGAGGGACATTTTGGACTTAACCAAAATTTAAGGTCCCCCAGTGTAAAATATAAAAGAAAGAAAGAAATATATGGAAAAACTACTATTTATCTACAATCCAAACTCTGGCCAAAGGGCCATCAATGATAAATTATCTTGGATAATCGAATACCTCTCATCAAAGGGGATTTTTCCTACAGTTTACGCCACACAAAAATCTGGAGATTGCAGGGAAATTATCGAAAAATACGGTAAGAACTTTGACGAGATCCTAATTTCTGGCGGGGATGGGACCTTGGATGAAGCAGTATCTGGCGCTCTAAAGGCAGATATAGACCCAACCATTTCCTATATCCCAACTGGATCTACCAACGATTTTTCAAAGACAATCAATATTTCCCCAGATATAGAAAAGGCTACAAAAACCGCCGTCAGGGGCAAGGTTAAGAGGATTGACGTAGGCAAAATCGACGATAAATATTTTGTCTATGTGGCAGCTTTTGGTGCCCTTTCCGATATTTCTTTTTCAACCGACCAGGATGTAAAAAACCTAATCGGACGCTCTGCTTACATTGTAGAAGGCATCAAAAAACTTTTGCCAATCCAATCCATGGAATCCTACCATGCGGAAATTGAGTTTGATGACGAAATGATAAATGGCGAATTTATTCACTTCATGGCATCAAATTCTGTTTCAGTTGGTGGTTTTAACCTCTTTGACGACAAGGTTGGCCTTACAGACGGACTCTTTGAGGTAACCCTAGTTAAAAAACCGGAATCAATCACAGACCTAAATAAGATTATTCAATCTTTGACAACAGGCGAATCAAGCGACCTTGTCATCCAAAGACAGGTCAAAAACATTAGAATCAAAACTGAAAAGGAAGTGTCTTGGTCCTTAGATGGAGAATTTGGTGGCAAGACCACCGATTGCACAATTGAAGTCGTCGGCCAAAGAGTTAATATGAAAACTGGTCTAATGGATTGAAATGGGACTTCCTTTGTGATATAGTAAACGATTAGCATAAGCGTAATCTCAAAATTATGGTATAGTATAAGTGAGAAACCTAGGAGGTTATGATGTTTAAAGTAGGCGATAAGATAGTTTACCCAATGCATGGTGCAGGTGTCATTGATGCAATTGAAAAGATAGAATTTATGGGCGAAGAAAGGGAATATTACATCCTAAAAATGCCTATAGGTGAGATGGATATTTCAATACCTGCGACCAACATGAAAGATGCTAACATTAGATTTATAATCAGCAAGGAAGAAGGCCTTGAAGTCCTAGAAATACTTGACGATAAGCCAACAGAAATGAACTCTAATTGGACCAAGAGATATAGGGACAATCAAGAAATCTTAAAAACTGGTGACATCTTCGAGATAGCAAAGATGGTCAGAAACCTAGCTATCCTAGATTCTGACAAGGGACTTTCAACAACTGAAAAGAAGCTTCTAAATAGGGCAAGGCGAATCCTCGCAAGTGAGCTTGTTATGGCGGGTTCCTTGGCCAAGGAAGAAGCAGAGAAAATGATAGACGAATCTATAGGACTCTAGTCTATTAATATAAGGAGATTTTATGAAAAGAGTAATCAGATTAGTTTTTATGCTAATCGGAGCTGTTCTTGGCATAGTAGTCTTCGGAATAGTTAACGCCGCTTTTGGGTTCATCCCTAATAGCGGCAAATTAATTCTGTGGGCGAAAGTCATTTCATCAGCTTTATTTGCAATAATATTTTATTTTGCAACAGATCCAATATCCAAACGTGCAGCAGTGAGTCTGTCGAAGTTTGAAAAGAAAATTAGCAAATTGCCCGCTGCCAACCTAGTCGTAGGCGTCGTAGGAATTATCCTAGGATTTTTGATAGCAACCCTAGTATCCACACCATTAACCAAACTATCCCTACCATTTATGGGAAATTCATTTTTTGTGCTATTATCTATTTTATTATATATTGGTTTTGGTTATTTAGGATGGAAACTAGCCTACAAAAATTCTGAAGACCTCTTAGGCCTTGTTACCAGGTCCAAGGTAGAAACTAAGGACGGCGGAGAATTTTTCGACAGGTCAAATCTAACAGCAAGTCCAAAAGTCCTTGACACATCAGTCATAATCGACGGCAGGATACTTGATATAATAAATACAGATTTCCTTGAAGGCGAGCTAATCGTAACAGAATTTGTCCTTGAAGAGCTCCAACACATAGCAGATTCCCCAGATGACCTCAAAAGAGAAAGGGGAAGGCGCGGCCTTGATATAATAAATAAAATCAAGGAGTCTGACAAAATCAAGCTTACAGTCCTCGATAAGGACTACAAAGACATCAAGGAAGTTGATGCCAAATTATTAAAACTTGCCCTAGATCTTGGAGCCAAGGTCTTTACCAACGACTACAACCTAAACAAGGTCGCAGATGTTCAAGGTATCCCAATCCTAAATATTAATGACCTAGCTAATTCATTGAAACCTGTGGTTATACCTGGTGAAAAAATGGAAATAGAAGTCATCAAAAAAGGTAAGGGCAAAAACCAAGGCGTAGGCTATCTTGAAGACGGAACCATGGTTGTCGTTGAAGACGGCCAAGACCTCATAGATAAGACAATCAAGGCCAAGGTCACATCAGTTTTACAGACCTCAGCCGGCAGGATGATCTTTGTAAGGGCGGAAGATGTATAAGGGAAAATTTCTATCAGCAGTAATTACTGCAGCAGGTTCAGGCACAAGGATGGGTTCATCAATAAATAAGCCATACCTAGAAGTTGGGGGCAAAAAAATCCTTGAACTAAGTATTGAAACTGTGACAAGTATAAAAGAATTTGACGAGATAATCTTGGTGGCAAGGGAGGAAGATTTCCCCCTTGCTTCTGAGATTTTATCTATTTTTAGGGATCCTAGAATAAAAATGGTTGCCGGTGGCAAATCCAGAGAAGAATCTACCTACAAGGGACTTTGCGCCCTAAATCCCGATTCTGACTTGGTTTTAAGCCATGACGGAGTCAGGCCATTCGCATCTAGGGGTCTTTTTTTGAGGGTTTTAGAAGAAATAATGACCTATAAGGCAGCCATTGCTGCGACTAAAACCAAAGATACAATAAAGGTTGTAAATGAGGCGGGAGAGGTAGATTTCACTCCAAATAGGGACTTTGTCTACAATATCCAAACCCCTCAGGCCTTTGACACCAGGCTAATAAAAAGTCTTTACCAAAAGTATTTCAAATCAGAAGCCAAAATCACTGACGACAGCCAACTTTTTGAGTTTTTTGACAGAAAGGAACCTGTAAAGGTGGTTGAAGGCGAATATTCCAACATTAAGATAACAACAGCTGAAGATATAATCTTCGCAAAAGCATATATAAGGGGAGAAAAATGAGAGTAGGCCTAGGCTACGATGTTCATAAATTAGTAAAAGACAGGGATTTAATCCTAGGAGGCGTGAAATTTGACAGCGACTTTGGTCTATTGGGCCATTCAGACGCCGACGTTTTGACTCATGCTATCATGGATGCCATTTTAGGAGCCCTCGCTCTGCCTGATATTGGCAATCTTTTCCCTGATACAGATCCTGCCTATAAGGATATATATTCAATCGACCTTTTAGACAGGGTTGTGGAAAAAATGTACGAAAAGGGCTACAAAATTGGCAATCTTGATTCAGTTATAATCTGTGAAGTCCCAAAGATTGCCCCAAAAAGAGAAGAAATAGTAAAATTACTTGCAAAACACCTAAGAACTGATATAGCAAATGTGTCAGTGAAGGCATCTACCAGCGAAAAACTTGGCTTCACAGGTAGGGGCGAAGGGATAGAAGCAAGAGCCATAGTTTATTTGGAGGAAATAAATGCGTAAATTTATTACAAGCGAATCAGTAACTGAAGGCCATCCAGACAAGGTTTGTGACCAAATTTCAGACGCAATCTTGGATGAATGCCTAAAACAAGACCCAAACGCTAGGGTTGCTGCAGAATGTATCACAACAACAGGACTTGTCCTAGTAGTAGGAGAACTAACAACAGAAGCCTACGTGCCAATAGAAGATGTGGTAAGACAAACCATCAAGGAAATTGGCTATACAGACAATGACCTAGGCTTTGATTACGAAAATGTTGCAGTTTTGACATCAATCAACAGCCAATCCCCAGACATTGCCCAAGGAGTTGACAAGGCAAGCGAATACGACCAAAGCGGCGATGACTACGATAAAATTGGTGCAGGCGACCAAGGCATGGTCTTTGGCTATGCAGATGATGAAACAGAAGTTTATCTACCAATGTCAGTCAAACTTGCCCAAGATTTGGCAAAAAGACTTGCCACAGTCCGCAAGGAAAAAATCCTAGACTACTTAAGACCAGACGGCAAGAGCCTTGTGACTGTAGAATACGACGACGATAAGCTAGTAAGAATAGACTCAATCGTAATTTCAACCCAACACAAAGACAAAATCCCAATGGAAAAAATCCGCGAAGACATTATTGAAAATGTAATCAAGCAAGTGGTGCCAAATGAATTAATCGACGATAAGACAAAGATCTACGTAAACCCAACCGGTAAATTCGTAATAGGCGGCCCAAAGGGTGACTCTGGCCTTACAGGCAGGAAGATAATCGTAGACTCCTACGGTGGCTATTCAAAGGCAGGCGGCGGAGCCTTCTCCGGCAAAGACCCAACAAAGGTAGACAGATCTGCAGCCTACATGGCAAGATACGCAGCCAAAAACATGGTAGCAGCAGGCCTTGCAAAGAAATTAGAAATAGGCGTATCCTACGCTATTGGTGTAGCAAGACCACTTGCAATCTTTGTAGACAGCTTCGGCACAGGCAAATATGACGATGAAAAATTAAAGGAAATCATAGAAGAAAACTTTGACTTTAGGCCTGGCGCCATAATAGACAAGCTAGACCTAAGACGCCCAATCTACAAAAAAACCGCAGCCTACGGACACTTTGGTAGGGAAGAAAAAGATGGGTTTACATGGGAAAGAGTCGATAAGGTCCAAGATCTTCTTAAATATTAATTATTCATCCGAGATGAAGTATCATTAGAGTAGTTTTATCCTAGATAAATTATATTTTTATCTAGGATTTTTTGTCTTTATTATCCGAGACTAACTTATTATTAACTTTATTATTGTTATTTCTTGATATTATATATTATTATTTTATTTACAGTTGAATCTTCGTTCATAGGGGGAACCCAAGGGGGCGGCAGATGCCCCCTCACCGGTTCCCCCTAAGACCCCCTTACGCTACACCCCCGACTGCTCCTAAAGCGGAGTGCGGATATAGAAGCTTGCTTTTCGCAAGCTTTTTTTTAGTAGAGAGAACAACTTCATATAAGTTTACGTATATCCCCACAGATTTCTAATATTCAAGCCCCTAAAAACTGATAACTCGGCTCCGCCTCAAACAATCAGTTTTCTTAACGGGGCTTTCTATTAAAAATCTTTGCCCGATAAAAAGGAGAATTAGTCCCGAATTTCCAGAACTTCTGGGCTCGTTTGGCTTTGACAAACATTGCTAAATTAATTTTTTTCAAACGAAGAAATTAAAATCCTAAGACCAAGTATTTTTGTAAATGAGGGAGGCGTTAAGAAAATCTCACTGACAGCCATTTACGAATTAAAATAATGTGAATACTGTGAACTTATGTAACTAAAACAACACAAGTCAGACGAGATTGAGATTTTTAGCCGACTGAATGTCAAAAAAGTAAGGAGATAGTTTAACTTAAACAAGGGCTCCTCTATATTAAAAGTTTGCCGCAGGCAAACACAATATCCCCCGCGAGGGGCCGGACGGAGGGGGTAGCCGAAAGGGGTCTGGGGAGGCAGGTTGGGGAACGTCCGGAACGTTCCCCTGGGCCTCCCCAGGTTCGAAGAGATATTGTAAATATAATAATTACATAAAAGATGAATTCAATCTCGGATTGAAAAAGAACAAAGATTGATTCGTCTCGGACGAATTTTTTATAAAATAGTTTAATATTTCACAAAAAGTAATATAATATATTTATAAGGCTAAATGCCTAATGCAAAAAATTATAAGGCCAAATGCCTAATGCAAAAAAATTATAAGGCCAAATGCCTAATGCAAAAAAATGATAAGGCCTTGCGCCGAGCAAAAAAAGGCCATCGCCTGCCTAAGGCGAAATTAGTATTAGAAAAGGAAAGAAGATGTCAAGATTTAGAAGGTCGGTTGCTATAGACCTTGGTACAGCAAGTGTGCTTGTTTATATTAATAACAAAGGAATAGTTTTAAATGAACCATCTGTCATAGCTATTGACGTCCTATCTGACGAGATCCTTGCGGTGGGTAGTGATGCCAAGAAGCTTATTGGCAGGGCTGGTGGTAATGTTTCTTGCATAATGCCTATGAAAGAGGGTGTTATTGCTGATTTTGGGGCGACTGAGAGGATGCTTGATTATTTCCTCAAGAAATCTGTTAAGAGGTCCCTTTTTAAGCCTGATCTTTTAATCTGTGTTCCAGCCAGGTCCACCCAGGTGGAGAAGCGTGCCGTTATCCAGGCGGCGGAAAATGCTGGAGCTCACAGGACCTACCTCATCGAGGAGCCTCTTGCAGCTGCTCTTGGGGCTGGCGTTGATATTACAGATCCTAAGGGGTCTATGGTTGTGGATGTTGGCGGCGGTACTAGCGATATAGCTGTTATTTCCATGGGCCAAATCATTGCTTCAAGGTCAGTTGATGCTGCGGGTCGTTCTTTTGATAGGATTATTAAGGATTTTATTAGAATCCGTTATGGCTTATTGATTGGCGATACATCTGCAGAGGCTTTGAAGGAAGCAGCAGACACACTTACCGCTGATGATTCCTTTGAGGTTAAGGGTAGAAATGTTGCAAATGCCCTCCCAGCCAAGGTTTATATACCTGTATCAGAGATTAAGGATGCCCTAAGGGGCGAGATTGACAAGATTGTTGAGGGGATTAAGAAGGTCCTCGAGGTGACTCCTCCAGAGCTTGCCTCAGATATTTTCGACAGGGAAATTATTTTAACCGGCGGAGCATCACACACAATTGGTTTAAAAGATAGGATAGAAGAGAAGTTCCAAATCAGGGCGAAAATTGCCGAAGATCCACAAGAATGCGTGATTAAAGGCACAGCTAAAGCTCTAAATTGGATTGATAGTCTGGATGAAAATAGGAACGAAGCTATAAGAAGCAAGCAAGAAGAAAACGAAGCTTTTGAAAAACTTAGGAGAAGATAAATGACAAAAAAATTAGTTTTAGTAAGACATGGACAAAGTGAATGGAACCTAGCTAACAAATTTACAGGTTGGGTTGATGTAGACCTTTCTGAAAAAGGGATTGAAGAAGCCAAAGAAGCTGGTAGAAAGATTAAAGAAGCTGGCATTAGATTTGACCACGCTCATACATCTGTTCTAAAAAGAGCAATCAAGACTTGTAACTTTGTACTTGAATATTCTGACCAAATGTATGTCCCACAAAATAAGACCTACAGACTCAACGAAAGACACTACGGTGCCCTTCAAGGCCTAAACAAGGCAGAAACTGCAGAAAAATACGGTGATGAACAAGTTCATATCTGGAGAAGATCTTACGATACACTTCCACCAGAAATTTCTGAAGAAGAAAAAGAAAAACAAGCGCATTTACCAATGTTTGCCCACCTTCCAAAAGATGTAATTCCAGGAGCAGAAAACCTTAAAGTAACACTTGAAAGAGTACTTCCTTACTACTTTGATAGCATCGCTCCACAACTACTTGAAGGTGAAACTGTCCTAGTAGCAGCTCACGGCAATAGCCTTAGAGCCCTTGCAAAACACCTAGAAAAAATTTCAGATGATGATATTATGGATCTTGAAATTCCAACAGGTCAACCACTTGTTTACGAATTAGACGACGAGTTAAACGTAATCAAAAAATACTACCTATAAATTTTAGAAAATTCCCAGACCCTATGAATTGTCTTAAGGGTTTGGGAATTTTTTTGTGAAAAACATTGACAATCCTTTTCAATTTTGCTATGATTAAATCTTACTGGTCTAATCATATAATATTAGTAAAGGCAATTTGTTTTTTTTCTTTTATTTACAATATATATAAAAAAGTATAGGTATTTATTAGAATTGCTTGATTTTTATGGGTGAATTTAGGTAAAAACAAAATAAATATCAAAACTACTTAAGGCCTTATATTAATATTTAAATATATTTTTAAAAAAATTAAAAAAATACTGTTGAAAATACTTTATAGAGGTATTATGATAGTAAAAGAAGACAGTAATTAGAAAGAGGACAAGATGAGAATAGCTTCAATAGAAAATGAAAATGGTGTTTCAAGCCTTATAAACTCTCATTTTGATAAAAATGAGGTCGTTGTTGAACAAATTAAATCAATGGACGAGCTCTTGTTTAAGGATTGTAGTATCTATGACCTAATCCTTGTGGATATGACTCACAACAGGTGCTTGCAATTTATTCAATACATAAAACAAAAAACAAATATACCGGTAATCTATTTAACAGAAAGATACCAAAAAAACCCCTACGAACAGGAGCTTGATGACAAAGACTTTGTGATCCATTCCTTCACCCGTGAGGAATTTATCGACGAGGTTTTCAAAAAGGTCGAAGAATTGTCCAAGGCAAATGTTCTTGATTTGGGTGAGTGTAGCCTGGATGAGGCCAATGGAGTCTTTAGGGTTGGCAACAAAATCCTAGATCTGACCAAGTCTGAGCTTAAAATTTGCTCGATTTTAATCCAATCAATGCCTAATATTTTATCCAAAGAGGATATAGTTTGCGAAATGCAAAATAGGGGCCTAAACTCAACTCCAAGGTCTGTCAGAGAGCACATCAGAAAAATCAGACAAGAGTTTAAGAAGGCAGACCTAGAGCCAATCGACACTGTGACTGCCAAGGGATATAGGTGGACAATGGATTCTTTAAAAACTAAGTAAAAATATTTGACAAAAAGCAAAAGTTTTCATATAATAGAATCAGAAATTGAATAGATATAGCAATGGAAATCCATTGCTTCTTCAGGGAAAGGTGCAATTCCTTAACCGGCAGTGATAGTCTGCGAGTCTTAGGACCGATTTGGTGAAATTCCAAAACCGACAGTATAGTCTGGATGGAAGAAGATATTATAGCTTTTTTCGTGCCCTGATAACTGGGCATTTTTTATTGCCCAAAGGGAGGTATTATGAACAAAACAAAATCTATTTCATTAAACAACGTTGTCAAGATCGGTATTTTAGCAGCATTAGCCTTTATCCTAATGTTTTTCCAAATACCAATTCCTATAGCTCCACCTTTTATGAAGGTAGACCTAGCTGACGTGCCAGCCCTAGTAGGCGGCTTTGCTATGGGACCTTGGGCAGGTGTTGCTATCCAATTAGTTAAAAATATACTTAACCTAACAAAGACTCAAACAGTTGGCGTTGGCGAATTGTCAAACTTTATAGTTGGAGCAAGCTTTGTATTTGTATCAGCTTCTATCTATAAAAGCAAAAAGACCAAGAAAACTGCAATCTTTGCTCTTTTCTGCGGCGTAATTGCAATGACAGCCATAGCTACACTTTCAAACGCCTTTGTGGTTTTCCCAGCTTATGGAAAAGCCATGGGCATAGACCTAAACGCCTTTGCAGGCCAAGTTCCAGGTAACCCACTTGTTAAATCCTATGTAAGCCTTATGCTTTTATCCATAGCTCCATTTAACATCGTAAAAGGCACAGCAGCAGCCTTTGTTACCGACCTAATCTACAAGAGGGTCTCTCCAATATTAAAATTAAGATAAGGGAAATCCTACATTATTATCCAATAAAATATTCTGTTTGACAAAAAGCACCTCAGCCGGGTGCTTTTTGCGTTGGCAATAGGCTAAAGCCTCCTATTGGCGAAAAAAAGAGGTATAATGTTAGGAATGAAAGGTTTTATATGATTATAAACAAGATAAGTGACTTAGAAAAATTTGCAAACAATCTTGCGCCGCTTTTAAAAGAAGGCGACGTTATTAACCTCATTGGCGATATGGGTGCCGGCAAAACAACCCTTGTCAATGCCATTGCTAGGTTTTTTAAGATTTACGACTCGTCTTCACCAACCTTTGCCATTGTAAATATCTATGAGGGGGATGTGACAATCTACCACCTAGATTTATACAGGTTTGAGAGTCCTGATGACCTTTTGGATATTGATTTTGAGACCTATTTTTACCCAGAAGGGGCTATAACATTTTTAGAATGGGCGGAAAATGGCGAGGGCTATTTGCCAGACGGAATGATAAATATAAGGATAGACAAGATTGACCCCGACACAAGGGAAATTACCATCCTAGACGACACAGAAAGGGCAAGGGAGATTAATGAATTACTTGGCAATTGATACATCAACCATGATTTCAACTGTGACAGTAGCTGATGAAAAGGAAATATTGGGCGATTTTAACGTAAACCAATCAAAGACCCATTCGGAAAGCCTGGTCCCAATGATAGAAAATCTCTTAGATCTTTTGGGAATGACTGTGGCAGACATTGATAAATTCGTCATAGCCGAAGGTCCTGGATCTTTTACCGGCCTCAGGATAGGTATGACTGTCGCAAAGACCTTGGCTCAAGTTGAGAAGAAAGACTTGATTACAATTTCAACCCTAAAGGCCATGGCAGCTGGTTCCACATCTGATAGGGCAAAGCTCCCTTTAATTGACGCAAGGTCCACAAGGGTCTATGCCGCCTTGTATGGCGAAAACCTAGAAGAAATTATTCCAGCAAATCTATATGAAATCGACGATTTGGCAGGGCTTGTAAATGCCAAAGGCCTTGAAATAGAGATGATTGGCCTTTTAAACGACAAGTATTTTGACAAGTTTGAAAGGGCAAAAAAAGCGCCGATAAATATCAATAATTGCATCGGCGGTGGCCTAATTAGACTTGCCATGGAAGACGACAATCCAGTCAAGCCTCTTTATGAAATAAGCCCAAATTATCTAAGAAAAAGCCAGGCGGAAAGGGAGTTTAAGAAGTGATTAGACCGATGGAACTTGAAGACGCTGACAGGGTTTACGAAATCGAGAATGATTCATTTTTCGAACCTTGGACTAAAAGAAGGCTCCTAAAAGAATTTGAAGAAAACTCCTTCCTCAAACATTTCGTCTACGAAAAAGACGGGGAAGTGGTTGGATTTTACATAATTTCTTGCATATCGGATTTGGTTGAGATTTTCACAATAGCGGTCGATAAAAACCACAGGGGCCAAGGCATAGGATCTGCTCTCTTGGAGCATTTGATAAATTTTGCCAAGGAGAAAAATGCCAGCGAAATTTGGTTAGAGGCCTCAACTAAGAACCTTGCCGCTGTCAACCTTTATGAAAAATACGGTTTTAATATCCAATCTATCAGGAAAAACTACTATCAAAAGACAGGCGAAGATGCCTACAATATGATAAGGACCATTACATGAAAGACTTTTATACCCTTGCAATAGAGACATCTTGCGATGATTCCTCCGTTGCAATTTTGAAAAATGAAAGAGAAATTCTAACAAATTTAATATCCAGTCAGATTGACATCCACGCCCTTTTTGGGGGTGTTGTCCCAGAAATTGCCTCAAGAAAGCACCTTGAAGCCATAAATCCATTGATTGACAAGGCAATGGATGATGCAGGCATAACATATTCTGACCTAGATTTAATCACCGTAACCAAAGGGCCAGGCCTCATTGGTTCACTTTTGGTGGGGATTTCTGCCGCAAAGGCCCTAGCCCTAGCGACAGGTCTCCCTCTTGTGGGTGCCAACCATATGAAGGGCCACATTTGCGCAAATTACCTTTCAAATAAGGACCTAAAGCCACCCTTTGTATGCCTAGTCGTATCGGGAGGACATACATATTTATGCAAGATAAATGACTATAACGACATAGAAGTCGTGGGATCAACCAGGGACGATGCTGCAGGCGAATCTTTTGATAAGGTCGCAAGAAAAATCGGCCTCGGCTATCCAGGTGGGCCAAAAATTGACAAACTCGCCAAGGAAGGCAACCCACAAGCCATAGATTTTCCAAGGGTTATGCTAGAAAAAGGCTCTTATGACTTTTCTTTTTCAGGCCTTAAGACTGCAGTTTTAAACTATGCCCACAACCTAGAACAAAAGGGAGAGGAAATCAACAAGGCAGACCTTGCCGCATCTTTCCAGGATGCAGTAGTTGACGTCCTTGTAGAAAAATCCCTCATGCTCCTTGAAGAAACCGGCTATAAACAATTTGCCATTTCAGGCGGAGTTGCTGCCAATTCAAGACTTAGGGCAAGGATGGGCGAAGAGCTAGAAAAGCGAGATATAAAGTTTTATTACCCAGAAACCATCCTTTGCACAGACAACGCAGCCATGATCGCCATGGCAGGCTATCTTGACTATATGGACGGCGTTCGTGATGACACCTTTATGAAAGTTTATCCAAACTTAGACCTATGATATGAGAAGAAGGAAGAAAAACACAGACTTAAGAAAATATTATAAACTCAACACCGCCTCGTCAATCATTTGGATTTTGGCGGGAGCCGGGATAATTGCCTTTGGAATTTATTATAAGGAAATTTTGGAAAAAGTCTTTGGTGCCCTTGCCATCCTAATCGGATTTCTAACCCTAAGGGCCAGGAAAAAACCAGCTGCAATAGGGATTTACGAAGAACGCAGACTCCTTGTTTTGGCTGGCCTTTTGGTAATTTATTCACTAGTTAATCCTTTGGGCAATATTGCCATCCTTTTTGACCTATTCAAAAGAGATTTTGTAATGAGGAGAGATTTCAATGACAAAGCTTAAAAAATACGGGCTTTTCATCTTTTTTGTCCTCCTCATCCTAATCCAGACTTCCTGTGTCAAAAGGAGAATTTCCTATCTTGAGAGGGAAAAACTTGCCAGGGAAAATGCTGGAATCAAGACGGCAGCCCACACAGGGATTTTTTATCCGGAAAATATTACGGATTTTTCCCTAGAAGACTACCTCAAATGGTACAAGGATTTGAAGGCGCCCCCACACTTGCAACTGGCAAGCCACGAAAATCCCAAAAAGCTCTCAAGGTCTGAGATGGTGGAAGACTTTGAATACTTATTTAGAGAACTCAAAGAGACCTACCCATTTTTTGAGGTTTTGAAGAGAAAATATGACATAGATTTTCTAAAAAACCACGATATTTACCTCAAAAAGGTCAAAGACTGCAAGACTGACGAAGAATTTACCAAGACCTTAAACGAGATAATGGGTGATTTGCACAATTTCCACGCCAAAATTGCCGATTCTGCCTATGTTGATCAGACTTTGAAATATTATTCGCGAAATTGGAACCAACCTTCAATTTATTACGAATTTTTAAATTTAAATAGGCAGGTTGTTAGAAATAGGTACGGCCTTGATGGTATTCAATCCAAAACTGGAGCTGGCCCTATAAAAAGGAAACAAATGGGCCTCATAAAAGACGACGGTGAAGCCAATATCAGCCTGGAAAGCCAGGGCGACCTCGCAATTTTAAAGATATCCCAGATGGGAGATTTGGCAAATCTTGACAAGGACGAGAAGGTTCTTAACGAATTTTTGAGAAATAAACACATGTACAAGGCCCTAGTTATAGACATCAGGGACAATGTAGGCGGAAATATGGAATACTGGCAGAATTTCCTCATGCCAAAATTAACCAAAAATCCGAAACAAGTTGTAAACCATATGTTCTTCAAGGATTCGCCAAAAACAAGGCTTTTGCTCCAGGACAATACCCTAAATATGGAAAACTTGTCAAATGTTGACATTACAGGGATAAGGTTAGACCATGCGGAAGAGTTAAAAGAGTTTTCTTATTATATCAAAGATACCATAGTCATAAACCCAGACGAATCAAAAAGGGACAATGGCTACGAGGGAAAAATCTTCCTCCTAGTCGACGAAGACGTATTTTCAGCCGCAGAAGGCTTCGCATCCTTCGTCAAAAACACCGAATTTGCAACCATTGTCGGCACTCAAACCGGTGGCGATGGGATAACCCTCGGAGTAATAAACTCCGTCCTCCCAAACTCAGGCCTAGTCTTCACCTACACCAACACCCTAGGCTACGACCCAACTGGCGAAATCAACGAAGAACACCCAACCACCCCCGACATAGAATCCGCCTCCTACAGACAGTCTATAGAAATAATTGAAAATATGGTAAATAACTAAAGCTCCAGAAATGGGGCTTTTTTTGTACCGCGCCGTCCCGAACGACGCCGCAGGCGGCGGAGGGACCTAATAAACCCAGGACCAGAAAATTCGAAGAAACCACTCCATGCGCCGTCCCAACAGAAGGAGCGAAGCGACTGACGAGGGACCTTATAAATAAGGGACCAACACAACCGAAGAACCCCCACCACTTATTAAGTATTTCTTAATAACTGAACTATTAAGTATTTCTTAATAACTGAACTATTAAGTATTTCTTAATAACTGAACTATTAAGTAATTCTTAAGAGTTGAACTATTAGGAAATTCCTAATAGTTGATAGCTCCATAGAGCATGACTAAAGGCCCCGTCATTCCGAACGAAGCCGCAGGCGAAGGAAGAATCCCACAAACCCAGGACCGGCGCCGTCCCGTCAAAGGCCGCAGGCCGCCGAGGGACCTCATAAACTCGAGACCAGTACAACCGAAGATAGCATCCCACTTTCCAAGCTGTCATAGACTTTACCTCGAAGGGAGTCATTCTGAGCGAAGTGAAGAATCCCACAAACCCAGGACCAGCATGAACGAAGTAATATCTACTACCAATCCATCCAAATAGGGTATAAATTATAAAAATATAAGCGAGGTCAAGAATGACTATAAAAGAAAAAGAAAAAATATTATTTGAAAAGCTAAGAAAAGATAATCACGCCATAGTAACAGACGGGATAGTTGATGAAAATGAGTACTTATCATCAAAATACAAAATATTATATGTAATGAAAGAAGTAAACGGAGGCAAGGATTGGGATCTAAGAGAGTTTTTATATGAAGGAGGCCGCCCTCAAACTTGGGACAATGTCGCCAGATGGACACAAGGCATACTAAACCTAGATAAAGAATACAGCTGGGAAGAACTTTTAAAAGACAACGAAAAAAGAAGAGAAACATACCTCAAAAAAATAGGGTCAATAAATCTTAAAAAAACCGGCGGCGGCCACACATCGGTTGATAAAGAAATATCCAAGGCAGCATGGGAAAACAAGGAAATAATCAAAAATCAAATAGAAGTCTATAATCCAGACATCATAATCTGCTGCGGCACAGCAGAAGACTTCGTAAAATCAGCCCTAGACCCAAAAGAAATAAACTGGACCATGACCCAAAGAGGCGTGAAATATATTAAGGATAAGGAAAAAATCATCCTAAGCTTCGCCCACCCCGAAGCCAGAATAAGAGACGCCTACTTGTACTACGCCTTGGTTGATGCGGTACGAGAGATTTTGGGGGAGGGAGTTGTAGGATAATTAGACTTTGATTATAAATTAATAAAAGATATTAACATAAAGAGGATCATAGGATCCTCTTTTACATTATTTATTTTTTATTTTATCCTAAACTTAAAATAATATAAAAAACATTATTCATAATCATTTAAATAAAATCTATCTTCAAACCAATTATCAAACTTATAATCATCAACTATAGGGAATGGCATATCTGAATATAAAAATGTTTCAATATCATTATCTCCAAACATATCGTATATCCACTCATCCCAATACTGGAAATCTTCAAAGTCATCTTTATTAAGATTGATTAACATTTCTTGCATTAATAATTCTGCCTCGTCAATGATTGATTTTAATATTATCTCTTCAATAGGCTTATGAGCTATAAAGTCATCACCCTTCACAGCTTTTATTATTAATTGATTTAAAGCTCTTTTTAATTTTATTAAGAAATTATAATCATACTCCATTAGGAATTCTTCTGGTAAGGATAACTGAAGGCTAGAAGCATTTAATTGTCCAATGTGTGAACCTTTAGGCAAGCTTGATAATTCTTCTAGATCCATCATTATATCATCTGATAAGATATCAGAACCTATGCAAAATGCTATAGCTGCGTATTTACCATATAAGTCGTTTATCGTTTCTGACCATGCATCATGAGTCCTATACTCATCTATATAATTTTCAACATCTGTTTTTTCATCATCAGGAAATTTTGACCACCTTAAAGCTACTAATATACCCTTAATTTTATCCTGTCTAATTGGATTTCCAGATTCATACCTACTCCATGTTCTAGTGCCTACATTAGCTTTTTTTGCAGCTTGTTCAATAGTTAAGCACAATTCTTCTCTTCTGTTTTTTATTAGCTTAGACATGTTGTTATTATTTTCTATTGAATTCATTATATTTCTCCATCCTAAATATGGCTTGCCACTTATATACATTATGCCTCTATTTCAAATAAAGTCAATCAGGATTTTTAAAACCATAAATTTACGCTTAGTTTTATTACTTATAAATTCCTATTTTTCATTATTATAAAATATTAAGAATTCGGAACCTATATGATATAATAATAATTGAGATAATAAATAAAAAATGTTAGCTAGATCTTTGATTATTTTAGAAAGGATAATAAATGAACGATTATTTAGAGTGTCCATTTTGTAAGAAGATATTTCCTTTGACTACAGATACTTTTTATGAAGCCTATCCTGAGTTTGGTTCTAATAATTGGGAATGTTATAGGCTGAAAAATTCAGAGGATAAGATTGAATATCCACATTTAGATACATCTGGGTTAATTGTACAATTTAATAAATGCCCAGCTTGCAAAAAAGTAACAATAGATATAATAGGAGCAGGTTCACAATTTCCTGAAGGGTTCAGACGAAGAATATTCCCAGCATCTCAAGCCAAACAATATCCAAATTACATACCAAGCCATATATTGAAAGATTATACTGAAGCATATGATATATTAGAATTAAGCCCAAAGGCTTCAGCTACCTTATCGAGAAGATGCCTACAAAGCATGATCAGACATAGGTGGAAAGTAAATGAGAAAAATTTATATAAGGAAATTGATGCTATAAGTGATAAAGTAGATGCCAAAACTTGGGAAGCCATTGATGCCTTGCGTAAAATAGGAAATATTGGAGCTCATATGCAAAAGGATACAAGACTTATTATAGATATAGAGCCTTTGGAAGCTGAAAAATTAATATTACTTATAGAGGTACTTATTAAGTCTTGGTATATAGATGTGTACGAGAGAGAAAAATTATTTGAAGACATAGTTAGTATCAATGATTCTAAAGAAAAATTACGAAGTGAAAAGTAAATATTATTAAAACAATTATTAAATTATAAGTATGGGAAATACTTTATGATATGATAAGTAGAAGATAATAAAAATAGGAGCACATAATGGATAATATTACTGGAGCCAATCTCGGTTTTGAAAAGGAAATTTTTGCTGCGGCAGATAAGCTTAGGGGCAATATCGATGCGGCTGAATATAAAAATGTTGTCTTAGGCTTGATATTTCTAAAGTATATATCAGATTCTTTTGAATCAAAATACAAGAGCCTACTTGAAGAAGGCGAAGAATACGCTGAAGACAGGGACGAATACCTAGCAGAAAATATTTTCTTTGTCCCAAAGGAAGCCAGGTGGAATTTTATCGCTTCACAATCCATGACCCAAGAAATCGGCCTTTTAATTGACCACGCCATGATTGCCATTGAGGAAGAAAACCCAAGACTTAATGGAATTTTGCCAAAAAATTACGCCAGACCTGAGCTTGACAAGAGAAAACTAGGCCAGGTTGTGGATCTTTTTAACAACTTGAAATTAAAAGACCACGGCTCATCTAAGGATATACTTGGCAGGACTTATGAATATGCCATAGCTCAATTTGCAAGCCTTGAAGGTAGAAACGCTGGGGAATTCTACACTCCTACATCTATAGTAAGGACCATTGTAGAAATCCTTGAGCCTTATCAAGGCCGTGTCTATGACCCATGTTGCGGCGCAGGGGGTATGTTTGTCCAATCTGCAAAATTTGTCCAAAACCACCAAGGCAGGGCAAATGACCTTTCTATTTATGGGCAGGAATCAAATGCCAATACTTGGAAGCTCGCCCAGATGAACTTAGCCATTCATGGCCTAGAGGGAGACTTGGGAGAAGGGGCTGCGGATACATTTTTTAGAGATCTTCACCCAAATATGAGGGCTGATTTTATCATAGCCAACCCACCTTTCAATCTCAAAGACTGGGGCGGGGACAGATTGGTTGAGGATAAGAGATGGAAGTACGGCCTTCCACCAGAAGGCAATGCCAACTACGCTTGGATGCAGCATATGATTTACCACTTATCAGACGTGGGCAAGATGGGACTAGTACTTGCAAATGGGTCCCTATCTTCATCCACCGGCACAGAAGCTCAAATCAGGGAAAATATCATCAAAGATGACCTGGTAGAATGTATAATTGCTATGCCAGACAGGCTATTTTATTCAACTGGGATTTCTGTTTCTCTTTGGATAATAAATAAGGCTAAGGCCCAGAAAAACAAGACCCTATTTTTGGATTGTAGGTCTCTTGGTCATATGGTAGACAGGGCCCACAGGGACTTGGCAGAGGTTGATATAGAAAAGATTGCGACTACCTACCATAAGTTTACCGAGGGGAAAGATGTAGAGGAAGCTGGCTTTGCCCATGTGGCAGAAACTAGTGAGATAGAAGCCAATTCCTTTGTCCTAACCCCAGGGCGCTATGTGGGCCTTGAGGAAGAAGACGAGGACGACGAGCCATTTGATGAAAAGATGGAAAGACTAGCAGGAGAACTCAAAACCCTCTTTGAAGAATCAAACAAGCTGGAAAAAGACATCAAGACCCAGCTTGGGGAGTTGGGGTATGGAATATAAAGAGAAGAAAATTTCAGATGTCATAGATATTATTATTGATAATAGAGGAAAGAACCCAGAAAAGTATTCAGAATTTTCAAAATATCCTGTTATTGATAATTACTTAATAAAAAATGATATATTTCCAGATTTAAACTTGGTTAATAGATATTTAGATAAAGATAGCTGGGATAACTTCTTACGAGGATATGTTATTAAGAACGATGTTTTAATAACTTTAGTAGGAAATGGAATTGGAAATGTAACGATGGTTCCTAATAATCAATGTGCAATAATTCAAAATACAATTGGATTGAGATGCAACGAGTTGATGTATAATAAATATTTATACTATGCACTGAAAAATGAAAAGAATAAAATAATTAAATATAACAGAGGAAGTTCACAACCTAGCATTAGGAAAACTGATTTATTAGGGCACTATATATTAGTTCCAGATTTAAACTATCAAAAGAAAGTTTTAAATTTTTTGTTTGGAATTGACAAAAAAATAGAAACCAACAATAAAATTATTGCTAACCTGGAAGCCCAGGCCCAGGCCTTGTTTAAATATTATTTTATAGACTTTGAGCCCTTCGCGGGTGGAAATTTTATAGACTCAGATTTGGGACCAATTCCAAAAGGTTGGGAAGTTTCAAACCTTGAAAAAATAGCTAACTATAAAAATGGTGTAGCTATAAAGAAATTCCCTCCAAAGGACAAGGATAACAGTCTACCTGCGCTTAAAATAAGAGAATTAAACAAAAATTCAACTGATGAAAGTAGTGATGTGGTTGGTAATTATATAGACGAAAGTGTAAAGGTTTATGATGGAGATGTTATTTTTTCATGGTCAGGAACTCTATTAGTTAAAATATGGACAGGTGGGGATGCTGGATTAAATCAACATTTATTTAAAGTAACATCTGAAAAATATGATAAATGGTTTTATTATTTATGGACATTGTATCATCTAGAGAAATTTATTTCGATTGCTAGAGATAAGGCAACAACAATGGGACATATAAAGAGATCGCATTTAAAAGAATCGAAAGTTTTGATTTGTGATGAAAAAACATATAAAAATGCTAGTGATGTTATAAATCCAATTATAGATTTAATTATAAATTTAGGAATACAAAATAGAACCCTAGCCCAGGCCCGTGATGCACTTTTGCCTAGGCTGATGGCGGGGGAGATTGACCTTGAGGGTCTAGGGGGATCTTATGACTGAAGTATTGTTAGAAAAAGGCTTTGAAGAGATTTTTATCAAGGCAATAGAGGATTTGGGTTATCAAAGGATTGACCAGACTATGATTAGGAGGGAATCCAAGAGGTCGGCCTTGGCGGCGGACTTTTTGAGAGATGCCCTAAGAAAGATTAATCCAGACTTGAGCGATGAATTGATTGACCAGGTGGTTTTTAAGATCAATAATATAGACGCAGGTCTCCTTGTAAATAGGAACGAAACTTTTTTTGATTATCTGCAAAATGGGGTCGAGGTCACAAGCTATGAGGACGGCGAGTCTAAGACTAGGATGGCTTATCTCATTGACTACGAAAACCCTGAGGCAAATTCCTTTGTAGTTGCAAACCAGCTTACAATAGAGGGTAGGGACACAAGAAGGCCAGATGTCCTTATCTATGTCAATGGTATGCCCCTGGTTGTAGTCGAGCTTAAGTCCTTAAATACAGAATTTTCTGATGTGGATAGCGCTTATAGGCAGATCAAAAACTACCAAAAGGGCATTGAGGAACTTTTTGTTTACAATGCATTTAATATTATTTCTGATTTCACCACGACTAAGGTTGGGACAATTACAGCCAATATGGCCTGGTACAAGGAGTGGAAGAGTGCGGACGGGTCCTATGAGTCCAAGGATTTTGGAGATTATATTACACCTATAAAAGGACTTTTGGAAAAGAGAAGATTTTTGGATATACTTAGGAATTTTATATTCTTTGAGCATAAGGACGAAGGAACTACCAAGATTATGGCCCAATACCACCAGTATTTTGCCGTCCACAAGGCAGTCAGGTCCACCCTAGAAGCTATCAAAAAAGGCGATGGCAGAGGGGGAGTTTTCTGGCATACCCAAGGATCTGGCAAGAGCTTGTCTATGGTTTTTTATAGCCAATATTTGATTAGAATCCTGGATAAGCCTACCTTTGTAGTTATTACCGATAGAAACGACTTAGATGACCAGCTTTATGGACAATTTGCCAGGGCATCTAGATTCTTAAGACAAGTCCCAGAACAAGCCAAGTCTAGAGAAGACCTCTATAATTTGCTTGATAAGAGAAAGTCTAACGGGATATTTTTCTCAACCATGCAAAAATTTAGAGAATCTGACGAGCCTTTGAGTTTGAGAAATGATATAATTGTGATTTCCGATGAGGCCCACAGGTCCCAGTACGGTTTGAGGGAGAAAATTGCCAAAGATGGAGCAATCCAAGTGGGAATGGCAAGGCTGGTGCGTGATAGCTTGCCAAATGCAACTTATATTGGTTTTACGGGGACACCTATTTCTGAAAAAGATAAGGATACCAAGGAAGTTTTTGGTTCTTATATAGATATCTACGATATGAACCAGGCCGTAAAAGACGGGGCGACCAAGCCAGTCTTTTATGAAAACAGGGTCCTAAACCTATTTTTGGACAAGGAAGTCCTAGACCTAATTGATGCCAAATATAAAGAAATGGAAGAAAATGCCAGTGCCATTGATATTGAAAATTCAAAGAAAAAGTTAAGTAAACTTGAAAGAATAGTTGGTTCTGATGAAGCCATTGATACCTTGGTTAGGGATATCATCGACCATTACGAAAAAAATAGGGCGGACCTTTTGACAGGGAAGGCCCTCCTAGTGGCTTACAACAGGCGTATAGCTATAAAAATTTACAAAAAAATCTTAGAGCTAAGGCCAGAATGGGATGAAAAGGTAAAAGTCGTTGCTACTTCAAGCAACAATGACCCAGAAGAATGGAAGGACATACTAGGCTTTAAGTCCGACAAGGAAGACCTAGCCAAACGCTTTAAAGACAACGACGATCCATTTAAGATTGCCATAGTTGTAGATATGTGGCTGACAGGTTTTGATGCGCCTTCTCTATCTACAATGTACGTTTATAAGCCTATGGAAGGCTACAATCTCATGCAGGCTATAGCCAGGGTAAATAGGGTCTTTGAAGATAAGGCAGGCGGACTAGTTGTAGACTACATTGGTATTGCCGATGCCCTTAGGAAGGCTATTAGCGAATATACCAGGGGTGGTAAAGATACCCCAGATCCTAACATTAGCGAAAGAGTTTATCCAGTATTTAAGGAAAAACTTGAAGCTTGCAGGATACTTGTTACAAATGATTATAAATATAAGAGGATTTTTGCCAAAGATATAGGAAAAGAGGAAATGGCAGGCCTTATCAGGGACGGAATCAATACTGTCCTTGGCTTTGACGATAAAATCCAGGAAGAATTTAAGAAAGAAGCCTACGCCTTAAAACAAGCCCACAGTCTTTGCGCTTCACTGACTGATGAAACAGAACAGAGAGAGGCAGCCTTTATTGAGGCGATAAGAATAAGTGTAATGAGGATTGCAAATCCTAACAAATTATCTAGGAAAGAAATTGATGCTGAAATAAGTACTCTGTTAGACAAGGTAGTGGAAAGTAGGGGTGTGATTGATATTTTCCAAACTATTGGTGGAGAAGTTAACTTATTTAATAGGGAATTTCTAGCAAATCTTGCGAAGATGAAGCAGAAAAACCTAAGCATCAAGCTATTAGAAAAGCTATTAAGGGACGAAATAGTTTTGTATGCAAGAACTGATAAGCTTAAGAGTGAAGAATTTTCTAAGAAATTAGAAAGGGTCATGGAAAGGTATAAAAGGGGCCTGATTGCCAATGCCGAGGGACTTCAAAATTTTACAAGTGGAGTGGCAGAAGATGGCGATAAGGACTATGACCTTGAAGACATAATTAATAAGCTTATAGGCTTGGCTGATGAAATGGTAAAAATGGAAGAAGAAAGCAAGGCCATAGGCCTTAGCAAGGAAGAACTCGCCTTCTACCACGCCATAATTCAACCAGAAAACATCAAGGACTTTTACACCAATGAAGACCTAGTCAAGTTTACTAGAGAATTGACTAAAACAATTGACGAGGAAATGACACCTGATTGGTCAATAAAAGAATCAGGCCGAGCCTCAATGAGATTGGCAGTCAAAAAGCTCCTTAGAAAATACAAGTATCCAAAAGATGAGATGAATAAGGTAATAAAATTAATTATTGACCAAGCTCAGTATTTTGATGAGGCTTATGAGTTGTGAGAAATAGGCTGCGATAAGGTAAGATACGGACTAGTAAGCTCTTTTGAGGAACTTTTGGATATAGTGATCAAATAAAAAAAGAAGCTGTTGCTGAATGAATAAAGCTTCCTTAAGTATTAGAGGTTTATGAAAGCCTTTGACTTTTCTCTAGTAATGGAAGGTACTAATTCATGAAATTGCAACAGCTTTTTAATGCATGGGATAATATATTAACTAAAACCCGTGAGTATCCCCAAAATCCTCATAGGTATTAGTCGCCCATATAATATTCTTTTTTGTAGACTTATCCTTAAGCAAACGCTTTAGAGCGATTTTCAAAGGATAAGAATTAAAATCAATCAACGGTTGTTCCATAATAACCTCAAATTTATTCACAAAGAAAATTTACTTATTAATACTATTATATCAGGTGTATGGATATATTAAAAATAAATACTCATATGAAATTAAATAATACATATAATGATTAACCATTAGACAGAAATAATAAAAAAAGTCAAATAGTTGACAAATAATGAAGATAGAATAAAATATAAGACCATAAAGATGGAAAATTCCAAGATACGGAGGTAAATATGGAACGATTAAAAGAGTTGATTGCTAATACAGTAGTTAGTGCTTTAGAGCAAGATTATGTTTATAAAAAAAATATCTTAGATTTACCAACTGCAAACTGTCACAGAGATTTAAAATTAGATACAATATACTGGCGATTAGAAGAAATTTTTACTTCTGATGACTGCTTTATACATGATTTTAAGAGAAGCTATTGGAAAGGAAAGATTTTAGTTGATTCAAAATCCAAGTCTTTAGTAAGTATTACCGGTACGACTAATTTAAATAAAGTGTCTAGAGATAAGTATAGTAGTAGTGATCACTATATGAAAATTATTAGTAACTCTTTAAATACTGATGTTAAACCTAATAAACAATTATCGTTTGATCCCTTATATACTGATGGAGTGGGGATATATAATAAAGAATTTAATGATATTTTTTCTGATATTGGTATAGATTTAAAAGGATATACTTATTATATAGTTGCATATGATTATAAATCTGATAAAGTAATTGATATTATTTGGTATTTATTTGACAGTGATTTCAATGAAGTATACACAGAATCACTGATTAAATTTATTAAACCAGATATTATAGAATTAACAAATTCAGAAAGTGAAACCGAGGATATTGATAAGAATTCGGAAAGTCCTCAGCCTAATGAAGGAATTAAACTAGGATTAAAAAAGAAAAAATCAGTAAAAAATAGTTAAGAGGTGTATATGATATGGGTTTTAAATTTAATGGGGAGAAGCTTAAAACAGCTAGAACATATAGAAGCATGACATTAGCTGAATTAGGTAGATCAATTGATTTGAGTAAGCAAACTCTTTCATTATATGAGAATAATAAAGGGAATCCTGATTTTGAAACTATTATGAAATTATCTAAGGTATTAAATTTTCCTACTAATTATTTCAACCAAGAATCAAGTCATAATATAAAATCAGGATCAACTTATTTTAGATCTTTAAGCACAACTACTAAGAAAAGTAGGTTAGCAGAGATTACAAGAGTTGAATTTATTGGTGCACTATATGAGGCGTTGTATAAATACGTTGATTTTCCCAAGTTGAATCTACCTAAAATTTACAATGATAATGAGGATTTATCTGATGAATATATTGAAAAGTTAGCGTCAGACTTAAGAAGTTATTGGGGGTTAGGATCAGAGCCTATTAAAAATTTACAATATGTTCTAGAATCAAATGGTCTAATTGTCACCGGAGTGAATGTTCCAGATAGAAAAATTGATGCATATAGTCAAATTGTGAATATAGACGATAATGAAACTTACATAATTGTTTTATGTGTTGGTAAAAAAGGTAAAGCAAGAATTAATTTTGATATGGCTCATGAACTAGGTCACATTATTTTACATCCTTGGACTGAAGATATCGAAACTTTATCTAATGATGAGTTTAAAGAAAGAGAGAGGCAAGCTAATAAGTTTGCCAGCTCATTTCTTTTACCAAGAGATACATTCTTAGCAGATTGTAGGAAATATCCAACAGAATTAGAATATTATAGAAACTTAAAAAATGACTGGGAAGTCTCTATTCAAGCTATGATATTTAGAGCCAACGATTTAGACGTTATAAGCAATAATCAGTACCAATATTTAATGAGACAAGTAAGTTCTAGAGGTTGGAGAAAAAAAGAACCAGGTGATTATCCATATACTCTAAATGAAAATATATTTAAAATGGCTATAAAATTACTTTTAGATAATGATTATTCGAAAGAAGATATTGTTAACATGTTTAATGAATCTTCGGTGAATTTTTTTAGTGACGAAATTGAAGGATTATTAAATTTACCAGAAGGTTATTTGAAAATAGAAAATAAATGTGAAAATAATATTGTTAAATTAAAGCTTAATGAGAAATCGTAAGAATTTTATTTGGTTAAGTCAATAATATAATAAATAATAGTCAGAATTGATAAGGAAACGATGAAAGATTTTGAAACAATGTATATAAGTATACCATCCGATAATGATGGATATATTTTATTAAAATGCCCATCTTGCGGAGAGAAATTTATGCTTCTCGAAGATGATATTAATGATGACACAGTTCTAGATATTTGGTGTCCGAATTGTGGTTTAGTACATCAAGAGTATTTTGATGATGAGACAATAAATCTAGCAGAAAGGATGGTAGGTAATAAAGTTGCTGATATATTAAATGAGATTTCAACATCAATTAATAAAAGTTTTAAAAATTCAGATATTGAAATTAAATCTGAAAAAAATAAAAAGGAAGTAGAGATACCTATAGGAAGAAAAATAGGTGATTTTGAAGAAAAATATTATGCATGTTGCAATAAATATGCGAAAATTAGTAGTATAAAGAAATTTGAGGGAGGATATTGTCCTTTTTGTGGAGAGCTTATAGATGGAGATTAATAAAAAGGAATTAAGGAAAATTAGTAGAAGATTTAGAAGCCTAGGCAAGAGCGTAATTTATGCTCATTATAGAGAACAAAATGATCTTCTAAAAGAATTTATAGATTATATAGATGAGACGTATTTGATATGCAATTATATTGAAAGCTTTAAATATGACATAGACGGATTAGAAGAAAATATTAATAGCGTTTATTCATCCTACGGAAGAGAGTGTTTAGACCTAGGAAGTAATGGTGGTAAAAGATTGTATCTTCTATATACTACTTTTAAATACATTATAGACAATGATTTAGATACTATTTTTTTGGGTTGGTTTTATGCTGATAGTAGTAAATATCAAGACATGGCATATTGTTTTGGAAATAGAATGGTTTACCCATTTATTTCAGAAATTGAAGAATATATTAAAGATATAGCAACTGATATGGGTTATGATGATAATAATAAATATGAAATTAACATAAATAGTTCTGGTGTTCAGGTAAATTTAGCTAGTGATAATTCATCTATAGATGCAATACAAAATAATTTTTTAAATATGAATGAGATTAATGAAGAAATTTTAAAGTTGGAAGGTATATTGGATCAAATAGCAGAAAAAGATAAACAAATTGTTTTATTGGAAAACTTAAAGCTTATAAAGGGGGAAGTAGCTAAAGCAAACCCTGATAGAAATCTATTAAAAACAGCTTTCAATTATTTGAAAATTATACTTGGTTCTATAGCGACACTTCCAGATTTTGTTGAGGGTATAAACAAATTAGGGATTTTATTGGGATTTTAAAATTGAATTGATTGCTATTAGTTATATTAATTAGGATATTGCAATTAAAAATTACTAAATTATATATTAATTGATTAAAAACTTATTTTATCAAACATAATTATACTCCCCTACCACCCTAGTGTGTTGGGGCATTTTCTTATCAGTATGGCTACATTTATCCCACTCATTGCACTACCCTAATAAAATATGCTATAATATCCCTAACAAGAAAATGTTTGCGTTAGCGGATAATATCCTTGTTTTTGCGGGAGAGGGGTATTACAATTTTATTTTTTAAGGAGTTTTTATGAAGAAGTTTTTGTGGATTTTGGCTTTGGGCCTTTTTCTTTCTGCTTGTGGCAATAAGGCTAATAAGGTTGAAAAAGTTTCAGATCAAGACTCTTTGACTGAGGATGATCTTTTCTTTTCTGATTTTAACCTGGTTTCTGTCATGGATGGGGAGGTTGTAAGTATCATTTCGGATATGAAAAATCTTGGCGCTGATACCTATGTCTATCCAGTTCCTTTGTCTGATGATCTTTTTGTTTTTGTTACAGGTTCTGAAGGTTTCCATAATAGCACTCTTATGAAGATTGTGGGCAAGGAGATTAAGGAAATTTATATAATTAAGGACCATGAATTTTTGCCATCTGCCAAGGTTTACGATAAGGTCTATGGGCTTTTTAGCGGCAATGTTAACCTTAGTAAATTTGATTATATTTCTGCCTTTGGTGAGATAGACCTAAAAACTGGAAAGACCAATATTTTTGAGGCCCTTAAAATGAAGGATTCTAATGGATTTTTGCAAGGTATTGGTTTTACTGACAAGGAGATTCGCTATATTAAACATAATATGTCTGGTGATTTTCCGGAAAAATTGTATAGGCTTGATTTATCTAAGGGCTATGACCAAGAGCCTGAAGAAGTCGGGGACGTGGAAGGTTTTACCTGGCTTCAGTCAGTTAAATATGACAAGAATGGCAAGGATAATTACGAAATTCTTGATGTAAACTTTGATGATGAGGGCAAATGTTATATTAACGGCAATAACTGCCCAGCAGAAGAAGGTACTCAGTTTATCTCAGCTGGGCCAAATGTTCTTTTGCAGACCTACATCGACCCTGAAAAGGACCCTTATTTGTTTAAGATGGATATAATAAATTTCTTGACTGGAGACTTTGTTGCCAAAGACCTAGAATCCTATGGTTATAGGGTTTTTAAGGGCAAGCTTTTTTATCTGGATAAGGATAAGAAGGTCCAAGTTTTGGATGGTTTCAAATAAGATTTTGACAAAATTTATCAAACGCCTGCAAGTTTTTTGGATTTGCGGGTGTTTTTTGTTTTTTAAGAGTTTTAATTTGCTGGAGGATAGGAAAGCCAGGCTAAGGCTTGGCTGGATTTGGATTTTGCCAAGATGAGCTTATTTCAAATTGGGTTTTGCCTTGGCCTTTGCTTTTAAATTCCATTTGGGAAATATTTGGGATAATTTTCCCAAGAAAACAAGGACCCTGACGGATCCTTTTGTGTTGAGAAAGTATATGAACTTAGGTCATTCCGACAGAAAAGCCGCTATGCTCTGACGAGGAATCTCATAAATTAGCGATTTCTTTATGGGATTTTCAAATATTAATTATTGAAACATTTAATTAATTTTGGTTGTCAACAAGCTGTGGACCTTAGGCCTCCTTTTTATTATAATTTTCCCTTATAAGGGTTTTCTTTGTCTCCGAATAGTAGTTTTTGGAAACAGTTGTTTTCTGGATCTTCATTCTTTAATTCTGGTTTGGCATACCAATAATCTCGGTTGATTTCTTCTTCCATGAAGATTACTTCTCCCGGATAATCTAGGGCTTTCACAGGATTTTTGGCTATTGTGTACATATTAATTACCCCATCTTTTACATTTTCATCATAGCCAAGTTCGTGGGATACGCCTACTTGTTCAAGGTCGTGTAGGTTGGTGCCTGGTAGGTAGACTATGTATTCCTCGCCTTTCATGGATTCGTCAAAATATATGGATGGGTAGTATACGTCATTAGTTTTACTGCCTTCGATATTGCCCTTTGTTGGGGTTTGGTATTTTATTTCTTCGAGAGTGAGAGCATAGGATTTGTCGTCTAATTTCCTTGGCTTACCAAAGCGGCCGGTGTATAGACAGGCTACTTTTTCGAGTCCCCCAGAGTAGGTGCATCCATCAAATGTTCCGTCCTTGTAGAAGTAGATAAAATCGCTTCTGTCGGTGATATAGGCGACAAATTCCTTGTCTTCTAGCATGGAGAATATTTCTGAGTCTGTGTTTTCTTCGTCTTTTGAGAGTTTTTCTTCGTCGGTTTTTTCTTTCTCCTTATCTTTTTCAGCTTCTTTTTTATCTTTGCCTTCTTCCTTTTCTTGGATTTGGGCCTCTTGGACTGGTTTATTTTCTGCTTCTTTATTTTGGTCCTTATCAGCCTTGCAAGCTGTGAAGGCTAGGCATAGGGCAAGGACTCCTAGGATTTTCTTTTTCATGACTTACTCCTTGGTATATTTTTATCATTGTACTTGAGCCTATTATCTTAAGCAATCAGAAGGGCCTGACTTTTGCCAAGAAAAAAGGACCCTTGCGGATCCTTTTGCTTTTATTTTTCTTCTTTTTTCTTACTTAGAACAACAAATGCGATTATTGCTCCTACAAGGACTATCCCCAAGTATCCTACGCCCTTGATACCTGTTTTGACTTGGCTTGCGGCCTTGGTCATGAGTGTTGGGGCGTCTTCTGATTTTACTCCTTGTTCATTTTGGCCTTGGGAGATGGTGACGGTTTCTGGCACGCCTCCGTTTGGGTTTTGTGGGGTGGTTGGAGTTTGGGCTGGTTGGCTAGTTGTTTGGGTGCTTGTTCCTGCCACTTCTGTGGTGTTTACTTCCACATTATTCCCTTCTGGTTTGCCATAAAATGGCTTGATGAAGTTATCTTCGCTTAATGGGAGGGTGTATTGGCCATTGGCCTTTATTTCTGCATCCTCGATATAATCGTCGTTGTTGGTGTTGATATTATCTAGGAAGGTCCTTTGGCTTGATGGAAGTTTTGAGTAGGCTTCCTTGATGCCTGGCCTTTGAGATTTGTAGAAGGCTGAGTTTTCGTTTAGGGTCCCGTCTACTTGGTTGCCACTTGTCAAAAAGCTTGTTTTTACAATCTTTGTTGATTGGTGGGTAAAGTCTTTTTTGGCGTTTTCTTCAAGAGTTTTGTCGAGTTTTTCGATTAAATCTTGGGTTCTTGCCTTGTCTAATTCTGTAATTTCTATTCCTGCCTTGACTTTTTTATCTGTCTCTAGAATATAGTTATAAATTTCTTCAAGGCATGGAGTAATGGCATTTTTCTCAGCTTCGCTTGCTCTTTTTAGGCCGTAGGAATTGACTGTTGACTCATAGAAGAGGTAGAGGTTTTTGATGTCTTTTTTGTCAAGCCTGTCTAGGAAAAATAACTTTCCTTGAAGGATATAGGCCTTGACGTCTTTTTTGACACCTTCCACATCTAGGTCTAGGGCAACTTTTTCGCCAGAAGCGTCGATTTGTTGAGAAAGCTCTTCTGTGGCTTTTTCCAAATCTTCCTTTGTGGCTGCCTTTTTATTTAATATGTCGATAAACTTTGTCTCATCGACTTCCTTTAACTCTTTGGCTATTAGAATCTTATTGTAAAGATCAAAGCGTGCCTTGAATTCTTCTTGGTAGGCTGGGTCGCTTTCGTAAGATTCTTTTGTAGTTTTTTCTTCGTTTTTTTCTGGGCTTTGGGCCTTTTTTTCGCTAGATGTTAGGATTTCAAATAGCGAAGGTGTTTTATTTGCTTCGTCCGCAAAAGCCTTGGATCCTGTCCCAAAGATAAGGGCGCAAGCTAGGGCTGTTGCTAGAGTTTTCTTAAAATTATTCATAAATCTTCCTTTTTTCACAATTGCTTATACTGTATTCATTATATTTATTTTTCCCACAAAATCAATATAAAATCTTTATTTATCCGAGGTATATAAATAGCCTAGATGATTAAAAAATAAAGGCCTGGAAAGATTTCAGGGCAGATTTTGAAAAGATGAAAGGTGAGGTCATTAAGGAGGAAAAAGGCCAATCATATTGACAAGCCTTGCCAATAATTTATAATTATCTTAAGAATAAAAGGAGAAAATATGAAAAAAATATTATTAAGCCTAGTGATTATGGTTGGGATTTTGGCGGCTTGTGGGCAACAACAAGTTGTAAGAAAGCCTAGCAATGTAAATGAAAATCTTGAAAGCCCAAGCCTTTCGAATATGGCAAATGAAGCCTCTTTTAATTTTGTGGGAGAAATCCTAAAGGATAAGCTAGGCGGAGACAATGACTTTGCCAGGGCCAATGTTGACAAGTTTATGGATATGGTTTCTGATTACAACAAGTCAGTTGGCGAGGAAAACCTCATTGGCGATTTTAAGGAAGACCTAAATCCGACCTACGATACAGGGAAGGTGATTGAAAATAGACAAAAGGCCCAGAAAAAATTTCCCGACACAAATTGTAGGATTAATGCCTATTTGCTTGCCCTTGCCAATATGAAAATCCAAAGGGCAGGCAATCCTGACGACGAGATGCTTTTTATGGACCTTGAAAAAATCAAGGAAGGCAAGATTTTTGATAGCCAAGTTAGTGAAACTTTTAGGAAATTTTTCTCAAGAGTCCCTACAAATGGATCTAAAAATCCAGAAGACCAGGCCAAGGTCATGGAAAAATATTTTGAAGGCTGGTCCTTTCCCAAAGACGCTAGCTTGGTTTCAGTTGTAATCCACGATAATTTGGACGGAAATTATTTATTTATAGGCCATATTGGAGTTCTTGTTAAAACCGACGAAGGATATTTATTTGTAGAAAAAATCTCCTTCGAAGAGCCTTATCAGGCCATAAAATTCCACAACCGCCAAGCTGTTTACGATTATCTAAAAGACAAATTCAAAGACTACACCGACCCAAATACCTGTCCGCCATTTGTGATGGATAATGGGGAATATGTAGGTTAGGAGGAAAGAAAAATGGAAATAAAAGTTGGAATATTACCAGAAAAAGACCAAGTCTTGGCCCTTTACGAAGACGCAGGATGGACCGCCTACACTGATGAGCCAGACATCTTGATGAAGGCCATAGAAAATTCCCTAAAAGTTTGGACCCTTTGGGACGGTGAAAAACTAATAGGATTGGCAAGGACAATAGGAGATGGGGCCACAATTTGCTACCTCCAAGATATCTTGATTTTAAAAGCCTACCAGGGCCAAGGTCTTGGCAGCGATTTATTAAAAGAAGTCATGAAAGAAAACCAAAACATCCGCCAATTTGTACTTTTGACCGAAGACAGTGAGAAAACTAAGGGATTTTATAAAAAATTAGGCCTAAGCGAAGTCGGAGAATTCTCTTGCCTGGCTTTTATGTGGTGAGATTGGGATTTTTCTTATTAATTATAGAGGATTAAGATAATAACGATGAACTGACAGAACCCTTGATGTAGAGAATTATGGAGGTCTCTCCATGCGCTGCGCTTAGTCGAGACGGGTGCGGGTTTGAGTTGGTTTCGGGGGATTTATTTGGATTTTATTCTAAAGACACTATTAAATTTTGTGAAATAGTCAGAATAAAGACCACCACCTCGAGGAGCAAAGCTTCGAGAGGTCTCTATCGGCTCACTCTGGATTAGGATTCGCTCTTGCATCGGGATTATTTTGTGAATTATATTGGTGAATTATAAAGGATTGGGATAATACCGGTGCATAAAGATAACCCTTGATGTAGAGGACGATTAAGGTCTCTTGTCGGCCTAAGGCCTCTGTCGAGATGAGGGCTTGGGTTTGCCTAGGTTTCAGGAGGGTTGTTATTATTTTATAAATGTTTTATGAAAAGACTGCTTCCTGGTTAGAAAAGGTTTTCAGTGGGTAAAATAATATTGAAAACAATAATTTAGATTGGAGGTTTTTATGGATAGAAAAGTTAAGATTGTTCAATTTGGTTGTGGAAAAATGTCCAAGCATCTTATGAAATATGCCTTAGGAAAAGGTGCAGAGATTGTAGGAGCATTTGATATGAATCCAGCAGTTATTGGAAAAGATATCGGTGATATTATTGGACAAGGCGAAGTAGGTGTCAAGGTTTCATCAGTAGATGATTTTGAAAAATGTTTGGAGACTGAAAAACCAGATGTTTGTATTGTTGCTACTAGATCTACTGTAGAGGAAATAGCAGATGCTTATAAACTATGTGCTAAGCATGGTGTAAATGCTATCTCTACTTGTGAAGAAGCTTTATATCCTTGGAATTCCAACCACAAGTTGACTGCAGAACTCGACAAATTAGCAAAGGAAAACAATTGTACTTTAGCGGGAAGTGGTTATCCTGATATGTACTGGGGAGTTTTAATAGATACACTAGCTGGTTCATTATATGATATAAAGAAAATAGTTGGTGTCAGCAGCTATAATGTTGAAGATTATGGTATAGCATTAGCTGAAGGCCATGGTGCTGGCTTGAGCAAGGAAGACTTTGAGGAAAAGTTTGGCAAGTATAATGATTTAAACTATGAAGAAACCCTAGAAGCAATAAATGAAGGCAAGGTAATTCCATCATATATGTGGAATCAAAATGGCTGGCTATGCGAAAAGTTTGGACTTACAATAAAATCTCAAACACAAAAAAGCATACCTGTTACAAATGAAAAAGATTTACAATCTTCAACCTTAAACATGACAGTTAAGGCAGGAGATGCCACAGGTACAGAGTTTGTTGTAACTACTGAAACAGAAGAAGGTATAACCTTAGAAACTCACAACCTAGGTTATGTTTATGGAGAAAATGATATAGATATGAATAGATGGACCTTTGAGGGTGAGCCAAATACAGATATAGTTATGGATAAACCTGATACAGTTAGACTAACCTGCTCAAATTTAATTAATAGGATACCAGAGCTAATTAATTCTAAGCCAGGTTATGTAACAACAGATAAGTTTCCAAATCCTGTCTATATGGTTAAAGATATGAATGAGTATGTAAAATAAAAATTTATTGATTGTTTGGAATGGCAATAAAAGAGAGAGCTTTCGCCTTTGCGATGCTCTCTTTTTGGTTTTTAGCCTTGTAAGCCGTCGGCTTGTCTTTGCATGTTTTCTACGACTATGTCGTGGATGTCGCCTAGGCTTGCGGCGTATTCTAGGACTTCCCATGGTTTGTTGGAGTGGAAGTGGATTTTTATAAGGTCTTCATCTCCCACTGCAAGTAGGCTGTCGCCTTCTAGGTTGTCTGAAATGTAGTCGAAGATTTCGTCTTCGTCTAGGTCTTTGTCTGTCCTTGCGATTAGCATTTGGCAATCGAATTGAAATTCAATTTTTTCGCCTGGTTTAAATTCGTGCATAGTATATACCTCATATTTTTTTCTAAATAATTGATTTTCGATTAACATAATGTTTATCATTTGATAAACATTCTCAATTAAATTATACCCTAGTTTCTCCTAGTTAGGTTCTTTTTTAATTCTTCTTCTAAATTTCTGATTTCGGCTTGGGCTTTTTCTCGGTTTTTGGCACCTTCGATTTGGATATTTCTTACTTCTTCGATGGTTGAAATTAGGGCTTCGTTGGTGTGTTTGATTGTTTCTACGTCAACTATGCCACGTTCTGTTGCCCTTGCGGTTTCGATTGTGTTTTGCTTTAGGGTGTCGGCGTTTTTCTTTAGTAGGTCATTTGTGAGGTCGGTGACCATTTGTTGGGTCCTTATGGCTTGGTCGGTGTGGTGCATGCCGAGGGCTAGGACCATTTGGTTTTTCCAAAGTGGGATGGTTGTGACAATGGTTGTCTGGATTTTTTCTGCCATAATTGAGTTTGATGATTGGACCATCCTTATTTGTGGGGCCATCTGAATTGAGACCATCCTTGTTAGGTCTAAATCGTGGAGTTTTTTCTCAAAACGGTTGGCCTGGGCCTTTAGGTCGTTGACTTTTTGGGCATCGAGGGGAAGGTTTGATTCGGCTGCCGCCCTTTCTAGGGCTGGGAGGTCATTTTTGTACAAATCTTCAAGTTTCCTCTTGCCGGCCTCTATATACATGGAAATTTCCTTGTAATATTCCTCGTTTAAGTCGTACATCTGATCAAGCATGGAGATATCTTTCATGAGGGTTATTTGGTGATTTTCCAGAGCTCTTGAGACTTCGTTGATGTTTTTTTCGGTAGACTGGTATTTGACTTTGAGATTGTCAATTTTCCTGCCGGCCTTTTTGAAAAAGCCAAGTGGGCCCTTAGATTCTTCCTCATCGTCCATGGTTTTGATGTCCATGACTACTGTGTCAAGGAGTTTGCCGATTTCGCCTAGGTCCTTATCTTTTACGGCATCTAGGGTCTTCTCGGAGAAGGTTGAAATCTTCTTTTGGGCGCCCGAACCGTATTGAAGGATGATGTTGGTATTGTCTAGGTCGATTTTTTTGGAAAATTCGTCTATCATCTTTTCCTCAGCTTCAGTAAAGACAATTTTATTTTCGATTTTTTCTGGCTCTGTTTTTAGGATTTGGTCGAGTTTTTCGTCGTTTTCTTCTATTCCGTCTAGTTTTAATTCGATATCACTCATGGTCTTTAAAATCTCCTTCTACTAGTCCTTCTTGTTTTAAAACAAGCCTAATGGTGTCAATATCAGTCTTTATGTCCATGGCCCTGTCAGAGATAAGGTCAACTTTGATCTTGTCAAAGGCCTCGGTAATGGTTTTAATTGACCCATCTATTTCCATCATAGATTTTAATATTTTAGGATTATTTGAGTCTATTTGCTCAAATTCCGAGTAAGACTCAACGAGTTTGGCTGCGGTTGGCATGTAAAAATCGTTGAATTTATTAAGGGCGATGGCTTTTTCTGGGTATTTGTCCAAAATATTTAGGATGTCCCTGATATTTTCAAAAAGTGGGGCCAGGTCCGCCTTAAAGCTAGGTGAAGAAATTTTCCTAGCTATTTCTTCCATGTCCCTTAGGGTAGAACCACAATTTGATAGAATGTCGGAAGCATTTTGGGAATCGAAGTCATCCGATTGTGCAATTTGTTCTTTTTCGTAGGAAGGAATTTTCCCTAGATTTTCCTTATAGAGCTTGAATGTTGGAATGTCAAGGATGAAAATCGAGTCATTTTCAACAATTCTTGCCTGTTTGAAATAGTTTTGTTTCATAAAATATAGCAAGTCCTTGATGGTTTCTTCCTCAGTTTGGGAAACTGCGCTGGCCAAATCTCTAATTGAGATAATGGTTGAGTTTCCAAGCTCACGCCTGTATCTAGAATAGTTTATGGCAAGCCTTTTGTAGTGGCTTGATAGCTTCCACATAAGGACTGGCGCTGCTACAGCACCTCCTAGACATAGGAGGCCGATCATTTTTGCTCCAAGGCCCCAATTTTCAATTGTGTCCATTCCTATGGCAAAAAGGGTCATACCAACAAAGACAGCCCCGATTTTTAAGAGACTTGACTTGGATTTTTCCTTAGGTTTTTGTTCACAAATATCAGGATTTTTTGCTGCTGGTAAATTCTTATTATATCCCTTGGAAAAGCTTGAAACAGCGTAATTTACAGAATTTTTTATTGTTTGTCCAATTGATTCAAAATCTATGTCGTCAAAGTCAAAATTGATATTAAAGTTATCTTTTTGACTATACTTATCTTTTTTCTTCATTTTATCTCCTTACAAAAGGTGATTTTCCTCTTGCTGATATTATACTATAGGATAAATATTTTTAAAATTCTTAAGACAAAAATTAATTATCTTAAAATTTTGGTCAAAGATTCCTTATTTTAGGTCCTTAATTTCGTCAAAGAGGTCCTTGTTCTTTTCAATATCGGACCTTGCCCCAAACACAACCAGGTTATCAAGGTCCATGGCCTTGTCAAAAGAATCGCTTAAAGCCTTGATATCATCAAGATTTGCTGCCTTGATTTCAGCTAGAATGTCGTCTTCTTTTTTGGAAGAAGGAATCCTAAAGTAGGCGTAGTCGGCATCGCCCATTTGCTTTGGATTTCTAGGCCTTAAAATGGTACCCATAGAGGAAATTTTTTGGTTTTCAAAATCCCTGTCGGTCATTTCTAGGTCTTTGGCTATTTGACCAATCTTGTTGAAAGAGTCAATAGTTGAAGAAATATTTGGGTCCCTGTAGGAATAGGTCGCAAGAAGCATGGACCTTGAAACAAACATGCCTGCCCCGTAGGCACCGCCCTGGGCCCTGATTAGGGAGTAGAGGTATGGGTTTGACATGATTGATCCTGCAAGGAGGAATTTGCCGTCATAGCCACCTTCAAAATCATAGAAATTAGCTGATTTTGCGACGTAGTTGACATTTGCGTCGGTTGCTATAGCTTCTTTTTTGGCCCTAGCTTCAAATTCGATTTCGACATCTGCTTCTCTCCTGCCAAGGTCTGCAAAAGCCTCATTTATTCCGCCTTTCATAAGGTCATAGCCGTCTTTTTCGCTTGTAATATTTATAGAAAGGTCTTTTGTAAATATCCTCTTATAAACATTTTCCAGCCTCTCTTGAAGTTTGCCAAAGTCATTTTCTGCTAAAGCTATGTTTTCCTTGATAAAGTCGTAATAGGCGATTCCTGTCAAGTTTTCCTGGAGGTAGGCGTGCTTATCGATGTGGGCGTTGGCCCTGTTTATGGCTATCATATGGCCAATGTCGTACATTTTTGACTCAAAAACAGCCTTTCTAATCCTCAAAAGTTCATGAATCCTAGCCTGGTTTGCAAAAAGGGAATTTTTTGTGAAATCTTTTACGATGTCAGCGGCTTGTTTTGTGTAGGTAGGCAGGGTCTTGAAAGAAACCTTGAAGGTCCTGTCAATCTCTTCTGCACCTTTTTTGAAATTCATGATTGAGAAATTCAAAGACCCAAGTTTTTGCCAAATGAGGTCGTCGATTTCTGTATATTTCATAGTTTTGGTGTCAATTGATCCTAAAAGTTCGCCTATGATTTGGGCATATTTGAAGTCCTCAAGATTTAGGTGGTTTAGGTTAAAATACATATCTGTGTAGATTAATCCAGCTGTGGAAAGGTCGTTATAGACATATTCAAAAGTATCGGTTTCAACCTCTCTTGGGACCTCTCTAGTTTTTGTAGGTACGTCTTTTATGTCGAGTTTTGGAATGGTCGCCTTTTCTTCCTCTGTATCCTCGCGGTCCTGGTAGGTCTTGAGCTTTTCCAAATCTTCCTTAATTTCGCTAAGCTTTTCTGGAGTCATTTCTTCATTGACCTTATCTAGGTAAGCCTTGAAATCTTCATCTTGATTTTTGTTATAATCGACCGAAGGCCTTGCAATATGAATGAGCTTAGTAGGATTATCTAGGTAAAATTCCTTGATAAAGTCCTCGTAATAAGTTGTGTCGATTAGAGCCTTAAGTTCTTTTAAATAGTCAACCAGCCTAAAGACTTCGAAAGGATCGGCGTCAAAGGACATGGATAGGTAGTAATTTAGGCCGGAATTTACAGAATTTAGGTTTTCCCTTTGGCCAAAGTCAAAGAGGGAAAAGGCTGATTTGAGGGCTTCCTTGTTAATTCCCTGGCTAGCTCTTTTTAGTCCACTTTCAATTATTTCCACAAAGTCATTGACCTTGGCAGCATCAGTTTTTTGGGCTTGGATAATAAGGGCTGACCTGTTGCCATAAGCGTTTCTTGCGTAAAAATATTCTGGAGATAAGATTTCTTGAATCTCATTCCTAATCTTTGATGAATCCATATTGAAAAGGGCATTTACAAGAATGGCCGCAGTTAGAGTTTCCTTGACATCAAGGGCAGAGTGGGTCAACATGGCGTAGGTCAAATAATCTTGGCCAGGCTTTTCCTCACTTGCTGGATAGGTGGACTCTATTGGTTGTTCATAGAAATTTTCCTTAACTTCTATGGCAAGGTCCATGGATTTAGCCTCATATTTTGATAAATATTCCTCGTCAAGCCTTGTCAAATATGGATCTATGTCATCTATATTGCCATAAAAATAAATATAGGCGTTTGATGGGTGGTAGTGGTCAGCGTAGAATTTTTGGAATTCTTCAAAGGTCAAATCCTTGATAAAACGAGGATCACCGCCAGATTCGTACTGGTAAGGGGAATTTTTGTAGAGATAGGAATTTATATCATTATCTATGATAGATTCTGGATCTGATAGGGCACCTTTCATCTCGTTATAAACCACGCCTGAAACCCCAACAACTTGGTCGCCTTCGATGTCGTAATGCCAA
Organism: Anaerococcus sp. C0059F3; assembly: GCF_056590475.1. Taxonomy (NCBI): domain Bacteria; kingdom Bacillati; phylum Bacillota; class Tissierellia; order Tissierellales; family Peptoniphilaceae; genus Anaerococcus; species Anaerococcus sp. C0059F3. The sequence goes on from NZ_JBWPWE010000005.1 coordinate 156,101, forward strand.
CCTTCTTGGTCTAAGATTTGCTTTTTATTAATAACAAGGGGCGCTAAAACTGCGTCAGTATAGACGTCAACTAGGTTTCTAAAATCCTTGTCATTTTCACTTGAAACAGGAAAAACTGTCTTGTCTGGATAGGTCATGGCATTCAAAAAAGTTTGCAAAGATGAAGAATCCATGGCCATGAAAGGGTCCTTGGTCGGATATTTTTTTGAACCATTAAGGACAGAATGCTCCATAATGTGGGCCATGCCCTTAGAATTTGTTGGTGGGGTTTTAAAACCAATGGCAAAGGTCTTGTTGGTGTCATCTTTTTTGGCAAAAACGACCTTGGCGCCGGTCTTTATATGCTTATAATGGAAAGCCTCAATGCCTATAGCAGGGAAATTTTCACTTTTAATTAATTCGTAATTTTTGTTCATAAATCATCCTTTACTAATATTGTTCTCATTAGGACTATACCATTCTTGGAGTTACTTAAAATAATATTTGACAAAGATAAAAACTGAAGTAAGATTACATTAGAAATATGAATTAGTTTCGAACGAAAGAAAATATGAAAAACTAAAATAGAAAGGGAAAAATATGACTCAGTCAACATACGGAAGTAATTATTTTGGAGCTTTAACTCCAAGGATGCAAGAATTAAGGGATGAGCTTTTAGACAAGACCCCAGAAATTTGTGTAGAAAGAGCGGAAATTGTAACAAAATCTTATAAGGAAAACCAAAACAAACCTCTTCACATCAAAAGAGCCTTGATGCTTAAGGATATTTTAGAAAATATGTCAATCTATATCGAAGATTGCGGCTTAATTGCAGGTAACCAAGCTTCTTCAAATAGGGCTGCGCCAATTTTTCCAGAATATGCAATGGGATGGGTAATTGACGAGCTAGACGACCTTGAAAAACGTGACGGAGACGTCTTTACAATTACCGAAGAAAATAAGGAAAAATTAAGGGCCATATATCCTTATTGGGAAAATAACACCATTTACGATAAGGGTAAGCCATATATGCCTGACCAGGCACAAAAATATGCGGACCTTGGCATAATTTCATTTTTAGGAAAGGTAACCAGTGGTGACGGCCATTTTGCGGCTGACTACACCAACATGTTAAAAGTTGGCCTAAAAGACTATAAGAAAAGGGCAGAGGAAAAATTAAGAAATCTTGACCTTTCAGATTATAAAAACATCAAAAAAACCTACTTCTACAAGGCTTGTATCATAGTAATTGACGCAGTTAGGGACTTTGCCCTCAGGTATGCAGTCCTTGCGGAAGAAAAGGCAAGAGAAACTACAGATGCCAAAAGAAAAGAAGAACTACTTGAAATTGGCCAGATGTTAAGAAGGGTTCCTTTTGAACCAGCTAAGACCTTCAAAGAAGCAGTTCAAGCCATTTGGTTAGGTCACCTTATCTTACAAATCGAATCCAATGGTCACTCAGTTTCTTATGGTAGAGTTGACCAATACCTTGATCCTTTCCTAAGGCAAGACCTAGCTTGCGGTAGGATTACAGAGGATCAGGCGAGCGAAGTCCTAGTCAATCTTTGGTTAAAAACATATACTATAAATAAGGTAAGACCTTGGGGTCATACAGTGTTTTCTGCAGGAAGCCCACTTTACCAAAACGTGACCATAGGCGGCCAAACTAAGGATAAAAAAGATGCCACAAATAAGACATCTTGGCTAATCCTTAAGACAATCGCCCAATGCCATCTCCCACAACCTAACCTCACAGTTAGATACCACAAAAATCTACCAGACGACTTCATGAAGGAATGTTTAGAAGTAATCAGATGTGGTTTTGGTATGCCAGCCTTTAACTCAGATGAGGTAATCATCCCATCTTTTATAGAAAAGGGTGTAAAAGAAGAAGACGCCTACAACTATTGTGCGGTAGGTTGTGTAGAAACAGCTGTTCCAGGCAAGTGGGGCTATAGATGTACCGGTATGAGCTTCTTAAACTTTACCAAGGGAATCCTAATAGCCATGAACGGCGGCAAGGACCCAGCTACAGGTACTTTATTAATAGAAAATGTCAAAGAATTTAAAGATTTGGATAATTTTGAAGACTTTATGGAATCTTGGGATAAGACCATTAGGGAAATGGCTAGGCAAACAGTAGTAGTAGACTCAGTTTGCGATACAATCCAAGAAGAAAACACAGCCGACATCTTGGCAAGCGTATTAACAGACGATTGTATAGAAAGAGGACTTACTATGAAGGAAGGTGGAGCAGTTTATGACTTTATCTCAGGCCTTCAGGTAGGAATTGCAAATACAGCCGACTCACTAGCAGCCATCAAGAAAACCGTTTTTGAAGATAAGACAGTAGGCAAGGAAGAACTCTGGGATGCTCTAATGGATAATTTTGAAAGTCCAAGAGGCAAGGAAATCAGAGAGCTTTTAATAGCCGCTCCAAAATATGGCAATGACGATGATTACGTTGATATGCTAGGAACAAGGGCCTACAATTCCTATATTGATGAGATTAAAAAGGCTAAAAATACAAGGTATGGCAGGGGACCAATCGGTGGTTGCTACTATGCTGGCACCTCTTCAATTTCAGCCAACGTCCCACAAGGTGCAGGCACACTCGCCACACCAGACGGTAGAAAAAAGGGCGAAGCCCTAGCAGAAGGATGTTCACCAAGCCATGGATCAGACTTAAATGGCCCAACAGCAGTATTAAAATCAGTAGCCAAACTCCCAACCAGGGATATCACAGGTGGAGTTTTATTAAACCAAAAAGTAACTCCAACCATGATAGATAAGCCAGGCAACAAGGATAAACTAATAAGCCTAACTAGAGCCTTCTTCGACGGTCTTGAAGGCTACCACATCCAATATAACGTAGTAGACAGGGCAACACTAATAGACGCTCAAATCCACCCAGAAAAACATAAAAACCTAATAGTAAGGGTAGCAGGATATTCAGCCTTCTTCAACGTCTTATCAAAAGATACCCAGGATGATATAATAGCAAGGACTGAACAAAGTCTTTAAAGATAAGTAAAGTCATACTAAGAAAATCCGACCTAGGACTTGGTAAAAGTTTTATAAGCAAAGAGCCTAGGTGAAAATAAGCCGAAATTTAATAAAAAAAGAATACAATAAAGATAAAGAAAATGATTTAATAATGATAACTCATATCGGATGAGGGAGAGAGAAAAAAATATGAAACTATTAATCGACCACGCAGACCTAGATTCTATCAAGGAACTGATAGCCTTATTCCCAATTGACGGGGTTACAACAAACCCTACTATCCTCGCTAAGGCAGGGGAAAATCCTAAAGATAGACTTGTTAAAATTAGAGAACTAATCGGCCCAGACATGGACCTACATTGCCAAGTTGTGGCATCAAAAAAAGAAGAAATGGTGGACCAAGCAAGAAAACTTGTAGCCTTACTTGGGGAAAATACCTATATCAAAGTTCCATCTTCTGGAGAAGGCTTCAAGGCCATGGAAGAACTCACCAAGGAAGGGATAAAGATAACAGCCACAGGCATCTACACCCCTCTCCAAGCCTTCTTAGCCGCCAAGGCAGGAGCTAAATACCTAGCTCCTTATGTAAATAGGATTGATAACCTAGGCTATGACGGCCTTGGTGTGACAAGAAAGATTCAAAACATCCTAGAAGCTAACGATTTTGACGCACAAATCCTAGCCGCATCCTTTAAAAATTCTAACCAGGTCCTTGACCTTGTGGAAAGAGGAGTAGGTGCCCTAACTTTAGGCCCAGATGTCTTTAAGGGTCTGGTAAATGACAAAAACGTTGATTTTGCAATCAAAACCTTCGAAGAAGACTTTGAAAGTATTTTAGAAGAAGGCCAAACCTTCTTAGATATACTATAAAGAAAAAAATCGTCCAAATTGGGCGATTTTTTTTATGATAAGATTAGTTTGATGCCAGAATTCTTCAAGCGGTCCTTAGTTTTTTTCTTGATATTTTTATCAGTTACAACCTTATTAACGGCAACTCCGAGGCCTAGGTTGCCCTCCAATTCAAACTTATGGCTTTCTGTAAGGACGACAACTTGTTTGGCCCTTGAAGCCATATGTCTAACAGCCTCACCCCTGAAAGGATCCTTATTTGAAAAACCCCATTCGCAGGAATAACCATCTGCACCTATAAAAAGCTTATCAACCTTGTAATGTTTAACCGACTCAGCAAGGACAGGTCCCACCAAAACCTGGCTTTTAGTTTGGTAGATACCACCCAGGACAATAATTTGAGCCCCAGTTTCACTTATATAATCAGCAATGAATACAGAATTTGTTATTATAGTAATATTTTTCTTAGTCTCAGCGAGTTTTTTTGCAAAAATCGCACAACAAGACCCAGACTCAATCATAACCGTTTCGTTATCTGCCACAAGCTCACAAGCCTTGTCAGCTATTTGGGTCTTCTCCATAAAGTGAAAAGATAATTTTCTAGAAATTGAATCGTCATCAGCCAACTCTGCATAATTGTGGGTCCTAACTATAAGGCCAGCCTCATCAAGCTCAGTCAAATCCTTCCTTATAGTAACTGCAGACACCTCAAAGATGTCAGAAAGGTCGTTTACAGAAACTTTTTTTCTTTTATTAATTTCTTCGACAAGCTTAGCCTGCCTTTGACTTTTATTCATACATTCTCCTTATTAATTTAAAGATTAAGTTTATATCTTATATACTATTTTACCTACTATTAATATTATAGTATTTTTTTTCAAAACTTTACACAAATTTACAAAGATAAGAAAAAAACAATCGAACAAAATAAAAAAACTTTCGTTTAAAATTGAAACTAGTTTCGAATAGAGTATAGTGATAAAGAGTCAAGCTAGAAAACTATAATTTCCGGAAATGTTTTACTTAATGATTCTAAAACTATAGGGTATTAAAACTAATTATAATGATTAAAGTTAGTTTATTTTTCTAACTACAATCTGATTGTTTTTTTTATATCGTATCTAATAATATTGGTCTTTATAAATTATATTTACCCATTTTTTAATAATAATCATAATTTTAAGGCCTGGTACTTATTTGTCTTTTGAGAACGATTTCTTAGATGACAGCTCTTAGAATTATATAATTAACAGGTGCTTTTTAACGAAAGCCATGACATATAAATATTTTGATTATTTAATTTTAAGAGATTTTTTTTATGTAAATTTTGAAAATTATATCAATTGAAAAGGAGGAAGAATGATAGGAATTATTTTAGCTAGTCATGGTGACTTTGCTAAAGGTATAAAAGAATCATCTGAGATGATTTTTGGCAGTCAAGAGAATTTAGAGACTGTAATGTTAAAACCTTCCATGGGCCCAGAAGAATATAGGAATAATCTAAAAAAGGCCATGGATAAGGTCGGAAGTGGTGATATTTTATTTTTGGCAGACCTCTGGGGAGGAACACCTTTTAACCAATGCATGACCCTCTATGAGGAAGATAAGGATAGGATAGCTGTGGTTGCAGGTGTGAATTTACCTATGCTTATCCAAGCCCTATCTGAGAGGATGACATCAGAATCCGCCCACGACCTTGCCAAGATAATAATTGATACTGCTAGGGAAGGAGCTAAGGGTGTTCCTGAATTTGTGAATCCACCAGATAAGGCCACCTTGCTTAAGGAACTTGAGGAAAATACTATCGGTTGCCAAATACCAACAGGTACTGTTTTGGGAGATGGCAGGATAGATATTGTTTTGGCTAGGGTTGATACAAGATTGCTTCATGGGCAAGTTGCTACAAATTGGACTAAGTTTGTAAATCCAGACAGAATTATAGTTGTTTGTGATAAGGTTTGCAAGGATGAATTAAGAAGCAGAATGATTAAGGAAGCTGCACCTCCAGGGGTCAAGGCCCATGTCATACCTCTCAAGAAAATGATTCAGGTTCAGGATGATCCAAGATTTGGTTCAACTAAGGCTCTATTGTTGTTTGAAGAGCCTCAATCTGTTTTGAAGTTTATGGAATTAGGTGGCAGGCTAGATAAGGTTAACCTTGGTTCTATGGCTCATTCTAAGGGTAAGGTTGTTGCAACAAATGCCATAGCCCTTGACAAGGATGATGTAGAAACACTTGAAAAGATTAAGGATATGGGTGTTGAATTTGATATTAGAAAAGTTCCAGCTGACAGTCCTGAATCTTTTGATAGAATGATTGAAAAAGCTAAAAGAGAATTGAAAATTTCTTAGGAGTAAAATATGAGTATTATTAATATTGTATTAATCGCCGTTGTGGCATTTTTAGCGGGTTGTGGCGGTATAGTTGACGAGTTTCAATTTCACCAACCCTTGGTAGCTTGTACCCTCATTGGTATTTTCACAGGTCATGCAAAAGAGGGAATAATTCTTGGTGGTTCTTTACAGCTGATAGCTCTTGGTTGGGCTAATATTGGTGCTGCAGTGGCTCCTGATGCTGGTCTTGCCTCAGTTGCATCATCTATCATTATGGTCTTGGCACTAAAAGGTGGCAGTGCCGATGCAGAAACAGCAATAAACACAGCCATAACATTGGCTATTCCACTTTCCATTGCAGGTTTGTTCTTGTCTATGATAGTTAGGACCTTGTCTATAATTATCATCCACGGCATGGATGCGGCTGCAGAAGTTGCAGATTTTAGAAAGATAGACAGGCTCACCTACACTGCTTTATTCTTGCAAGGTATCAGGATTATGATTCCTGCCATTATCCTTTGCTTTATCCCAGCTAAGGTAGTTACAGATGCTCTTAACGCAATGCCTGACTGGTTAACAGGAGGTATGGCTGTTGGTGGTGGTATGGTTGCTTCTGTTGGTTATGCCATGGTTATAAATATAATGAGCAGTAAGGAAACATGGCCTTTCTTCATTATCGGTTTTGTATTAGCGGCTTTGCCACAACTAACTTTGATTGGTTTGGGAGCCTTAGGTTCAATGCTTGCTGTTATTTATATGACATTAAAACAGCTTGCTACAAGCAATAAGGCTGCTGTTTCAGGTTCGGGTGATGCATTAGGTGATATTTTAGATGATTTCGAGGGGTTAATATGACAGAAAATATAAATAACAATGAAAACAAGGTAGTTATTAGTAAGGAAGTAAGGAAAAAAGTTTGGTGGCGTCACCAATTTTTGCAAGGGGTTATGAACTATGAGAGAATGCAAAATGGTGGCTGGGCCTATTCGATTTCTCCGGCCCTAGAAGAAATTTATACTGAAAAAGAAGATCAGAGTCAAGCCCTTAAAAGACACTTAGAGTTTTACAATACCCACCCTTATGTTTCAAATTCTGTAATGGGAGTTACCCTCGCCATGGAAGAGGAAAGGGCAAACGGAGCGGATATTGATGATGGGGCAATAAATGGTGTTAAAATCGGTCTTATGGGACCACTTGCAGGTGTAGGTGACCCAGTATTCTGGTTTACAATAAGACCTATACTTGGAGCTCTTGGAGCTTCCTTAGCTCTAACAGGTAATATCGTAGGTCCATTAATATTTTTCCTAATCTGGAATGCTATGAGATTGATATTTGAATGGAAGAGCCAAGAATTTGGTTATAGGACAGGAAATGAAATAATAAAAGACCTATCTGGTGGACTTTTAGGCAGGGTAACTCTTATGGCATCCATACTTGGTATGTTCATAATCGGAGCCCTAGTTCAAAGATGGGTATCAATTAATTTTACAATAAATGTATCATCAGTTACACAACAACCAGGAACCTATATAGATTGGGCAGTCCTACCAGCAGGAGCTGAAGGAATTAAAATGGCAATATCCAAAGCTTTAGAGATTGGACCAACAGCCTTAGACTCTGTTAAGGTGACAACCCTTCAACAAAACCTAGATTCCTTAATTCCAGGTCTATCTGCCTTGCTATTAACTTTAGGTATATGCAAACTTTTAAAGAAGAATATATCTCCTATAGTAATTATATTATCCCTATTTGTTGTAGGAATACTAGCAAGAGTTTTCCATATAATGTAGATGATATCAAGTAAAAATAACAAGGTGGATTTGAATGCAAAGGGAAATTATCTAAAAAATTTCACTAGCCGAGGGGATATTTACATTGGGGATAAGGCATTTGAATATTATAATGAGAAAAATCCAAGAGATTATATACAAATACCATATTCAGAAATTTCCCTAGTTGGGGTAAGGCTCTTGTTTGGCAAAAAGATTTTAAGATTTAAAATTTGCACTAGAAGCAATGGAGATTTTGAATTTAATAGTTCAAACAATAAAAAAATCCTACTCCTCTTACAGACCTACCTAGGCAAAGAAAAAATAAGAAAAATACCTAGTATCCTTGATAAGCTTAAGGATAAAAATAAGAAATAAAAAAACCACCCACTTCAAGTAATAAAATGAACTGACCCCCAAAAGTTAGACCAAAAAACTAACTAAAGGAGGTCAGTTTTTTAATGGCAAAATATAGCACAGAATTCAAAATGAAAGTAGTAAAAGAATA